>NZ_CP157675.1:2445000-2762109 GCF_040105105.1 Polaromonas hydrogenivorans | reverse complement strand
ACCGAATGGCGCTGTCGCAGCGCATCAGCATCGCTCCCGGCCACCTGTTTTCGGCGGACAGGCGCTTTGCCCACTGCCTGCGCCTGAACTATGGCCATCCCGGGGATGCGCGTTTCGAGGCGGCGCTCAAGACCCTTGGCGAGTTGGCCAGTTTGCTGTGCAAGGAGGCAGCGCATGCTCAGGCATCGGCTTGAAACACAGGGCATGATGGCTTTAGCTGGCAAGGTTTGCGCGTCGGGCGTGAACGGCGTCAAGGCTGGCTTGCGCCGGCAGGCATTCCTTGCTACAGCCGCAACGCCTGTCCGTAGCCTGTCATTTCCAGGTAGCCCGTGCCCACGCGCCGGCCCCGGCTGTCCTGCAGCTCGCTCAGGCCTTCCCAGTAAATCGACCCGGTGGAGCTGCGGCTGTCGAGTTCCTGGTGGTCGATCACGGCCTTGACGGTATAGGACTCCGCAGGCGTGCGCACCACCCATTGCACCGGGTAGGTGATTTGCGTCAGCGGGCTTTTCCAGCTTCGTCCTGCTTTGAAAAAAATCTCGCTGGGGTTGAAGATACGCAGTTCGCCCTGGGCTGACCTGAAGGAGCCGCCAGCCCAGACCGCGTTGCCTTCCTTGTCGCGCAGCCTGAACGCGGTCAGCGCGCTGCCATCGTCCAGGTTCATGCCGATCCAGTCCCAGCCGACGGCGCTGGGGTGCAGCAGTTCCTGGCTCCACTCGTGGTCCAGCCAGGCCTTGCCGGTGACTGCGAAAGTCTGCTCCTTGACCTGCAGGCTGCCTTTTGCAAGCAACTGGGGCTGGCTGTAGTAATAGCTGGCCTGTTTTTCTTCAGGGCCTTTGCGCGACAAACCCTGCTTGCCCTGGAGCAGCACGCTTTGTGTTTCCTCAAACTGTAGGCTGAGCGCAAAGCCGGTCGCTGGCAGCTCTGCGGTGTAGCGTCCGCCGTCGGCCTTCAGCGACCAGTCGCGCAGCTTGACGGCCATGTCCTGCTCGCTGGCAGAGGCCACGCCGAAGCCGGCGCGGGCGATGCGCTGGTCGTGCCAGAGTTTTTTACCCTGCACGTCGGTGATGGCGGCATGCGCAAAGAGCAACTGCCTGGCCGCAAATTCAGAAGCCATGCCTTGCGTGCCATCGACACGCGAGCGAAAAAAGGTGAGCTGAAAACCGAAGGTGCGCTGGTCTGCTGCCTGGGAAGTGGCGTGTCCGGTGATGTACCACCACTCGGTGCGAAAGTCGGGATGAGAACCTCTGTCGCGTGGAAACATCAACGTCCTGGCGGGGAGGGCGTGCGCGTCGCCGGTCCAGCTCGCCATTCCCGTCAACCCGGCAAGACCCGCCAGGCTGCCGAGCAGCAGGCGGCGCCGGTCCAGTGCGTTGATCTGCTTGGGGTTCTGCATGTTACTGGCTGATTTTTTTCGCCTCTTCAACCTGGTATTCGAAATAACGCTGGAAGCTGAAAGCAATGCTCGACATCAGGGCGATGGTGCCAAACAGCAAGGCAAACACGATGGCGCCCATCGTCAGCCAGTTGGTGTTGCCGGCAACGGCTTCGGGCGCGGCGGGATTATGCAGGGCATTCCATTTTTCAGGCGGCATCAGACCGTAATAGATTCCTGTCAGCGCGGTGCCAGCCAGCGTGAAGCCCAGCAAGGGAATCAGCGCCCAGGCCAGGTGATCGTCCTGGCCGTACATCCGCACCCGTTCGACGCCCCACCAGCCCAGTGCCGCAACAACCGGATGCGCCCAGGCCCACAAGTCCTTCCAGCCATACAGGTACAGGCGGTGCAGGCCAAGCTGGCCACCGATGAAAGCCAGCCAGGCGGCAAGAGTTTTGTTTTTCTGAGGAGCAGTGTGCATGCGCTGGATTATGAGGCGGGCCGTTCTGGCGGCGGTTCCGTGTCGCCAGGCGCCGAATTTCCAGCCGCAGGACTCAACGATGCCGACCTGCCTGAAACCCAGGGCCAGGTGAACCCCCACCGACCCGGCGTTGGCCGAATCGCCGATGATGGCCATGACCTTGCGAATGTCCGCCGCCTCGCAGCGCGCCAGCAGTTCAGCCAGCAAGGCGCGGCCCAGGCCCTTGCGCTGCAGGTCTGGCGCAAGGTAAATCGAGTCCTCCACCGAATATCGGTAGGCTGGACGGGGCTTGAACCAGTTGCCGTAGGCAAAGCCCAGAATCTTTCCGTCCTGCTCGGCAACCAGGTAGGGAAGTCCCTTGGACAGTACGTCGGCACGGCGGACGGCCATGTCGCTGGTTGCGGGCGGCTCGGTTTCAAACGTGCCGGTGCCGTGCAGCACATGGCGGGCGTAAATGGCGGTGATGGCGGGAATGTCTTCGTCGCGGCTGGGGCGTATGAGGGGCATGCTGGATGAAGGGTTGAAAATGTTGGAGCCTGCCCCCGGAGGCATGAATAAGCGCAGCGATTTTCGACTCAAAACGGCGCAGTGCCGACCGGCGGGATATAATCGCAGGCTTTGCAGCATTTCGCTGGCCGGGTGGCCATGTCGTGTGTCTCAAGCGCTGCAGGAATATTTGGGGTACTTTTACCCCGCCACCCAAGGATAAATCATGGTCGTCATCCGGCTTTCACGCGGCGGTTCCAAACACCGTCCATTTTTCAACATCGTTGTGGCTGACAAGCGCGTTCGCCGCGATGGTCGCTTCATCGAACGCATCGGTTTTTACAACCCGATTGCCAAAGGCGGCGAAGAAGGCCTGCGCATTGTGCAAGACCGTTTGACCCACTGGATCGGTGTCGGCGCCCAGGCATCCCCAACCGTTCTGCGCCTGATCAAGCAGGGCGGCGCCACGGTGGTTGCGCCTGCTGCTGCTGCTGCTGCTGAAGTAGCTGCCTGATTTCCAGGAATTTTTGATGCTGCCTGGCCTTCAATCGTCCCTGGGCTTGACTTCGTCCAGCCTGCCTGACGACGCGCTTGAGGTTGGGCGCATTCTGGATGCGTGGGGTGTCAAGGGCTGGGTCAAGATTCAGCCGCACAGCACGGATCCGGAAGCACTCTTTTCAGCTAAAACCTGGTACTTGCAGGCGCCTGACGTCAAGTTCCGGCCGGGTTTCAGCCTTTTTTCGGGGACGGTCTCGCTGAAAGTGGACGAGGCCAAAATCCATTCCGGCGCAGTGGTTGCCAAATTTTCCGGTCTTGACGACCGCGATGCGGCTGAAGCCTTGCGCGGCACCCGGATTTTTCTCTCGCGCAGCAGCTTTCCGGCTGCTTCCGCCGATGAATATTATTGGGTCGATCTGATCGGCCTGAACGTGCTCAACCGTGAAGGCGTCGCCCTGGGCTGCGTACGCGACCTGATGGCGACCGGCCCTCATTCGGTGCTGTGCGTCGAATACACCAGCACCCAGGAAGACGGCACCAGCGCAACTGCCGAACGCATGATTCCTTTTGTCGCAGCCTATGTCGATAAAGTTGACATCGCCGGCAAGTGCATCACCGTTGACTGGCAACCCGACTATTGATGTTCTGCGTCATGGCGCCATGCCCTGATGCATTCAGTCTTTTGTTCAGTGCTCAAAGTAGTTTTCCATGCGCTTTGATGTCATCACCCTGTTTCCCGAGATTTTTTCACCGTTCCTGACGAGCGGTGTGACGCGCCGTGCCTACGAATCCGGCCTGGTCGAGGTCAGGCTCTGGAATCCGCGCGATTTTGCCGATGGCAATTACCGGCGGGTCGATGACCGTCCCTTTGGCGGCGGTCCGGGCATGGTCATGCTGGCTGAGCCGCTGACGCTGTGCCTTGAAAGCATTCGCGCTGACCGCGCCGCTTGCGGTGCGCCTGATGCGCCCACAGTTCTTTTTTCCCCGGTTGGCACGGTGCTGAGTCATGCCAGCGTCGAGCGCTGGTCAGCCAGCAGCAGCGGCGCCGTGCTGATTTGCGGCCGCTACGAAGGCCTTGACCAGCGTTTTATCGACACGCATGTGGACCACCAGATCAGCCTGGGCGACTTCGTGCTGTCGGGCGGCGAAATCGCCGCCATGGCCTTGCTGGACGCTGTGGCGCGGCTGCAGCCCGGAGTCTTGAACGATGAAGGCAGTCACCAGATGGACAGCTTCAACCCCGCGCTTGACGGCTTGCTGGACTGCCCGCACTACACCCGCCCGGAAACCTGGCGCGGCCAGTCGGTACCGCCAGAATTGATGTCCGGCAACCATGCGCACATCGAGCGCTGGCGGCGCCAGCAGCGGCTGGCCTTGACCCAGCGCCAGCGCCCGGAACTGGTTCGGGCCGCCCGCAGGGCAGGGCATTTGAGCAAAAGCGATGAGGCCTTCCTGGCTGATTTGCCCAAAAATCCTGACCTCGATTCCTGAATTGCTATAATCAAAGGCTTTTCGGTCCTCTGGCGGCCACTGCAACCATCTGATTTTTCTTTCAAATGAATCCATGGATTTGCGGTCTTTAGCGTAGCGCGTGCATGAACGAAATTAGTTAGATGGAAAAATCATGAATCTGATCCAGACTCTTGAGCAGGAAGAAATTGCCCGCTTGAACAAAACCATTCCTGTTTATGCTCCTGGCGACACCGTCATCGTGAGCGTGAACGTGGTTGAAGGTACCCGCAAGCGTTTGCAGGCTTTTGAAGGTGTTGTGATTGCCAAGCGCAATCGCGGCCTCAACTCCAGCTTCATCGTTCGCAAAATCTCCAATGGCGAAGGCGTCGAGCGCACTTTCCAGGTGTACAGCCCGCTGATCGCCAAGATTGAAGTCAAGCGCAAGGGTGATGTGCGTCGTGCCAAGCTGTACTACCTGCGTAGCCGCAGCGGCAAGTCGGCACGTATCAAGGAAAAACTGGGCGTCAAGGCTGTCAAAGCCGTGCAGCCCGTACAGGCTGCGTAAAAACTCCTGTTGCCTTTGAAAAGCCGCTCCACCGAGCGGCTTTTTTCATGCTTGTTATCCTGTTTCTCCATGAACCCCGTCAAGCCCTTGCCTTTGCCCCTGTTTGATCCCCGCTCCATTCCTGTACTGGGAATTGACAGCCACCTGGCTGGTGTCGGGCTGGACCGGCTCACGCCGCAAGCCCTGCGTGACAGGTTCAGGCATCCGCCCATGTGGACGCCCGAGCACAGCGTCGAAAAGAAGTTTTCCGACCGCCCACCCGCGCTGGCCGCCGTGCTGCTGCCCTTGGTGATGCGCGACGAACTCATGCTGCTGCTGACCGAGCGTTCCACGAACCTGTCCACCCATTCCGGCCAGATCGCTTTTCCGGGTGGCCGTACCGACGAGACCGACCGGGATGCGGTCGATACCGCCCTGCGTGAAGCGCAGGAAGAAATCGCCTTGCCGCGCCATCATGTGGAGGTTCTGGGAACTTTGCCCACCTATGTCACGGGCTCGGCCTTCATCATCACGCCGGTCGTCGCCCTGGTCACGCCGGGCTTTCAGCTGCAACCCAATCCGGGGGAAGTCGCTGATGTGTTTGAAGTGCCGCTTGGGTTTTTGATGAATCCTGCGCACCACCGGCGCCACGAAACCGAGTTCGGCGGCGTACTCCGCGAGTGGCTTTCCATGCCCTACACCGAGCCGATGGACGAGGCGGCTGGCGGCGAATCCAGGGAACGC
The DNA here is from genome assembly GCF_040105105.1 of Polaromonas hydrogenivorans. Classification (GTDB taxonomy): domain Bacteria; phylum Pseudomonadota; class Gammaproteobacteria; order Burkholderiales; family Burkholderiaceae_C; genus Polaromonas; species Polaromonas hydrogenivorans. The sequence continues at coordinate 2,756,532 of NZ_CP157675.1, read as the reverse complement.
TACATCTGGGGCGCGACCGCCGGCATGCTGCGAAACTTCTACCGTTTCCTCAGCGCCTGAGCTGTTGCCTGGCTGGCGCGCCGCAGCCAATAAAGCTTGCGGGTCGGCTCCGGGAGGCCGTTATGATTTGGCATGAGCTTTTTTGCCGTTTTGTTTGCACTCATCCTGGAGCAGGCCCGTCCTCTGGCCCGTGACAACTGGGTTCATTCCGGTTTTTTGGGATGGACACGCTGGGCGCATCGCAGCCTGGACGCAGGCAAATCCCATCACGGCTGGATCACCTGGCTGTTCGCCGTCATGATTCCCACGCTGCTCACGCTGCTGGTGCACTGGCTGCTGTGGCAGGTCAACGTCCTGCTGGCCGTTGCCTGGAGCGTGGCGGTGTTGTATGTCACCCTGGGTTTTCGGCAGTTCAGCCACTACTTCACCGACATTCGCGATGCGCTGGACGATGGCGACGAAGACACTGCCCGCGAACTGCTGGCCCAGTGGCGCCAGGTCGATGCCAGTGAACTGCCGCGCAGTGAAATTGTCCGTCACGTCATCGAGTATTCGGTGCTGGCCGCCCATCGCCATGTGTTTGGCGTACTGGCCTGGTTTTCGGTGCTGGCTGCCTTGGGGCTGGGGCCTGCCGGGGCGGTACTGTACCGGATGAGCGAATTTGTGGCGCGCTACTGGACCTACAAAAGCAGGACGCCGGGGGAGGGTGCCAGTCCGGCCCTTCAGCAGGTGGCCAACAGCGCCTGGGGCATCATCGATTTTGTGCCTTCTCGCGTCACCTCGCTGGGGTTTGCGGTGGTCGGCAGTTTTGAAGATGCCATCGACGCCTGGCGCAATTACTCCCAGCGTTTCCCCACCGGCGCAGCCGTCGCCACCGCCAGCCGCAACGACGGGCTGATCCTTGCCGCCACTTCCGGGGCCGTCAACGTGCGCTTGGGCGGCGAAGCGCTCAAAGCCGTGTTGATTCCCTCCATTCCCCAAGAATTCGAGGTGGGTGGACTGGATCCCGACAATGCAGTCATCAGTGCAGCAACGCCAGGCCGGGAGCCCGAGGTGGCGCACCTGCGCAGCGTCGTGGGCCTGGTCTGGCGTTCGGTGGTGCTGTGGATGGTGCTGCTCGCCCTGCTGACACTGGCGCGGCTGCTCGGTTAGAAACTCTGGCTGTACCGGCGCGTTGTTCAGTACCGCGTCTGCGACAGATCGTCAAACAACTCGCTATACAAACGATAGCGGTTGGCGCTGATGCTGCTTGCGCTAACGGTTGATTTTACCTCTGAAATCACGCCGCAGCCCGGCTCATGCAGGTGCGTGCAGTTGTAGAACTTGCAGTCTTGCGCATGCGCCTTGAAGTCGGGCATGTAGTTGGCCAGCTGCATCGGGTCGATGTGATGCAGGCCGAATTCCTGAAAACCCGGCGAGTCGATCAGCGCGGTGGTCCGGGCTTCATCGACCCAGTACAGCGTCGTGCTGGTGGTGGTGTGCTTGCCCGAGTTCAGCGCCTGCGAAATCTCGGCCGTCAGCACCCGAGCATGCGGCACCAGCAGGTTGGTCAGGCTGCTTTTGCCAGCGCCTGACGGCCCCAGAACCAGCGTTTTCTTTCCGTGCAGCAAGGCCATCAGCTCTGCGGTCTGACCATCGTTTGCCGGGGCTGCAGCCGTTTTGGGCTTGATCGCCAGCGGCAGCACCTGGTAGCCCATGGCGCGGTAGGGCGCGAGCTTGGTCCAGGCCCGGCCGAAGGGCTCGGCCAGATCGCTTTTGTTCAGCGCAATGATGGGCTTGATGCGCTCGGCCTCTGCCGCGATCAGGGCGCGCGTCAACTGGCTTTCCGAGAACTCGGGCTCTGCCGCGATCAGGATCAGGATCTGGTCCAGGTTGGCGGCAAACGACTTGGTGCGCATCTCGTCCTGGCGGTAAAACAAGTTGCTGCGCTCCTCTATCTTTTCAATTGTGCCTTCGTCCTGCGAGGGCAGCCAGCGGATGCGGTCGCCGACGACAACCTGGCTTTTCTTGCCGCGCGGATGGCAGATCAGGCGCTGGCCGGATTCGGTCTCGACCAGCACATGGCGGCCAAAGCCGGCCACCACCAGACCCGGCTGAGTCCCCGCAATTGGGGCAGCGCCAGCGCGCGCCGATTGCTTTGGCTTGCTCAAACCAGCAGAGCGTCAACCTTCGACGCGCAGAAAAAATCGCTGACGGAAATGCCCTTGACATCGTGCGTATTGAAGCGCACCTTGCACTGGCTGTAACTTACTTCAAGGTCTGGGTGATGATCTTCAGCATTGGCAATGAAGGCGACTGCATTCACGAAACCGATGGTTTCGTGGTAATTCTTGAACTTGAATGCTTTCTCCAGCGCGCCGTCGATCAGCCGCCAGCCCAGCGCCTGCTCGCCATTGAGCTTGCTTAGTTGCGTGACGATTTCGGTGGCGCTCAGGGCGCGCCGGTTTTGATGGATCGGATGGCTCATGATGCGGCACTTTCAGGGGAAGGGGTCATGCGTCCCAGCCGCTCGGAGGCGGGCGGGTGTGAATAGTAAAACTTGACAAATACCGGGTCGGGCGTGAGGGTGCTGGCATTGTCCTTGTAAAGCTTGAGCAATGCGCTCTGCAAATCCCGGCCGTCGGTTTGCGAGATGGCGTAGGCATCGGCCTCGAACTCATGCTGGCGCGAAAACTGTGCCATGACCGGCGACACAAAGAAGCTCAAGAGCGGCACCACCATCAAGAACAGCAGCAGGGCCAGCGCATCGTTGGCCCCTACCAGGTTTGGCCTGACGCCCAGCCCGGTGTAAAACCACACCTGCGACGACGCCCAGCCCAGCAGGGCAAAGCCGAGCAGGCTCATGGCAAACATCACCACGATGCGTTTGATGATGTGCTTGTGCTTGAAATGGCCCAGTTCATGCGCCAGCACCGCATCGACCTCGGAGGGGTTGAGTTGCTTGAGCAGCGTGTCATAAAACACCACGCGCTTGGCGGCGCCAAAGCCGGTGAAATAGGCGTTGGCATGGGCCGATCGCTTGCTGCCGTCCATCACGAACAGGCCCTTGGCGGCAAAGCCGCAGCGCTGCATCAGGGCCGTGACGCGCGCCTTTAGGGCCTCGTCGTCCAGCGGCTTGAATTTGTTGAACAGCGGCGCAATCACGGTCGGGAAAAGCACCAGCACCAGCAGGTTGAAACCCATCCAGACGACCCAGGTCCAGAGCCACCACCCCTCGCCGGCGCTGCCCATCAGCCACAGAACCAGCGCCACGATGGGCAGGCCGACGATTGCGCCGACCAGCGTGGATTTGACCAGGTCAGCCAGCCAGAGCTTGAACGTCATCTTGTTGAAGCCGAAGCGTTCCTCAAGCCGGAACGTCTTGTACAGGGCAAAGGGTAGGTCGAGCAGGCCGCTGATCAGGCCGAACGCCGCCAGCAAAACCAGTTGAGGCAGCAAACTGCCGTAGTCAGCCAGCCCTGAGCGCATCAATGCCTGGTTCAGCGTGTCAAGGCCGCCCAGCAGTGTCCAGCCCAGCAGCACGGCGGCGGCGAAGGCCATCTCCAGCATGCCCAGGCGGGTTTTGGCAATCGTGTAATCAGCGGCTTTCTGGTGCGATTGCAGCGTGATGGTGGATGCAAAAGCGGCGGGCACCTTGTTGCGATGCTGCGCCACATGGCGAATCTGCCGCGTGGCCAGGTAGAACTTTGTTACCAGCCCTAGCACGAGCAGGGCAGAAAACAGCGCAGTGAATACAAGGGAGTGGTCGGTCATGGCGGGAAGTTTAGGCTATCGGCGATAAACCATCGGCGAGAATGGCAAGATGCTAGAAACCGAACCCTTGCTTAAAAAATCCGACCAGAACCTGGTCTGGCTGGACTGCGAAATGACTGGGCTTGATCCCGAAAAGGAACGCATCATTGAAATTGCCGTGGTCGTGACCGGCCCGCAACTCACGCCGCGCATTGAAGGCCCGGTGCTGGCCATCCATCAGTCCGACGAGTTGCTGGGCAAGATGGACAAATGGAACAAAGGCACGCATGGCCGCAGCGGCCTCATCGACAAGGTCAAGGCCAGCACCGTGACCGAGGAAGATGCGCAGGCGCAATTGCTGGCATTCCTGGCCAAGTATGTCCCCAAGGGTACGACTCCCATGTGTGGCAATACCATTGGCCAGGACCGGCGCTTCCTGGCCAAGTACATGCCCAAGCTGGAACTCTTTTTTCACTACCGCAATGTGGATGTGAGTACCTTCAAGGAACTGGCCAAACGCTGGCGGCCCGAGGTGTACAGCGCTTTCAAGAAGCACCAGAAGCACACGGCGCTGGCCGATGTGCATGAGTCGATTGACGAGCTTGAGCATTACCGCGAACACTTTTTGAAGTGAGTTTTAATGCTTTTTAGGCCTTTTACGCATATGGGTCGGGCATATCAAACTATTTAAATGATAGTAAAAGCATGCGCTGACGCCTGCTCTTGAGCCTGATTGCACGGAGTAATGACCTTTTATTTTAAAAGGTTAACTGGTAGAAACCCGTAAGCCATGCCATAATCAAAGGCTTGCAGTTGCACACCGTGCTAACCGCATTTGTACATCTACCTCACACTTTTGGACTCTATTTTCGGAGTCACCGCATCAGGGCAATTCTGTTCTTGATCCGTATATTCGTTTGATGGTTGATGTTTTATTAACCATGAACGAAGCCTTCTGCATCGCGGGAGGTGGAGTTTCCTGTCCTTCGCCAAAAACGAAGCGCGCAGGGGATTAGTGAGAAAAAACATGACTGACTCTTTTGAGACTCGCGGCGACTTTGCGCCTGAAACCCTTGACACCATTTCCGACCTGGAAATCCACGTAATTCCTGACTTCTCTTCCGACGAGCCTGTTGCCGTGGCAACCTCGCTGGAAGCCGTTGTCGCCGAGCCTAACGGCTTTGTGAAGCTTGGCCTGGCCAAGGAACTGCTGCAAGCCGTCGCCGACATGGGTTTCACCCAGCCAACCTCGGTGCAGATGGCCACCATCCCCAAGGCCATGCAAGCCCTGGACGCCGACCCGAAAGCGCCAAAATTCACCGATCTGCTGGTTTCCAGCCAGACCGGCAGCGGCAAGACCGCCGCCTTCCTGCTGCCCGTGCTGCACACCCTGCTGAAACAGCAGGAAGAAGCCGAACGCAATGAACGCGCCGAATTTGAACGCCTGAGCGCCGAGGCCGTCGCCCGTGGCGAAGCGCCCTTGAAAAAGCCAAAGCGCAAAGACCCGACCAACATGCGCAACTTCAAGGCCGCCACCCCCGGCGCCCTGATCCTCTGCCCGACACGCGAACTGGCCCAGCAAGTCTGCGCCGACGCCATCGACCTGGTTCGCCATTGCCGCGGCCTGCGCGTTGCCAACGTCGTTGGCGGCATTCCTTACCAGCTGCAAATTGCCAAGCTGCAAAACGCCGACCTCGTCGTGGCCACGCCCGGCCGTCTGCTCGATTTGCAGCGCAGCATGCAGATCAAGCTCGACCAGGTTCAGTTCCTGGTGGTTGACGAAGCCGACCGCATGCTGGACCTCGGCTTTGCCGACGACCTGACCGAAGTCAACCAGCTCACCATCGAGCGCAAGCAGACCATGATGTTCAGCGCCACCTTCGCGCCGCGCATCATGCAACTGGCGACTCGCGTGATGCGCCAGCCGCAGCGCGTCGAAATCGACTCGCCGCATGAAAAGCATGCGTCCATCACCCAGTCGCTGCTGTGGGCTGACAACATGACGCACAAGCGCAAGCTGCTGGACCACTGGCTGCGCGACACCACCATCAACCAGGCGATTGTTTTTGCCTGCACGCAGGTGGAATGCGACGGCCTGGCCAATGACCTGGTGCAAGAGGGCTTCAGCGCCGTAGCTCTGCATGGCGCGCTGGGCCAAGGCCTGCGCAATCGCCGCCTGATGGCTTTCCGTGACGGCCGCGTGCAGATTCTGGTGGCTACCGACGTGGCTGCCCGTGGTCTGGACGTTCCAACCATCACCCACGTCATCAACTACGGCCTGCCGATGAAAGCCGAAGATTACGTTCACCGCATTGGCCGTACCGGCCGTGCCGGCCGCGAAGGTCAGGCGATCACGATTGCCGAATTCCGCGACCGCCGCAAGATCCAGGACATCGAGCACTACACGCAGCAAAACCTCAAGGCCAGCGTGATTGCCGGTCTGGAGCCGCAGCAGCGTTTTGCCCCGACCTCCGAGCGCCCACGCGGCAACTTCGGCGGCGACCGCAATGACCGCGGCCCGCGCAGCTTCGGCGGCGGTGGCGGCGACCGTGGCGGCTTCGGCGGCCGCAAACCGGCCGGTGGCGGCTTTGGCGGCGGCAATGCAGGCAGCTTCGGCGGCAATGCTGGCGGCGGCTTCGGCGGCAACCGTGATGACCGTGGCGGCTCCTTCCAGGGTCGTCCACCTGCAGCGCCGCAGGGCAATAACTACGCTGACCGTTCGGGTTTCAATGACCGCAATGCCCGTCGCCCGGATGACCGTGGTTTCGGTGGCGGCAACGCCGCGTTTGCGCCGCGTGAAGACCGCAACTTTGGCGGCGGCAACGAAGGCTTTGCGCCCCGTGGTGATTTTGCAGACCGCAAGCCCGCTTTCGCCCGCCCAGCCGGCAAGGTGTTCGTGCCCCGCGATGCGGCCAAAAAACCGGGCGGCAAGTTCACCAAGCCCTTCCGCGACTGAATTTGACACGCGAACGCTGATTATTTATTGATCAGTTTTCCAGCCACAAGGCCGCTGCGAACCGAAAGGTTGGCAGCGGCCTTTTTCGTTACATCATCAGGTCTTCATTCGAATTCTTGCCGCCCAGCACCACGTAGTTGACCTTGCGGATGTCCATGAGCCGGGTGCCGCCCGCGTAGCTGATGGCGCTTTGCACGTCTTCTTCCATCTCGCGCAGCGTATCGACCAGCTTGCCCTTGATCGGCTCCAGGATGCGTTTGCCTTCGACGTGCTTGTACTCGCCCTTGTTGAAGTCCGAGGCGCTGCCGTAGTATTCCTTGAACAGCTTGCCATCGACCTCGACGGTCTGACCCGGGCTTTCCTCAAGGCCTGCCAGCATGGAGCCGATCATCACCAGGGTCGCGCCAAAGCGGATGGACTTGGCAATGTCGCCGTGCTCGCGGATGCCGCCATCGGCGATGATGGGCCTGGTCGCCACCCGGGCGCACCACTTGAGCGCCGACAACTGCCAGCCTCCGGTGCCAAAGCCGGTCTTCATCTTGGTGATGCAGACCTTGCCGGGGCCGATGCCGACCTTGGTCGCGTCGGCACCCCAGTTTTCCAGGTCGATCACCGCCTCGGGCGTGGCCACGTTGCCGGCAATCACGAACGATCCGGGCAGATGTTTCTTCAGGTACGCGATCATTTTGCGCACCGTGTCGGCATGGCCATGGGCAATGTCGATGGTGATGTATTCCGGCGCCAAACCTTCGGCGACCAGCCTGTCCACCGTGTCGTAGTCGGGCTGCTTCACGCCCAGCGAGATCGAAGCGTACACGCCCCGGGCTTTCATGTCGCGCACGAACTGCAGATTGTCCAGGTCGAAGCGGTGCATGACGTAGAAGTAGCCGTTTTGCGCCATCCAGACGCAGATGTCTTCGTTGACCACCGTCTTCATGTTGGCCGGCACCACCGGGATGCGAAAACTGCGCTGGCCCAGCGTCACGCTGGCGTCGCATTCGGCGCGGCTTTCCACGCGGCATTTGCGTGGCAGCAGCAGGATGTTGTCGTAGTCGAAGATTTCCATGATTTTCCCAAGCTCCAGAAAAAAGGCTGTTGATGAACAGAGGGCGCTTGGAATGGCCGGTTTTTGCTGGCAGACGTGACCGCAGAGGTCAAGGCACCCACAAAAAAACCGGGTGCAATTGCTTGGACCCGGTGACTGATTCTAGGGGCTTGCATGCCCGGCAGGCTGCGCTGGCGGCAATATCCTTACAGGCGTGTTTGATGGCCTTGCGCTTCTCGTTTCAAGGTGCAGCACAGCACAACGCGATTGCGCCGCTAGCAGCACCCGGCCCTTTTCATCCTCGACCCAGCCGATGACGCGCAGGCGGTCCGGGCTGGCCGCCGGTGCGATGTTCATCGAACGGGTTTCAAACAATCTGTTTTGCTCATCTTTTGATAGCTGCTTGCGCCCGTCCCATGTGCGCGTAAGCACATTTCTGACCAGATTTCTCTCCACCGGCGAGCCTTCAAGGCCCACCGGCAGGGTTTCAACCAGCGCCAGCCAGGCGTTCAAGGGTTGCCTGGCCGCTGACGAAATCGGCTTGAGTTCGATGGACGCGCCCAGATAACCAGACACCGGCAAGCCGTGGGCGACGCGCAGACTGGCGCCCTGGATGCCCTTGATGGCATGCCGGGCCGTCGTGGTTTTGAGCGGCACGCTTTCCTTTAGCGCTTCCAGCCGGGCCAGCGCATCGCGCGTTGCCACGGCGGACAGCGGCGCATCGTCACCCAGGCTTCCGGGAATGACCCAGTCCAGCGCGACGGCATTCCTGCCCGGCACCGGCGTGGCCGGGTCGCTCCAGCAGTCACCGCAGTCGGCGTTGATGAAGCGCTCCATGAGCCGTACCGGCCGGGGCTGGCCGTCGCTGGCGCAGAACGATTGCGCCTGCGCATCCGGGCTGACAGCCAGCACAAGCATGGCAAGCAGCAGGCCGTATCGAAATGGGGCTGACTTCAGGGAAGCGAAAAAGGGCATCGGGGGCTTTCTACAATGGGGGATGTTTTCAGACGCTGTTTCTTCATCCCCTCTCCTGCAAAATCTTAATCCAGAGCAACTGGCGGCGGTGACGCTGCCCGCCACGCATGCCTTGATTCTCGCGGGGGCCGGCTCGGGCAAGACCCGCGTGCTGACCACGCGCATTGCCTGGCTGCTGCAAAACGGCTACGTTTCGCCCGGCGGCATCCTGGCCGTGACCTTCACCAACAAGGCGGCCAAGGAAATGCTGACTCGCCTTTCAAGCATGCTGCCCATCAATGTGCGCGGCATGTGGATAGGCACCTTCCACGGCCTGTGCAACCGGTTTTTGCGCGCCCACTACAAGCTGGCCAATCTGCCATCGACTTTCCAGATTCTGGACACGCAGGACCAGCTGTCGGCCATCAAGCGGCTGTGCAAGCAGTTCGGCATTGATGACGAGCGCTTTCCGCCCAAGGATTTGATGCGTTTCATTGCCGGTTGCAAGGAAGACGGCCTGCGCGCGAAAGACGTGCCTGCGCACGATGAGAACAGCCGCAAGAAGGTCGAGATCTACGACCTCTACGAGCAGCAATGCCAGCGCGAAGGCGTGGTCGATTTTGGCGAACTGATGCTGCGCAGCTATGAGCTGCTGCGTGACAACGCCCCGATACGCGAGCACTACCAGCGGCGTTTTCGCCACATCCTGATCGACGAGTTCCAGGACACCAACAAGCTGCAATACGCCTGGATCAAGATGCTGGCCGGGCAGGGCGCGGACGCGATGGAGTCCATGCCCGGTGGTTCGGTGGTGGCCGTCGGCGACGATGACCAGAGCATCTACGCCTTTCGCGGCGCGCGCGTGGGCAACATGGCCGACTTCGTTCGCGAGTTCAATGTCACCCACCAGATCAAGCTGGAGCGCAATTACCGCAGCTTCGGCAATATCCTCGATTCAGCCAATGCGCTGATCAGCCACAACACCCAGCGCCTGGGCAAAAATCTGAGTACCGAAGCCGGGCCGGGCGAGCCGGTGCGGGTGTATGAATCAGCCAGCGATTTTGCCGAGGCGCAATGGTTTGTCGATGAGGTCAGGCAACTGGTGCGGGACGGCACAGAGCGCAAGGAAATCGCGCTGCTGTACCGCAGCAATGCGCAAAGCCGGGTGATGGAAAGCGCGCTGTTCAATGCCAGCATTCCCTATCGCGTGTACGGCGGCCTGCGGTTTTTCGAGCGCGCCGAAATCAAGCATGCGCTGGCCTATTTGCGTCTGCTGGACAACCCGCACGACGACACCAGCTTCATGCGCGTGGTGAACTTTCCGCCGCGCGGCATCGGCGCCCGGACCATCGAGCAACTGCAGGATATTTCGAACGCTTCGGGCTGTTCGCTGCATGACGGCGTGAGCGCGGTGCCCGGCAAGGCGGGCGCCAACCTGGGTGCATTCGTGGCCAAACTGGACGTGATGCGCGAGCAGACCGCCGGCTGCACGCTACGCGAAATCATCGAACTGGTGCTAAAGCACAGCGGGCTCGAAGAACACTATAAAACCGACAAGGATGGCCAGGACCGGCTGGAGAATCTGGCCGAACTCGTGAACGCCGCCGAGGCCTTTGTGAGCCAGGAAGGCTTTGGCCGGGACGCGGTCGCGCTGCCGGTCGATGAGTTGGGCGTGAACTTGAGCCAATCGCCAGCCAGCCAGGGGCTGGACATGTCCGCCGCCGTCTTGGACAAACCTTCGCCCGAACAACTGGCCCCCGATCTGGAGACCGGCGAAACGCTGTCGCCGCTGGTGGCCTTTCTGACGCATGCGGCGCTGGAATCCGGCGACAACCAGGCGCAGGCCGGCCAGGATGCGGTGCAGCTCATGACGGTGCATTCGTCCAAGGGGCTGGAGTTTGACTGCGTGTTCATCACCGGGCTGGAAGACGGCATCTTTCCCCATGAAAACGCCCTGAACGACGCAGGCGGCATCGAGGAAGAACGCCGGCTGATGTACGTCGCCATCACGCGGGCCAGGAAGCGGCTGTACCTGAGCCATTCGCAGACCCGCATGCTGCACGGCCAGACGCGCTACAACCTCAAGAGCCGGTTTTTTGACGAACTGCCCGAGTCGGCGCTCAAGTGGATCACGCCGAGAAACAGGGGTTTTGCCTCCGGCCTGGGTTCCGGCTCGGGCAACTGGAGTGGTGCTAGTAATTCAGGATCTGGTGGCGCGCGTGGGGATTGGGCTGGAAGCGGATTTCATTCAAAATCTGGCAATGCCGAACGCTTTGCCAGCCCGCCGGTGCCAGCGCAGAAGAGCGCGCCCTCGCATGGGCTTAAAAGCGGCATGAAGGTGTTTCACGCCAAGTTCGGCGAAGGCAAAGTGCAGATGCTCGAAGGCACGGGCGACGATGCCAGGGCGCAGATCAATTTCACCCGCCATGGCGTGAAATGGCTGGCGCTGAGCGTGGCCAAGCTGACGGTGATCTAGGCGCCAGGAAGCAACGGGATCATGAAAGCTCGTCGGGCACGGGCTCATCCGTCTCGGAAAAGCTGTCCCGGAAGGTGAAGTAAATCGAGGTGAAGAACATCGCCACGATCACCAGCGCCACCGGAAACATGGCCACCGTGGCCAGCATCGGGTTGCCCAGCAGCGTGGCAATCAGCGACACCACGATGGCTGCCAGCACGAAAACGCCAGCCCAGGCCAGGCCGAACACGGTGAAAGCGCCAAAGTTTTTATAACAGGCGATGAAGCTGAAGAACAGGCTCTTGACCGGCGACACGCCGTGCCAGTGGACCAGTGCCGGTGCGTGCCAGAACAGCAGCGACAGCGGCAGGTACAGGGCCATGGCGACCCACATGGCCATCTGGAAGCTGTCCTGCAGCACCAGTTCTTCGGTGATCTTGCCGCCTACCAGGTAGAGCCTGGCAAACTGCCCGCCATCGACCAGGGCCGAAATGCCCATCAGCGCCAGGAAGCCTGCGGCATACAGCGCGCCTAGCACCATCATGGCCCGCATGCGCTGCTGGCCGGCACGAAAGGCGCTGATCAAAATGGAAGGCATCGGGAACTTGCCCTTGGTGGCTTCCTGGGTGGCGGCCATCAGGCCCAGCGTGGCGGCGGGCAGCAGGGCCAGCGCCAGCGCAGCGCCGATGAAAGGCACCAGCGTGGCGACCGACAGCATCGCCATGAACATGAAGAACAGACCCGACATGGCCAGCGGCTGCCTGATGAAGGTCGTGATGCCCAGCTTGACCCAGGTCAGGCCCGTGCGGGCGGGAACAATGTTCAATTTCATGGCATGAGGCCGGATGCATGACCCGGGTTTGCGGGTGGGTTACAGGAGATAGGGATGCGCCAGCCGCTCGCGCAGCACGCGCTCGAAATGGCCGGGATCGTGGGGCTTGAGCATGGCGGCATCGCGCGGCAGGTGAAAATCCCACAGCCGCGAAAGCCAGAAACGGAAGGCGCCGGCGCGCTGCAGGGCGGGCAGCAGGGTGCGTTCCTGCGCGGTCAGCGGCCGCACCGTCTGGTAGGCCGCCATGAATGCATCGGCGCGCGTGGTGTCGAGCCTGCCGCTTTCGAGATCAATGCACCAGTCGTTGAGGCAGATGCCGATGTCGAACAAGAACGTGTCGCAGCCGGCAAAGTAAAAATCAAAGAACCCGGTCAGCTGGCCGTTTGCGAACATCACGTTGTCGCGAAACAGGTCGGCGTGGATGACGCCGCGCGGCAGGCTGCGGTAGCCGGACGAGGCGGCAATGTGGTTCTGGTAGGCCAGCTCGCCCAGGATCAGGCTGCGCTGCGCGTCAAGCAGGAAAGGCAGCACCACCGGCACGGTTTCGTTCCACCAGGCGAGGCCGCGCAGATTGGGCTGCTGGCGCTCGTAGTCCAGCCCGGCCAGGTGCAGGCGGGCCAGCATTTCGCCGACGCCGGCGCAGTGAAGCGGTGTGGGCGCGAGTTCGCTGTGGCCGCGCAGCTTGTTGACCACGGCGGCCGGCTTGCCCTTGAGGCGGTGCAGGATATGGCCCTTGGCATCGGCCACCGGATCGGGCACGGGAATGCCGCGCGTTGCCAGATGCTTCATCAGGTGCAGGTAAAACGGCAACTGCTCGAAGGTCAGGCGTTCAAACAGCGTCAGCACGTACTGGCCCTGATCGGTATCGACAAAATAATTGGTGTTTTCGATGCCGCCTGCAGCGCCCTTGATGTTCTGCAGTTGCCCCAAATTCAAAAAGCGCAAGAACGCTGCAGCCTCGTCAAACGAGACTTCGGTAAAGACGGCCATGCGTGAAACTGAACCCTGTACTGGAAAAAAAAGAAAGGAGGAATTAGAACTTCAGCACGTTCCAGACGCGTGAACCGTTGGTGTCGTTGCTGGCGGCGGCGGGCGCCGCGCCGCGTGCGCCTTCGGCCGGCTTGACTTCGTAAGCCGCGCCGCCGGTTTTGGGCTGGACCGTGATTTTCTGGGTTTCGCCGCCGACCCGCAACTCGTCGATGCGCGTGCCGGCATCCTCGGTGCGAATGCGCTCGATCTTCTTGTCCGGCCGCGCCGGACCGACCGGCTTTTTCGCCTGCGCCGGGGTCGCGGAATCGGTCGCCGGCGTTTGAGCCATGGCCGCAGCCAGCGGCAGCGCTGCGAGTGCAGCGACAAGTAGAAGGCGAAGAGCGGTTTTCATGCCTGCATTGTAGGCGTGCCAAAGCCGGCTCACCCAGGAATAAGCGGGCATTTCCTCTTGCAAAATGGTCTTTGGCGGGGTAGCCAAAATCGTTGCGCAAACAGGCGCGCAAGGCTTGGATGCGCGGCAGCAAGCGCCTGGCCGATATCCCCGACAATCTGGCCCCATGAGTCCTGATAAAAAAACCTTGCTGCTGGTCGATGGCTCCAGCTACCTGTACCGCGCCTTTCATGCCATGCCCGATTTGCGCGTCACCCCCGGCGACCCGCACAGCCCGGCCACCGGCGCGATTCGCGGCATGGTCAACATGATGCAAAAACTGCGCAAGGATGTGCGCGCCGACTACGCGGTCTGCGTGTTCGATGCCAAGGGTCCGACCTTTCGCGATGCGCTGTATGCCGACTACAAGGCCCAGCGCTCGGCCATGCCCGATGACCTTCGCAGCCAGGTCGAGCCGATTCACGAAGTGGTGCAACTGCTGGGCTGGAAAGTGCTGGCCGTGCCCGGCGTGGAGGCCGACGACGTGATCGGCACGCTGGCCTGCATGGCCTCAAGCCAGCAAATCGAGGTCATCATCTCCAGCGGCGACAAGGACCTGAGCCAGCTGGTCGACGAACACATTACCGTCATCGACACCATGAACGACCGCCGCCGCGACCTGGCCGGTGTTGAAGCCGAGTTCGGCGTGCCGCCGCGCCTGATGGTCGATTACCAGACGCTGGTCGGCGACAGCGTTGACAACGTGCCGGGCGTGCCCAAGGTCGGCCCGAAAACCGCCGTGAAGTGGCTGCTCGAATACGGCTCGCTCGATGCGCTGGTGGCCCGCGCGGATGAGATCAAGGGCATCGTCGGCGAGAACCTGCGCAAGTCGCTGGACTGGCTGCCCAAGGGCCGCGAGCTGCTGACCATCAAGAAGGACTGCGATCTGGCCGGCTACATCGACGGCCTGCCTGCTATGGATTCAATAGCTATCGGCGCCCAACAGACAAGCGCATTGAGGACTTTTTACCTGAAATATGGCTTCAAGGGGCTGGTCGGGCAGATTGACGCTGAAAATACGCCGCCCGAACTTGTCGGTGGCCCTGAACGCCGCAAGCTCCGCGCGCCGACGGCCTCGCCAGATTCGCCCGGCCTGTTCGACGACGACGAGCCTTCGCTGCTTGACACGCCGCTGGCCGGGCGCGCCAGCAACCTGCTGTACGAAACTATCCTGACCTGGGAGACGCTGGACCGCTGGCTGGCCAAAATCGAAGCGGCCGAACTGGTGGCAGTCGATACCGAAACCACGTCGCTCGATGAAATGCGCGCGCAGATTGTCGGCGTGAGCTTCAGCGTGACGCCGGGCGAGGGCGCCTACATTCCGCTGACGCACGACTACCCTAGCGCCCCCGAGCAGTTGCCGCTGGATGAGGTGCTGGCCCGGCTCAAGCCCTGGCTTGAAAACCCGGCCAGACCGAAGCTGGGCCAGAACATCAAATACGACCGCCATGTGTTCGCCAACCACGGCATCGAGGTGCAGGGCTACGCGCACGACACCATGCTGCAAAGCTATGTGCTCGAAGTGACCAAGCCGCACGGGCTGGCCAGCCTGGCCGAGCGGCATGTGGGGCGCAGCGGCATCAACTATGAAGACCTGTGCGGCAAGGGCGTACACCAGATCAAGTTCAACCAGGTCGATATTGCCAGGGCAGCCGAATACTCGTGCGAAGACTCCGACCAGACGCTCGACGTGCATCGCGTGCTGTGGCCGCAACTGCAGGCCAATGAAAAGCTGCTGTTTATCTATCAGCTGGAAATGCAGAGCAGCGAAACGCTCTACCGCATCGAGCGCAACGGCGTGCTGATCGACGCGCCCATGCTGGCCAGGCAAAGCCATGAACTGGGCCAGCGCCTGCTGCAGCTGGAGACCGAGGCTTACGAGATGGCCGGCCAGCCCTTCAACCTGGGCAGCCCCAAGCAATTGGCCGAAATATTCTTTGACAAGCTGGGCATGAAGGTGGTCAAGAAAACCCCCAGCGGCGCGCGCAGCACCGACGAGGACGTGCTTGAAAAGCTGGCCGAAGATCACCCGCTGCCGGCCAAGCTGCTGGAACACCGCTCGCTTTCCAAGCTCAAGGGCACTTACACCGACAAGCTGGCCCAACTGGCCAACCCGCGCACCGGCCGCGTCCACACCCACTATGCGCAGGCCGTCGCCGTGACCGGCCGGCTGTCGAGCAACGACCCCAACCTGCAGAACATCCCGGTCAAGACCGCCGAGGGCCGGCGCGTGCGTGAAGCCTTCGTGGCGCCCGCCGGCAGCGTGATCGCCAGCGCCGACTATTCGCAGATCGAGCTGCGCATCATGGCGCACATCAGCGGCGACGAATCGTTGCTGCATGCCTTCACCGCCGGGCTGGACGTGCACCGCGCCACGGCGGCCGAAGTGTTCGGCGTCACGCTCGATCAGGTCAGCAGCGAACAGCGTCGCTACGCCAAGGTCATCAACTTCGGCCTGATCTACGGCATGAGCAGTTTTGGCCTGGCGAAGAACCTGGGGATTGAAACCAAGGCGGCCGCCGCCTACATCGACCGCTATTTCCAGCGCTATCCCGGTGTGAAGCACTACATGGATTCGACCCGCCAGCTGGCCAAGGACCAGGGCTACGTCGAGACCGTCTTCGGCCGACGCCTGCTGTTGCCCGAAATCAACTCGCCCAACGGCCCGCGCCGCGCCGGCGCCGAGCGCGCCGCCATCAACGCGCCCATGCAGGGTACCGCCGCCGACCTGATCAAGCTCAGCATGGTCAAGGTGCAACAGGTGCTGGACGACGAGAAACGCGACACCAAGATGATCATGCAGGTGCATGACGAACTGGTGTTTGAAGTCCCCGAGGCGGAAGTCGAATGGGTGCGCACCGAGATCCCGCGCCTCATGGCCGGCGTGGCCGAACTCAAGGTGCCGCTGCTGGCCGAGATCGGCTTTGGGCCGAACTGGGAACAGGCGCACTGAGGAGCGCCGTGACAGGCGTCACGGCGAAGAACACCGGGTAAGCGGCAGCACTGGCTGCTGGGCTTTCCCCAGCACTGGTTCGCAAGTCCATTGCGGCGCGACCCTGTCAAGTCTGAGCGCCAGGGCAGGCAGATGATTGGCGGGCACGGCGGGAAACAGATGGTGCTCGACGTGGTAAAGCAGGTTGACCGTGAGCCGGTTGCACCAGGCGCGGCGCTCGGTGCGCGCGAAAACGCCCTGCGCCTCGCAGCCGTGGTGAACCGTCCAGACCGCAAAAAAGCCGACCAGGGCATTCGATGCAATCATGGCCGCCATGTGGTAGCGCAGCCAGGCGTGCTCCGTGACAACCGCCAGCAGCCAGACGCCAGCGATGAGCGCCAGTTCAGCCCAGGCCCAGCGGCGCGTGTTGGCGCTGCCGGTCTGCAGCGCCTGCGCATGGGTGCGAATGCTGAACAGCGGACCCAGCACCACGGCGCGCCATGCGGACTGCCGCGCCCAGCGGCCTTCCGCGTCGCCTTCGCCCAGGGGATTTTTGTGATGCAGAAGGTGCGTGTGGCGAATGGCGTGGGTGGAGCACAGCATGCTGAGCGTCAGCATCAAGAGCACCAGGTCCAGCCATTTTCGCGGCACGCCGATGCTGGCGTGGTAGCTGTCATGGGCCTGGCGCAGCGCCGTCAAAAAAAAGGCGGCTGAGCAGGGCATGGCCAGCAGGTAGTGCCCGTTCTGGGCGGCCCAGAGCGATGCGGCCAGCCAGGGCGCTGACAGCCCAAGGTTGAGGGCGACTTCATGGCGGCGCAGTGCCACCAGGTCTTCCCAGCGAACCCGTAGCGGGCGCTGCATGCCGGTTGTGGTTTTCATCCGGTTTTCGCTTGTGCTTGATGACATGGCAAGAAATCCTTTTCCAGTTTCAGGGGATCACAGCTTCTTCAGTTCCAGAGGCCGGGCTTGTTGACCATCAGGAAGAACACCGCCAACATGGCCGCGAATGCCGGATAGCCGAGCACTTCCCAGCAGCGGGCGTAGCGCCCGTAAAGAGGCGGCAGCCCGGTCTGCTCAGCCACCGCCTGTTGCGCCATCGCCGCCATGCGCAACTGCAGCCAGACCACCGGCAGCCAGCAGGCTCCGGCCAGTAGAAACAGCGCGAGTGACAGGGTCAGCCAGGGCGTTGTCAGCGGCCAGCCCGCCATGTAAGCCAGCAGCAGGCCGGACGCGGGCTGCACGATGACGGTGGGTGTGGTGAACCACCAGTCAGCCCGCACCACCAGCCGGCTGACCACGGCCTGCGTTGGCAAGGAGTCGCTGCGGTTGGCAAAGAACATATAAAACGCCGACCCCAGGCCGGTGCCGACCATCAGGACGCTGGAGATGATGTGTAGCCATTTGACAAGGAGGTAAGTGTTCATGGTGATTCGTTCAGCTTCAGAGCGCGGGGGAGGGTGTCTGCGCCAGCACCCACAGCAGCGCGGCGATGGGCAGGTTTTTCAGCACTGGTCCCAGCGGATGCAGCCACAGCGCGGGCAGCAGTACCGTGGCCGCCAGCGTCATCAGCAGCATCAGGGCCAGCGCCGCCAGATAGGTCGTGCGCACTGGGCGCAGCCACAAGGCCAGACCCAGCGCCAGGTCGGCGGCGGCGCCGCTGACAATCAGCGCCTGAACCAGCAGCGGCTGGGACAAACCCGCTGCATGGAGCAACTGAGCGCTTTGCCCGTCCCGCTCCAGCAGGCTGACCGCAGCCGTTCCCAGCCAGACCGCGATCAGGCTCCAGCGCAGCAATGCGGTGTTGGTCATGCTGCAAGGCAGGCCAGCAGCCGGCTGTAATGCGTGGCGGGCCGTCCCAGCAGTTGGGCAAAGGGTTGAGGATTTGCGGTGTTGTCCTGGGCCAGCAGGGCCAGTGCCTGCGTACCCCAGGGCGTGAAAGGAAAGGTGTCACCCAAGCGGGCGCTGGCTCGGGCCAGCAGGTCGGGCAGGGCCAGGACATGAGCAGACGTCTGGCCGCGCTGGCGGCGCAGGCTGGCGATGAAGCTGGCCAGCGGGGTGCTCTCTGGACCGACGCAGGGCAGCGTGCCGCACACGCCTGACGCCGGTCCGGCCAGGGTGGTGACCACTTCAGCCAACTCCCGAATCCACACCGGCTGCACCCGGGCGCTGAATGCTTGGCGCGGCAGCAGCATTACGGGCCAGCGCGCCAGTGCGGTGAACAGCTCGCTGCCCGCGCCGCCAGGGCCAAACACAATGCTGGGTTGCAGCACCAAGCCTTGCAGCGCGCCTTGTTGCGTCAGGGTCTGCAGATGCGCTTCGGCGGTGCGTTTGGTGGTGGCGTAAAGGCTGGGGCTGCTGGCAATCCCCAGCGCCGAGAGGTGGATCACCCGCCGCACGCCCTGCCGGGCGCAAGCGTTGAAGAGTGCTTTCGGCACTTCAGCGTGGATGGCCTGCATCGGCGTAGGCGGGCCATCACGCAGGACTCCAACCGCGTTGACCACCGCCTGCACGCCTGCCAGCCGGGGTAGCCAGGTGCTGACAGCGGTATCGCGAATGAAGTCCATCGGCACCAACTTCCGAGCCTTGGCGGATAAGTCCGGGCGCGTCGATGTGCCGGGGCCGGGAACCCGGATGCCGCACAGCACGGTATGGCCTGCCGCTTCCAGCGCGACTGCGATATGACGGCCCAAAAAACCGTTTGCACCGCAAACCAGGATGTTCATGGTGGGTTCCTGCGGAGGTTACAGGCGGCAGGCGTCGCCGGCCTTGCACTGCCTGGCTTGTGCCCGGGCGGCCGCACGGCGGGCGGCGGTTTCAAAGGCCAGCTGCACCAGCCGTCTGGGAATGCGGTTGCGGTAACGCGCAAGGTAGGGGTAGAGCCGGTCGGCCACCGTGCTGACCACCGGCAGGCGAAACAGGGCAGATACCCAGCCCAGCCCGGCTGCCGCGTAGGCCAGCCGGAACACATCGACGCCCTTGATCACGGTGCCATCGGCCTGACGGGCGTGCATCAGCGTCATCAAGTCTTTCTGTGTGGTGGCGGGCGGCTGGCCGCTGAAGCCGGGCACTGAAATATCGACGAAGGCCAGCAACTCGCCGGTGTTGCGAAGCATCAGGTTGTGCATCTCGGCGTGGCACATCGGGCAAGAGCCATCGTAATAAAGCGTCAGTGGGTAGATGGCGGGAATGAGTCCGGCCTTGAGACGGTCATGCCGGGTGTTGCCCAGGCTTGTCGGGTTGTTTGTAGTATTCATGATTTTTCCTTTCGATATTTCAGTCAAAACAGAAATAAGCTGTCAAAAAAACCGCCATGGGCATGAATGCGCAGGCGGCGGCTAATGGGGTCAGGGGGCGGGCGGGGGCGCATCGCCGCGCACGAACTTCTGGATGGTTGCCCCCAGCCGCAGCACCTTGTCTAGCGTGGAGGGCGACAGGCGCAGCATCTCGTCGGCCCAGCTGCCCAGCGACTGCATCAGCGCCAGCGTTTCACTCACGCGGTCCTGCGCGTCGGGCGCTTCGGCGCTGAAGCCGGGGTGGCTGACCAGCTCGCGCAGCAGGCGCACCGTCGGGTCGTATTCGCGCTCCTTGCGTTCGCGCACCACGGTACGAAACAGCTCCCACACGTCGGTGGAGGTGTCGAAATAATCCCGCCGGTCGCCCAGAATGTGGGTGGTGCGGATCAGGTTCCAGTTCAGCAGTTCCTTCAGGCTGTTGCTGACATTGGAGCGGGCAACCCCCAGGGTGTCCGAGATTTCCTCGGCGTGCAGTGGCTTGCCATGAAAGAACAGCAGCGCATGGATTTGCGAGACGGTGCGGTTCACGCCCCAGGCGGTCCCCATTTCACCCCAGTGAACAACGAAGCGGCGAGAGATGTCGGTGAGTTCCATAAAGCGGATTGTAGGATTGGTTTCTGACATTTCTGTCAAAAGAGAAATATATATTTCACACACACCCGCCGAGATTGACTTGCGCCCGCCTGACGCCGGTTTTTCTGGCGTGGAGGCTTGACGCGCTTGATAAAATCAATGCGCCCCGGTCTTCGGTCACCATGCCGAGTCCGGGGTTTTGGCATTTGGACGGCCGGATGATGGCTGCTTTCATGTTTTTATCATCATTCAGGGCTCTGGCCCAAGTAAGACGGGCGCTGGAAGCTATGACCTTGATAGCAATTTTGTTGGGAACCATCACCGCCGGCATCGGCAGCGTCTGGCTGGCGGCGCTGCTCAGCTTTGGCGCGCTGGCCCGGTACACGCAGCACATGCTCAGCCTGGCCGCCGGCGCACTGCTGGGCACCGCCTTCATGCATTTGCTGCCCGAGGCGTTTGAAAGCCAGGCCAGCGCCCACGACCTGTTTGCCACGCTGCTGGTCGGGCTGGTGTTTTTCTTCCTGCTCGACAAGGCCGAGCTGTGGCACCACGGGCATGAGCACCATGCGGCGCCAAGCGACGGCCCTGAGCCGGGCCACGACCATGCGCATCACGGCCATTCCCATGGCCACAACCATGACCCTGCGCACAGCCATGACCACGCCTCGGGCGGCTGGGCGGTGCTGGCCGGCGACAGCGTGCATGCCTTTGGCGACGGCATCCTGATCGCCTCGGCCTTCATCGCCGACATGCGCCTGGGTTTCGTGGCCGCGCTGGCGGTGCTGGTGCATGAAGTGCCGCACCACATGGGCGACCTGATCGTGCTGCGCC
Organism: Polaromonas hydrogenivorans; assembly: GCF_040105105.1. GTDB lineage: Bacteria > Pseudomonadota > Gammaproteobacteria > Burkholderiales > Burkholderiaceae_C > Polaromonas > Polaromonas hydrogenivorans. Next base: position 2,735,509 of record NZ_CP157675.1, on the reverse strand, counting down.
GCCAGAGCGCCAACAACCGGCGCATCGCCATCGTCAAGGTGTCGCTGGCCGGCGGCGTGACTGCCCTGGGCGGGGTGGTCGGTTATGCGCTGGTGGACCAGCTGTATGCCTACTTGCCGTTCTTTTTGATCATTGCCGCCAGCAGTTTCATGTATGTGGCGCTGGCCGATCTGATTCCGCAACTGCAAAAACGCGCCACCCTGCAGGAAACGGCGGCGCAGATTGCGTGGCTGGCCATTGGCATCGGGCTGGTGATGCTGGTCAGCGCGCTGGCAGCGCATGAGCATTGACGTTCAAGCCTGACTTTTTGTCAGTTACACACTGACACCCATCAGGCGCGATGGCGTATCCATCAAGTGCCGGTCCGCCGCTACGATGAAGCTGATTTTTCAGGAGGCTGTCATGAAGCTGCCGATTTCATTCAACGTGGCCTGCGGGAACACTTCAGATCCTTCCCACGAAGAAAAGCAGAAGCGCCAAGCCGGCAGGAAGCATGGCGTTCCCCCCGCCGAGCGCGATGCTGACGACGACAGCGTGATGGGCGAGGTCGAGCAACCGCCACCACCGTCTGAAAAACCCGAGGCATCATAAGGCATGAATGCTATATTTTTAATAGCTACTTGCGCCCGTCCTTATTGCGAAGAAGGCGTATTTGGTTGATATTTTTCGGCCCGGACCGCAGAACCTGAATCAGCCCGCCGACATTTCAAACACCGCCGTGGGCCGCTCGCCCGCCAGCGCCTGCAGCAAATTGGTCGTGGCCAGCACCGCCATCGCATAGCGGGTTTCAACCGTGGCCGAGCCGATGTGCGGCAGCGCGGTGACCTTGGGATGGGTGCGCAAAGGCGAGTCCATCGGCAGCGGCTCGGTGGCAAACACGTCCAGCCCGGCGGCGCGCAAGCTGCCGTGGTTCAGGGCGTGGAGCAGGGCGGCTTCCTGCACGGTGGCGCCGCGCCCGCCGTTGATGAAAATCGCGCCCGGCTTCATCAGGCCGAACTCGCGCCCGCCCATCAGGCCCCGGGTTTCATTCGACAGGGGCAGCACAGCGGCAACGATGTCGGCGCGCATCAAGAGTTCATCAAGCGGCGTGTGCACCGCCTTGCCCGCCAGTTCCGGCGCGTCCCTGGCCAGGTCCACCGGGCGGCGGCTGTGGTAGAGCACCGGCATGCCAAAGCCCAGGGCGGCACGCCGTGCCACCGCCTGGCCGATACGGCCAAATCCCAGGATGCCCAGCGTCTTGCCATGCACGTCCCAGCCAAACAGCTCTTCGCCGATGTTGCGCGTCCAGCGGCCTTCGCGTACCAGGCCGGCCAGTTCGACCAGTCGCCGGCTGGTCGCCATGACGAGTGAAAAAATCGTGTCGGCGGTGGTTTCGGTCAGCACGCCGGGCGTGTGGCACAGCACGATGCCGCGCGCCGCCAGCGCGTCCAGGGCGTAGTTGTCCACGCCGACCGACACGCTGGAAATCACCTTCAACTGCGGCGCGGCGGCCAGCAGCGCCGCATCGACCTTGTAGCTGGAGCCGATCAGGCCCTCGGCCGTTGCCAGCGCTGCCTGAAACGCAGGCAACTGTTCCGGCAGGCGCGGATTGGCGACGGTCACATCGTGCCGCGCTTGCAGCCGTGCCAACTGGTCGGGTGGCAGTTCCCTGAACACCAGCACCTTTTTGCGGTCGGAAGAAATGGTCATGTTCAAAGTCCTGCTTCAATCAGTTCGGCGCGGGTCGGCAGGCCTTCGCTGTCGCCCAGCACCTGCACCGCGCGCGCGCCAATCCAGGCGCCGCGCTTCACCGCCTCGGGCACGCCCAGGCCATCGAGCAGGGCGCTGATCACGCCGACGGCAAAACCGTCGCCCGCGCCCACGGTGTCAATCACTTCGGCCACCGCAAAGCCCTGCACATGGCCGCTGCCGGCGGTGTCGCTGTCAAACCAGGCGCCTTCTGCTCCCAGCTTGACGACCACCAGTCGGGCGCCGCGCTGGCGGTAGAAGCGGGCAATGCCTTCGGCCGTGCTTGCGCCGGTCAGGAAGCGGCCTTCTTCCAGGCCGGGCAGCACCCAGTCGGCGCGCGTCGCCAGGTCGTTGACAGCTTCGCGCATCAGCTCGGGGCTGGCCCACAGCGTGGGGCGCAGGTTGGGGTCGAACGACACGCTGCGGCCGGCGGCGCGCATCAGGTCCATGGTCAAGCGTGCAGCGTGCAGCGTGGTGGCAGAGAGGGCGGCAAACACGCCGGTGGCATGCAGGTGCCGGGCCGACAGCAGCCAGTCCCGGTCGATGTCATTGACACACATATGACTGGCGGCCGAGCCCTGGCGGTGGTATTCGACCGGCGGGTCGCTGCCATCAAGCACCTTGCCCTTGAACTGGAAACCGGTTTTCTGCGCCGCATCGCACACCACATGCGAGCAGTCGATGCCTTCCTTCTGCATGGCGGCCAGCAGGTAGCGGCCCATGGAGTCGGTGCCCAGGCGGCTGCCCCAGCCGACCTTCAGGCCCAGGCGCGACAGGCCAATGGCGACGTTGGTCTCGGCGCCGGCGGTGCGCTTGTAGAAGGCTTCGGCTTGTTCGAGCGGGCCGGGCCGGTCGGCGACCAGCATCATCATGGCTTCGCCAAAGGTAATCACGTCCAGGGCGCGGGTCATGTCAATTTCTTTCTGCCAGCCATGCTGGCGGCAATGCTGCGCAGCTGGTCGATTTCCCTGCGCGTCACGGCGGGCAGGTCGTCGCCGATCAAGGGGTATTCAATGGCCCAAGGCACATCGGCCGGCAGGGCGCGCAGCACGGCGCGCCACGGTGCGCTGGATTCGGCCAGCGGCACGGCGATCCAGCGCTGCGGCTGGCGCTGCACGCCCTTGCAATGCACATAGCGCACCTGCGGCGCCAGCGCGCTTGCGGCCAGCAGCGGGCATTCGCCACTCCAGTGCCAGTTGCCCATGTCAAACGTCATGCCGAGGAAAATACCGAGGTCATTGGCCGTGTCAAAAAAGTCCTGCAGCGCGGGCAGCGTGCCGGCCGCCGGCGTCTGGTCGTTTTCGATCACGAGTTCGATTTTGGCGGCCTGCAGGCAGTCCTGCAGCGCCATCAGGCTCGCGTGGGACGAGGCGCCAAAGCCGCCAATCGCCATTTTCAGCCGGGGTGCGCCCAGGGTTTTGGCGGCATCCAGGGCGCGCTGGAGTGCGGCCATGTCCAGTGCGCCGTCAGCCGCCCAGAGATAGTCGGCGCTCGAATACACCACCCGCAGGCCGGCGTCGCGCACGGCCAGGGCAATGTCAGGCAATTCGCGGGCGGCATCCACCAGCAGTTCGCTGCGCACTTCGACACCATCGGCGCCGGCTTCATGGCTGAGCCGGGCAAACCAGCGCTGGCCATGGCGGCGCACTTCGGCGGCGCCAAAGGCGGTCAGTGAAATCAGGATGGGCGGCGCGGCAGCGGCGCCGGAAACTTCAGTGGGCATGTTGCGAATTCAATATCTGGCCGAGGAAGTTGCGGGTTTTTTCGTTTTGCGGGTTGCTGAAGAACTGCTGCGGCGGCGCCTGCTCGATGATCTTGCCGTCGGCCATGAAGATCACCCGGTCGGCCACGCTGCGCGCAAAGCCCATTTCGTGCGTGACGCACAGCATGGTCATGCCGTCGTCGGCCAGGCCGATCATGGTGTCCAGCACTTCCTTGACCATCTCCGGGTCCAGCGCCGAGGTGGGTTCGTCGAACAGCATGATCTTGGGCGTCATGCACAAGGCGCGGGCAATCGCTACGCGCTGCTGCTGGCCGCCCGAGAGCTGGCTGGGGTATTTTTTAGCCTGCTCGGGAATCCGAACCCGCGTGAGGTATTTCATGGCGATGGTTTCGGCTTCCTCCTGGCTCAGTCCGCGCGAGCGCATCGGCGCCAGCGTGCAGTTCTGCAGGATGGTCAGATGTGGAAACAGGTTGAACTGCTGGAACACCATGCCGACTTCCTGGCGCACCGAATCGACATTCTTGCCGCCGGCCGTCAGGTCGATGCCATCGACGACGATGCGGCCTTTCTGCACGACCTCCAGCCGGTTGATGCAGCGGATCAGGGTCGATTTGCCGGAGCCCGAAGGCCCGCAGACCACAATGCGCTCGCCGGCCGCGACGTTCAGGTTGATGCCGGTGAGCACCTGGAATTTACCGTACCACTTGTCCACCGCTTCGATGCGGATGATGGGTTCAGCGCCAGCGGCGGCTGCGCGAGAGGATTGCATTGTGTCTGTCATGGGTAAGCACCGTGGTCAGCAAAAAAGCGGGGTTACTGCAGCTTGGGCAGGTCGGTTTCCAGCCATTTCTGGTAGAGCTTGTTCAGCTCGCCATTGGCCGTGTTGCGGGCGACAAAGTCGTCCACGGTCTTGAGCAGTTCGGCCTGGCCGGGGCGCATCGCCACGCCCATCACCTGCTGGCGCAGCACGAACTTGTTTTCAAAGGTGTTGGCCGGCGCGCGCTTGGCGATTTGAGCGGCCACCGTGGTCGAGCAGCCGATGGCATCGATCTGCCCCGACAGCAGCGCCTGCATGGCCGACGCGTCGTCGTCGAAACGGCGGATTTCGGTGCCTTCGGGCGCCACGGCGGTCAGCGCGATGTCCTGCGTGCTGGCACGGGCGACGCCCACGCGCTTGCCTTTCAGGTCGGCCGGGGTTTTGAGGCTGGCTTTCTTGTCGCCATACAGCACGATGCTGGCGGCGGCGTAGGGCTTGGAGAACTGGACCTGCTTGGCGCGCTCGGGCGTCACGGCCAGCGAAGCCACCAGCAGATCGACCTTGTTGGTCAGCAAAAACGGAATGCGGTTGGGGCCAGTCACCGGCACCAGGTTGACCTTCACGCCGAGATCCTTGGCCAGCAGGCGCGCCACGTCGGCGTCGTAGCCGTCGGGCTGATTGCTGCTGTTCATGGTGCCGTAGGGCGGGAAATCGACCAGCATGCCGACGGTCAGCTCGCCTTTTTTCTTGATGTCGGCGACGCTCTGCGCGCTGGCGGCGGGCGCCCATGCGGACAGGGTGGCGGCCAGGCCCAGCGCCAGGGCGGTGCCCGTGAAGGTGCGACGTTGCAGATGCTTGATCATGGTGAAGTCTCCGATGGTTGTGGATAAATAGTGAGGGAATGAACTGGATTTAGCGGGGCATTGAGCGTATGGATGACGGTCCCCCGGTTGACGCAAGACGTTTGCCTGTGTCCTTCAGCTTGCCGTTGGCAACAGCAAAAACTGCCAATTGCTTTTCGACATTGAACTGCGCCAGGATGTACCGGCCATCGGCCGTAAAGACAATTCCTTGTCCAGCTGCGCCCGCCGGAAGGCTGGATTTCTCCACCAACTTGCCATTCTGGTTGGAAAACAGAATCAGTTTTCCCTTGGCCCGTCGCCCTGGATTGTCAGCCGTGAGGTTTGATCCATCCATGCTTTGGACCGCGACCCAGCGGCCGTCTGGAGAGATCGCAATCCCTTCAGGCAGTGCGGGCACGGAAACATGCTGAACGGCGCGGTAAGGACGCCTGGAGATATCAATCAGTGTGATGGAATCGACGTCGCCCGCCAGGGTGCCCACGTTCCCGGGCAATCCGGCAAGCCCCGCGTTGCCGACCAGTGCCCATTTGCCGGTGCTCGATACATCGACCGAGTAAGGTGCCACGCCAGTGCTGATCCTTTCGCGTTGCGTCGTGACTTTGTCGCTGTCAATATCAAGGACCATCAAGCCCTGCTCATCCCGCAGTGCCACCAGCGCGGTCTTGCCGTCAGGTGTGATCGTGATGCCTGCCAGGCGCTTGTCGCTGAGCTTTAAAGTGTCCTTGAGCGTGATCGATTTGCCGTCTATGGCAAACACCAGTAAATGGCCTGACGTGGTGGTTGTCAAAAGCAGGTTTCCTGCACGATTGATGGCGATTGCTTGCGGATGATGGGCAATGTCAACTTTTGCAATGACTGAAGCCGGGCTGGATGTCAAATCCACCACCTGAAGGTAGTTTTCGAGAACCAGTTTCTTTTCAGCCGTGTCGTATCGACTTGGTGCCGACACGATGGCCAGCTTGCCGTCCGGTGTGATGGCCACCGCTTGGGGTGGACCCTGAATTGCAGCGGCCACATTCACGCTGGCTACGACGCGGGGCGGAAAATGGCTGGCGTCGATGATGTCCAGCGTGTCTGGTTGCGGATTTTCCAGAAACGTGTCCTTGCCCACCACGCGTTGGTACTTGGCATCATTGGTTGAGGCAATCAGATCGGCGGCTGCGCTTTGAAACGATGCCGCCACCAAGGCTGTGGTCATAAAACACTGCACAGCGAGTGTTACCAGGGTGAATCTGCCCGGATGCTTGATCATGGTGAAGTCTCTGGTTATTGTTGGTGAGAAATGACAGGGTGAAACAGGGGCGCCGCTCAACGTGCCAGCGCGGCGGCTTGCCGGCGTTCCATGCGCGAGGCCATCAGGGACAGCGGCCAGCACAGCGCGAAATAAATCGCCGCCACCACGCTGAACACGATCAGCGGCTGGAAGGTTGCGTTGTTGATGATCTGGCCGGCCCGCGTGATTTCGGTAAAACCGATGATCGCCGCCAGCGACGTGCCCTTGATGATCTGCACCAGGTAGCCGACCGTGGGCGCCAGCGCAATCTTGAAGGCCTGCGGCAAGATGACAAAGCGCATGCGCGAGAAGTAGGACAGGCTCAGCGCATGCGCCGCTTCGACCTGGCCGGCGGGAATCGCCTGGATGCAGCCGCGCCAGATTTCACCCAGAAAGGCGCTGCTGTTCAGGATCAGCGCCACGCCGGCCGCAATCCACGGGTTGATGTCAAAACCCAGCACCGGCGCGCCAAAGAACACCAGGAACAGCTGCAGCAGCAGGGGCGTTCCCTGGAAAATCTGGATGAAGCCGCTAGAGAGGAATTGCGCCAGCCGGTTCTCGGAGGTGCGCCCCAGCGCCACCAGCAGCCCGCCTATCGCGCCGCCGATGAAGGCGATCAGCGACAGCGCCACTGTCCATTTGGCCGCTTCAAGGATGAACAGGAATTCAGGAAGTCCAAAAGTACGCATTACCGACGATCCGGGTAGTTGAGGCTGGCCTTGTAAATCAGGCGGAACAGCGCCGAGAACGACAGCGCCAGCAGCAGGTAGATGCCCGCGACGACGATGTAGATCTCGAAACTGCGAAAGGTTTGCGACTGCAGGTTGGCAGCCACCGAGGTCAGGTCGTCGGCGGAAATCGCCGAAACCACCGCCGAACTGAGCATCAGCAGGATGAACTGGCTGGTCAGCGCCGGGTAAATCGCCTTGAGCGCGGGCTTCAGGATGACAAAGCGGAAAATCTCGTGGCGCTTGAGGTTGAGCGCCAGGCCGGCTTCGATCTGGCCCTTGGGAATCGACTCGATGCCGGCGCGGATGATTTCGGTCGCGTAGGCGCCCAGGTTGATGACCAGTGCCGTCAGCGCGGCGGTGTAGGCCGACCAGCGCAGTCCGAGCGCCGGCAGCGCAAAAAAGAAGAAGAACAGCTGCACCAGGAAGGGCGTGTTGCGGATCAGCTCGATGTAGGCGTTGATCACGAAGCGCAGCGGTTTGGGGCCGGCGGTCTTGCCCCAGGCGCAGACGATGGCCACCGCCAACCCGAGCAGCATCGCCAGCAGCGACAGCTCGATGGTGTTCCAGGTGCCCCTGAGCAGCAGCGGCCAGGCTGCAAAAACGTCGCCGAACTGAAAGGTGTAGTTCATGAGCGCAGCGCTGGTGTCGCGAATGACATCAAGGCGCGGGTCCGTGTTGGGGTTAAAAGTTTTTTTGAAGACATGGTTGGGAGTTACTTTTCAATCATCCTGAAACCGGTTTCATTGAATTATAAAAGCAGGCGTACTCGGTCTGTAACCCGGTGAAAACCCTAGGTTTGCAAAATGACCGGGGATGCCTCGGGAACCGATGAGCCACGAGCTACCAGCCGGCCCGACAGCAAAATCTGGCGCGGCGGCAGGTCCAGGCCCTTGAGCCTCTCGATCAGGCAGCCTGCGGCCAGCCGGCCCAGCTCGTCGGTCGGCTGGGCGATGGTCGTCAAGCCCGGACCGATGAAGGGCGACCATTCGGTCTCGTCAAAACCCACCAGCCCGAGGTCGGCGCCAAGCCGCCAGCCCAGCCGCGCCATGGCGGCCACTACCCGCAGCGTGACCACGGCATTGCTTGAAATCACGCCGGGCAGGCGTCCCTCGGCACGCTGGCGCAGGCTCTGCAGCGCCTTGTCCAGCCCCGCGCTGTCGTCATCCGTGCATTCAAAGGTGCTGCCGTGAAGGCCGGCGATGTCTGTTGCCGCATCGCTGACAAAGCTTCTGAACGCGGCTTCACGCTCCATGCGTGAACTGACGTTCTTGATCGGCTCCGAGACAAACAGCAGTTCCCGGTAGCCGGCTTCCACCAAGTGGCGAGCGCCGAGCAGAACGGCGCCGGCATTGTCAATCGAGACAAAGTCGGCCTGCATGTCGTGGTGGCGCCGGTCCACCAGCACCACCGGCTTGCCGTGGCGCGCGGCCTCGGCGGCTGCGCCGGCATCGCCGCCCAGGGTGTTCAGGATGAAGCCGTCCACCTGGTAGGCGGTGAGCGCCTTGATGGCCTCGCTTTCGCGCCGGCTGTCGTTGCCGAGGTTGAACAGCATCAGCAAATAGCCGGCTTGCTGGCAGGCTTTTTCGGCGCCGCGCAGCACGGCCACTGAAAAGGGATTGGTCACGTCGGCCACCACCAGGCCGATCAGCCGCGAGCGGCCGCGCTTGAGCCCCTGCGCCATCGGGCTGGGGCTGTAGGCCAGCGCGGCGATGGCGACTTCGACGCGCGCCGCGATGTCCGGCGTGAGCAGGGTTTCGCGGTGGTTCAGGAAGCGCGACACCGTGGCCTTGGACACGCCTGCTTCGCGTGCCACGTCGGCAATCGTGGCGCGCGCATGGGACGGGGCAGGGAGAGGCTTGATTTTTGGGGTGGGCATGGACAGGGTCAGGGTAGGGGAACCAGGCAGTTTCTGGGTATTGATTGAAACCAGTTTCAGGGATGGTAGCACTGGCCCGTTGTCAGACGAACGCTTACAGCGTCAGGGCTTGGCGGCCTATAAAAACCTTGCCAGCCTTGCACGACGATGGAGTCGGTCCCAGAATTGACAGCCGGAATGAAAGTAGGTACGCCATGGATTCGAACCTCGCCGCCGTTGCACCCGCAGAGCATTCATCGCTGTCCTTGCCACCGGGCGCCAGGCGTGCCCGTCAATCTGGAAGACTTCACCCACGGCTGGCACCCTGCCTGGCTTTTCTGGCGGCCGTGTTCGTTTCTTTGCTTGCAGCGGCTACCGTTGCCAGCCACGATGTGCCCTTGATGCTGGGAGGACTTTGAAAAATGACTGCTTCTGCTGATAACCGGGATTCGGGTGTGCCACCGGGTTTGGACTCGACCCGTAAAACCGCAAACGAGGAGCCCCCGCTGCTTCTGGAGCCCGATTTGCCCTCGGATGGCCGTGACGAGGACGGCGAAGCCATGATTCGCAACCTGCCCCAGCGGCCCGAACTTTCGGAGCCGCCCAGCCAGCCCGACTTATCCACCCAGAAACCCTGAAAGATCCCGATGGCCACCAATCCCAACGTACCCCCGCCAGAGCCGCTTGAGCCTTTGTCAACCCCTCCGGAACCTGGCGAGATCCAGACCACGCCGATGCCGATGGCGCTGAATTCTTGCGCTGGTTGAGGGCGCGTTCAGGAATCCATTTTCCCGGCGCGGCCGGAACCCGGCTGTTAGGAGTTTTCCCATGCTGATGGCGAAAACTTCCTACAAGGTACAAGCCGTTGCGCTGCTTAAAGTCATGCTAGGCATTGCGCTTTTTATGACTCGTTTCAAGACCCGTTTTCCCGAATCAACCAGTTGCCGTGCATGTCAAGGATCTACCATGAACGATTACAAACCCGATGGCGAACATGAAGCCAAACCTTCCATGAACCGGCTGGAGCGGCCGGACAATGGATCGAAAAGCAGCCGTGGTTTTGGTCCCAGTTCCGGGGCTCACAAGGACAATCCGCACAAGCGGCAAAAGCTGACCCGCCATGCATGGCTGAAGCGTTGAAAAAAAGGGCGCTGGATGCGCCCTTTTTTATTGACTCGACGCTTGAGGTCAGCGTTGCCTGCCGCTGTGATTCCCGCTGGCCTGGCCGCCTTTGCGACCGGCCGCGCGGGCTTCCTCGGAGGTGAACTCATGGGCATTTCCGCTTTGGTGCGCGGCCTTGCCACCTTCGCTGGCGATTGCCCGTTGACGCTCCGGATTCATGGCCGCAAAACCGCGTTCGGATTTGCCTTTTTGATTGCTGCCACCTTTGCTGCCACCTTTGGTGCCTTGAGTGTTAGAAGCCATTTTTCACTGTCTCCTTCAGGAAGAACGCGTTGAAACCCTGGTTTCAAGGTTTGCATTCTGTGGGTTGAAAGTGACTGGCCCTATTGCCTGCCACGGTGTGAATTTAGGACTGTATTTCCAGCATTTTTGTCAGTATTAACACAGCAATGAATGTAGGACAAATGGAAGCAACACGCCTCACCCGTCCAGCCAGAAGCCCGTGGCGGGCATTGAATGGCTGTCGGGCACGCGAAAAATCCTTACAGCCCATCAGGGAGGTGTCTCATGCAACCAGCAGCCGGTGAACCCATAAATTGGCCTGTGGCTGACAGTCAGCCGCTCCCATCTTGAAAAGGAAAACCGTATGCATGCACCAACACTGAAAACGGGTATTGCCGTGGCGCTTGCTCTGGCTGCCGCACTGGCACTGGCTGGATGCAATAAAACCGCGGACACGACCAGCACGACGCCCGGCTCTTCCTCGACCAGTCCGTCAACCGGTTCGACAGGCTCGATGGGCAGCGGCACCGCCATGCCTCCCGCAAGCGCTGCCAGCCAGTAGCGGCAGCTGATCAGCCTTGCGCCATGGGGCGGTTCGCGTCGCTGCACCAGTCGCTCCAGCTGCCGGCATAAAGCGCCGTGCGGCCCAGGCCCGCGACTTCCATCGCGATCAGGTTGGGCACGGCGCTGACACCGCTGCCGCAATGGTGGACCACCGTGGCCGGGTCGCGCTGGCCGAGCAAGGCGGCAAACTCGGCCCTCAATTGTTCGGCGGGCTTGAACGTGCCTTCGGGTGTCAGGTTCTGGCCGAAAGGCCGGTTGAGCGCGCCCGGAATATGGCCGGCGACCGGATCAAGCGGCTCGACCTCGCCCTTGAAGCGCGGCGTGGCCCGCGCATCGACCAGCGTCTGGCTGGGGCGGCCCAGTTCTGCTGCGACTCTTTGCGCATCCACCAGCGCCGCCCGTTCACGCCCGAGCAGGAAACTGGTCTGGAAATGCGCGGGCTCTTCGCCGCTGTTGAGCGCGCCGCCCGCCGCTTGCCAGGCCTGCAGCCCGCCGTCGAGCACGGCGACTCTCTCATGCCCCGCCCATTTGAGCATCCACCACAGGCGGCCGCAATAATTGGCGCCGTTGCGGTCATAGACCACTGCCTGCATCTCATTGCCCATGCCGACGCTGGACAGCCAGGTGGCGAATTTTTCGCGGTTGGGCAGCGGATGGCGCCCGCCCGAGGCCGGTGCGTCGGCGCCGGTGGTCGTGATCACGCCATGCGCGCCGGGCACGCCATGCCGGGCGCTGAGCGCGGTTTCCAGATCGGCGTAAATGGCACCGGGAATATGCGCTGCCAGGTAGTGCTGTTCGCCCGCATGCGGCTGCATCAGCTCGAAGCTGCAGTCAAAGATGCGCAAGGGCTGGCCGCTTTGCATGAGCGCCTGCAGTTGTCCGGCCGAAATCAGGGTGGTGTAGTTGTTCAAGGTGTGCTCCTTTGACGACGGGTTTAATGTTCTTCAGCCGGCGCATCGGGCGCCGCGCGAGCCCGAAGCACCGTGGCGGCCACGGCGCTGACGATGATGAGCGCCATGCCGGCCCAGCCTGTCAGGGGAATATTGTCACCAAAAAGAATCAGGCTGTAGAGGGCGGCAAACACAATCCCCGAATACTGCAGGTTGGCCACCATCAGGGTTCCGCCATGGTGTTGCGACATTGAATAGGCGCGGGTCATGGCCAGTTGCCCGAGCGACGCCAGAATGCCGATGGGTGGCAGCCACAGGGCCTGCTGCCAGTTCCAGGCTGAAGTGCCTGTCAGCGCCATCCCGAGCGCGCCGGCGACGGCCGTTCCGACCGCAAAATAAAACACCGTGCGTATTTCGGGCTCGCCCATGCGCGAAATCGCCATCACCTGCATGTAGGCAAAGGCAGCGCCCAGCCCCGACAGCAGGCCCACCAGGCCGGCAAAGCTCTGGTTCTGGCCGATGGCCGGACGCAGCAGCATGACCACGCCGGCAAAACTGGCCAGGATGGCCAGCACCAGCGAACCCTGGCGTGGTCCCTTGTTGCCGGACTTGCCCAGCATGAGCGCGCCACCCACCAGGAAAGCGGCAATCCACACGCCGCTCATGTAATTGAGCGTCATGGCGGTGGCCAGGGGCAAATGGGCAATCGCGTAAAACCAGGCCGACAGCGACACCACGCCGATCACGCTGCGCCAGGCATGCATGGCCGGGTAAACCGTGCGCAGGGAAGTGCCGTGGACACGCGCATACAGCGCCATGAAGACAATGCTCACCACGCCCCGGTAAAACACCAGCTCGGCGCTGGTGAAGTGCGCGGAGGCGAACTTGACGCATACGCCCATGGAGGCAATCAGGAACGAGGACAGGATCATCCAGACGGCTTGCATCGCTTGAATTCCAGGTTTTCAGGTATTGAAAAGGCCTTTTGCGCAGGCAGGACGTACGCATAATGCTATTGAATTAATAGCAAAAACGGGGCGGGGACGCAGCCTCAGATCATCTGGGTGGTTTTGCTGGCGCCCATTTCGCGGCGATACCACACATGAAAGTGCTGCATGCCGTCTTCCATCGGGCTCTGGTAGGGGCCGAACTCGTTGTCGCCGCGCTGCATCAGCGCCTTGCGGCCGGCGTCCATGCGCAGCGCGAGTTCGTCGTCCTCGACGCAGGTTTCCATGTAGGCGGCCTGCTGCGCCTGCATGAATTCGGGCTCGAAGGCGCAGATTTCCTCGGGGTAGAAGAATTCGACCACGTTGAGCGTCTTGTCCGGCCCCTGCGGATGCAGCGTGCTGACCACCAGCGTGTGCGGATACCACTCGACCATGATGTGCGGGTAGCAGGTCAGCCAGATCGCGCCGTACTTGGGCGGTGCGCCGTTGCGGTACTGCAGCACCACGTCATGCCACAACTTGTAAACATCGGTGCCCGGCTTGCCCAGCTTGTCGGACACGCCCACGGTCTGCACCGAATAGTTCGGCGCCAGTTCCCAGCTCAGGTCGTCGGTGGTGACAAAGCCGCCCAGCCCGGGATGGAATGGCCCGACGTGGTAGTCCTCCAGATAGACCTCGATGAAGGTTTTCCAGTTGTAATTGCACTCGTGCAGGTGCACCTTGTCGAGCTGATAGCCTGAAAAATCAAGGTCGGCCATGTGGCCCAGGCCGGCCATGTCGGCCGCGATGTTGCGGCCGTTGTCTTCAAACACCAGGCCGTTCCAGGTCGTGGTCTTGTAGCGGTTGAGGTTCAGGCAGGGATCGACTTCAAAGTGCGGCGCGCCGATCAGCTCGCCCGAGGTGTTGTAGGTCCAGCGGTGCAGCGGGCAGACGATGTTGCTGCCGGTGTTGCCACGGCCCTGCAGCATGGTGGACTGGCGATGCCGGCAGACGTTGGAGATCAGCTCGATGCCCGAGGCGTTGCGCACCAGCGCGCGGCCGTCGCCCTCATGGGGCAGGGTGTAGTAGTCGCCCAGGTTGGGCACGGCCAGTTCGTGGCCGAGGTAGCGCGGCCCGCGCGCAAACAGCTTTTGCTGCTCGCGCTGGTAAAGGCCGGCATCGAAATAGCTGGAAATGGGGAGCTGGCTGGTGGCTTGCAACAAGCGAAGGCTTTTATCGGGCATCAATTTCTCTCAACAGGCCAGCGCAGCGGGGCGTGGCAGGCCGGTAAACAAGCCAGGGGAACAGGCAAACTGCAATGCAACCCAGAAATAAGGAAATGTCGGGTGTATCCATCAAAAAACGGTGAAAAACGCCGACATGAGAACGGTTATCAATTCTACCCGTGCCGTTTGTTTTCAGAGTCCACACGGGGGTCACAGGATAATGCAGCCTGACTCCCGCGTATTGGCGCCAGCATTCAAATTCGTTGTAACCATCCTAAAATCAATCTTTTTACCAATCATTCATGGCCAAAAGCTCCGCTTCATCACTTTCATCGGCAACGCCTGTTGTTGCTGGCCATGACGCACCGGCGCCGGCCTTGCCCGCCAGCTACGAAGCCGCGCTGCAGGAACTCGAAGGACTGGTGGGCCGCCTGGAGTCCGGCCAGTTGCCGCTGGACCAGTTGCTGGCCGGCTACCAGCGCGGCGCGCAGCTGCTGAAGTTTTGCCGGGACAAGCTCGAAGCGGTTGAAACCCAGATCAAGGTGCTCGAAGGCACCGAACTCAAACCCTGGCTGCAAGCGTGATTGCATCATTTCCCCCGTCATCAACGCCGCCGCCGCCCCCAGCGCAAGAGACCACTGATTTGAACGCTCCTGAAAAAATCTCCCTGTTTGACCTGCGCGCCTGGAGCGCCGGACAACTCGCTGCCATCGAGCAGGCCCTGTCCCGCTGGGTCGCCAGCCCGGTTGATGCGCCTGCGCCAGCCGGGCTCGGCGATGCCATGCGCTATGCCGTGCTCGATGGCGGCAAGCGCCTGCGTCCGCTGCTGGTCATGGCCGCCTGCGCTGCGGTCAATGGCGATGCGGCAACCGCTTTGCGCCCGGCCTGCGCGATTGAGTTGATTCACGCCTATTCGCTGGTGCATGACGACATGCCCTGCATGGACAACGACGTGCTGCGCCGGGGCAAGCCTACCGTTCACGTCCAGTACGGCGAGGCGCAGGCGCTGCTGGCCGGCGATGCGCTGCAGGCGCTGGCCTTTGAACTGCTCACGCCCGATGATGATTCGGTCGATGCCCCGACCCAGGCGCGCCTGTGCCGCCTGCTGGCGCAGGCCGCGGGTTACCAGGGCATGGCGGGCGGCCAGGCGATTGACCTGGCCAGCGTCGGCCTGCCTTTGACCTCCGCGCAGCTGCACGAGATGCACCGCCTCAAAACTGGCGCCGTGCTGCAAGCCAGCGTGATGATGGGCGCGGCCTGCGGAGCGGCTTCGCCAGCGGCGCTGGCGGCGCTGCGCGACTACGGCGCGGCCGTCGGCCTGGCGTTCCAGGTCGTCGATGACATCCTGGACGTGACGGCCGACGCGGCCACGCTGGGCAAGACCGCCGGCAAGGATGCCGCCCAGGACAAACCCACCTTTGTCTCGCTCATGGGGCTGCAGGCCTCCCAGGCCTACGCGCAGCAGTTGCACGCGCAAGCCCTGGCCAGCCTGCAGGCCAGCGGGCTTGAAAACACCCAGGCCCTGCAGGCGCTGGCCGACATGCTGGTCAATCGCCAGCACTAGGCCGGTTCCGGCCTCGTCATAAAAGAAATACACCACGATGTACTCATTGCTTGAAACCATCAACAGCCCCGCCGACCTGCGGCGGCTTCCCCGTGCCCAGCTCAAGGCGCTGGCCGACGAACTGCGCGCCTATGTGATCGACAGCGTTTCCCAGACCGGCGGCCACCTGAGTTCCAACCTGGGCACGGTCGAGCTGACCGTGGCCCTGCACTATGTCTTCAACACGCCCGACGACCGGCTGGTCTGGGACGTGGGCCACCAGACCTACCCGCACAAAATCCTGACCGGCCGGCGCGAACGCATGGGCACGCTGCGCCAGCTCGGCGGGCTGTCGGGCTTTCCGCGCCGCGACGAGAGCGAATACGACACCTTTGGCACGGCGCATTCATCGACCTCGATTTCGGCGGCGCTCGGCATGGCGCTGGCCGCCGAATTCAAGGGCGAGAACCGCAATGCGGTGGCCGTCATCGGCGACGGCTCGATGAGTGCCGGCATGGCCTTCGAGGCCCTGAACAACGCCGGCGTGCATGACCACTGCAAGCTGCTGGTGGTGCTCAATGACAACGACATGAGCATCAGCCCGCCCGTGGGCGCGCTGAACCGCCACCTGGCGCAGCTGATGAGCGGGCGCTTCTACGCCTCGGCCCGCCACGTCGGCAAGAAGGTGCTGCAAGTGGCGCCGCCGCTGCTCGAACTGGCCCGGCGCCTCGAATCCCATGCCAAGAGCATGGTGGTGCCGGCCACGCTGTTCGAGAACTTCGGCTTCAACTACATCGGCCCGATTGACGGCCACGACCTGGAGTCGCTGATTCCCACGATGGAAAACATCCGGCACCTGATGGCCACCGGCGCGGGTCCGCAGTTCCTGCATGTCGTGACCAAGAAAGGCCAGGGCTACAAGCTGGCCGAAGCCGACCCAATTGCCTACCACGGCCCCGGCAAGTTCGACCCGTCCATGGGCCTGCAGAAATCCAGCGCCCCGGCCAAGCAGACCTTCACCCAGGTGTTTGGCCGCTGGCTGTGCGACATGGCCGAGCACGACCCGCGCCTGGTCGGCATCACGCCGGCCATGCGCGAAGGCTCGGGGATGGTGGAGTTTCACAAGCGCTTTCCCAAGCGTTACCACGATGTCGGCATTGCCGAGCAGCACGCGGTGACCTTTGCCGCCGGCATGGCCTGCGAAGGCTTGAAGCCGGTGCTGGCGATTTACTCGACCTTCCTGCAGCGCGGCTACGACCAGCTGATCCACGACGTGGCGCTGCAAAACCTGCCGGTGGTGTTTGCGCTGGACCGCGCCGGCCTGGTCGGCGCCGATGGCGCGACGCATGCCGGCGCCTACGACATTCCCTATCTGCGCTGCATTCCCAACATGGGCATTGCCTGCCCGGCCGATGAAAACGAATGCCGCAAGCTGCTGACCACGGCTTTCGAGCAAGATTCGCCGGTTGCCGTGCGCTATCCGCGCGGCGCCGGCGCGGGTGTCGAGCCCGAGGCCGGCCTGAACTCGCTGCCTTTCGGCAAGGGCGAGATTCGCCGCGAAGGCAGCGGCATTGCCATCCTCGCCTTCGGCACGCTGCTCTACCCGGCGCTGCAGGCGGCTGAAAAACTCGGCGCGACGGTGGTCAACATGCGCTGGGCCAAGCCGCTCGATACCGAACTGCTGCTGAAGGTGGCGGCCAGCCATGAAGCCCTGGTCACGCTGGAAGAGGGCGCCATCATGGGCGGCGCGGGCAGTGCCGTCGGTGAAGCGCTGCAGGCCGCCGGCGTGGTCAAGCCGCTGCTGCACCTGGGCCTGAAGGACGAGTTCATCGAGCATGGCGAGGTGGCCGTGCTGCTGGCCTTGCAGGGGCTGGACGCTGCCGGCATCGAGGCCGCTGTGCGCAGCCGTTTTGGCAGCTTCAAGTCCACCGATCCGCTGGCCAAGGTTGTGCTCAAGTCGGTGGCCTGAACGGGCCACACTGGCCTGTGGAATGAACTTTTCCAGTTTCTTCTACGGGTAAGAACGGGGCTGCTGAATGTACAAAAACTGACAAAATTAACAAGTGTCGCTAGCCGTGGCCACCATGACCGCCAATGTTGCCATGGCAAGGAATCTTGCGTGGCGACATGGCAGGCCAGGCGAAACAAGCAATCGTTAACCTTTCACAAAGAGAGTATTCATGGATCGTCGATCACTCATCAAAAACGCCGGCATTGCTGGCGTACTGGCTGCCGGCATCGCGCCTGCGGTGCATGCCCAAGCCGGCGTTCGCTGGCGCCTGGCGTCAAGTTTTCCCAAGTCGCTCGACACCATTTACGGGGGCGCCGAAGTATTCGCCAAAGCGGTCAAGGCCATGTCGGGCGGCAAGTTTGAAGTCTCGGTGCATGCCGGTGGCGAATTGATGCCGCCGTTTGGCGTGGTGGACGGTGTGCAGAACGGCACCGTCGAGATGGCCCACACCGTGCCCTATTACTTTTATGGCAAAAATCCGGCGTTCGCGCTGGGTTCGGCCGTTCCGTTCGGCCTGAACGCCCGCCAGATGAACGCCTGGATGATGCATGGCAATGGCCGCAAGCTGATGAACGAGTTTTATGCTGGCTACAACATGCGCAGCCTGGCCGGCGGCAACACAGGTTGCCAGATGGGTGGCTGGTACCGCAAGGAAATCAAGTCGCCAGCCGACTTCAAGGGCATGAAGATGCGCCTGGGCGGCGGCCTGATCGGTGCCGTGATGACCAAGCTGGGCGCCGTGCCGCAAAGCATTCCCGGCGGCGAAATCTACCAGGCCCTGGAAAAAGGCACGCTCGACGCGGCTGAATGGGTGGGGCCTTACGATGACCAGAAACTCGGTTTCAACAAGGTTGCGCCGTTTTACTACTACCCCGGCTGGTGGGAAGGCGGCCCGGAAGTCGATTTCTTCATCAACCAGAAGGCGTTTGACGGCCTGTCGGCAGAAAACAAGGCCATCGTCGAAGCCGCCGCCGCCGTGGCGCACACCGACATGCTGGCCAAGTACGACGCGCTGAACCCGACTGCCCTGAAGCAGCTGGTCGGTTCCGGCACCAAGGTTTTGCCGTTCTCGCCAGCCGTCCTGGATGCCTCTTTCACGGCCTCCATGGCCGTCTTCGACGAGAATGCTGCCAAGAGCCCGGAATGGAAAAAGATCTACACCGATCTGCGCAGCTTCCAGCGCGATCAGGTCCTGTGGTTCCGTTTTGCCGAGTCGCGCTTCGACACCTACATGGCTTCCAAGAAGCTGTAACCGGCCCGCCTGTTGCCGCAAAGTCCCTGGCCGGATTTTTCGGCTGCCCATGAAAAAGCCCCGCATCGCGGGGCTTTTTCATGGGCGGGCCGCCACGGTTACTTCTTGGACTTCTCGATGGACTCCTGCATGGCCTTCATGGGGTCATCTTCGGCAGCGGCTCCTGGAGCCGGCGCCGGCTCGCCGGAGGCGCCAGGCAGCGCGGAGGCATCCGGCGACGAGGGCATGGCGGGTGGTTCGACCTCGGGCGCGGCTTGCGGCATATCGGCCTGCATCTGGGTGCCGATCTTGTCGAGGTCAAAGGTTTCCTGCTTGTCCAGGCCGCTGGAGACGATGCCCGGGAAGGCAATGATCAGCCCGACCATGATGATCTGGATCAGCACGAAGGGCACGGCCCCCCAGTAGATTTCCATGGTGGTCACGGGCGCTATCGTTTTTTGGGTCAGCCTGTCGGTATAAGGTTTGTTCGGCGCGACGCTGCGCAGGTAAAAGAGCGCAAAGCCGAACGGCGGATGCATGAAGCTGGTCTGCATGTTGACCGCCAGCAGCACACCGAACCAGATCAGGTCGATGCCCAGCTTTTGCGCCACCGGCGCCAGCAGCGGCACCACGATGAAGGACAGCTCGAAAAAGTCCAGGAAGAACGCCAGGAAAAAGATCAAGACGTTGACGAGGATCAGGAAGCCGAGCTGGCCGCCCGGCATGCCGGTCAGCAGGTGCTCCACCCAGCGCGGACCATCGACCCCCTGGAACACCAGGCTGAAGATGGTCGAGCCGATCAGGATGAACACCACGAAGCACGACAGCTTGGTGGTGGTGTTCAGCGCCTGCTTGAGCAGCGCCATGCTCAGGCGCCCGCGCACCATGGCCATCACGAAGGCGCCGAGCGCGCCCATGGCGCCGCCTTCGGTCGGCGTTGCAATGCCCAGGAAAATGGTGCCGAGCACCAGAAAAATCAGCAGCAGCGGCGGGATCAGCACGAAGGTGACGCGTTCGGCGATGCGTGACAGCAGGTTCATGCGCGTGAGGCGGTTGATCACGGCGATCACGAAGGCCAGAATCACGCCGACGCACATCGACACCACGATGGTTTCGTCGGTTGCCACGCTGGTCACGGGCGTGTTCGTCCACCAGGTGTGAACGTCAGCGATGCGCCGGCCGAAGTAAACCGCCGCGCCGGCCGAGATCACGGTGAGCGCCAGCAGCGAGCGCAGCCCGCTGCTGCCATTGCTTTCGCGAAAGATGCGCGCCTCGATGGGCAGGGCCGGCACCCATTTGGGCTTGAACAGGGCCAGCAGTACGACGTAGCCCGCGTACATGGCCGTCAGCATGAAGCCGGGCACGAAAGCGCCCTTGTACATGTCGCCCACGCTGCGCCCCAGCTGGTCGGCCATGATGATGAGCACCAGCGATGGCGGAATGATCTGCGCCAGCGTGCCGGACGCGGCAATCACGCCCGAGGCGAGGCGGCGGTCGTAGCCATAGCGCAGCATGATGGGCAGCGAGATCAGGCCCATGGAAATCACCGATGCCGCCACGACGCCGGTGGTGGCCGCCAGCAGCGCGCCGACAAAAATCACCGCCAGCGCCAGCCCGCCGCGAACCGGGCCGAACAGCTGGCCGATGGTGTCCAGCAGGTCTTCGGCCATGCCGCTGCGCTCCAGGATCAACCCCATGAGCGTGAAGAACGGAATCGCCAGCAGCGTGTCGTTTTGCATGATGCCGAACAGCCGCAGCGGCAGCGCCTGCAGCAGAGCTTCGGGCAGCAGCCCGAGTTCAATGCCCAGGAAGCCGAAGAACAGCCCGCAGGCCCCCAGGCTGAAGGCCACGGGAAAGCCGATCAGCAGGAAGACGATCAGGCCCGCGAACATGAGCGGGGCGAAATTTTGAGCGATGAATTGCATGATTTTTTTCCGTTCAGCCTGCTTTTGCCTTGGACTCGGCCAGCCGGCGGATGGATTCGGCCAGTTCTTCTTCAGCCGATTTTTCTTCCCGTTTGCCGGTCGGATCCTCGATGAGGCCCTGCAGGAACGCAATCCGCTTGATCAACTCCGACCAGCCCTGCAGCAGCAGCAGCGTGAAACCGGCGGGAATCAAGGCATAGACCGGCCAGCGGATCAGGCCGCCGGCGTTGTTCGACATTTCGCCCGAGCGATAGCCCTGCAGGAAAAACGGAACGCCGTACCAGAGGATGGCCAGGCAGATCGGGGTCAGGAAAAAGGTAAAGCCGATGATATCGACCCAGATCTGCCCGCGTTTGGACAGCCGGCTGGAAACGACATCGATCTTCACATGCTCCTGGCTCAGCAGCGTATAGCCCGCCGCCAGCAGGAAGGAGGCGGCAAATAAATACCACTGCACTTCAAGAAAGGCGTTGGAACTCATGTTGAACACCTTGCGCACGATGGCGTTCACGCCGCTGATGACGGTCGAGGCAAGGATGAGCCAGATCACATACTTGCCGACCTGGGCGTTGAGCCAGTCGATGGCATTGGAAATTTTTAACAGCGAACGCATTGTTATCTCCGGGTGTTGGACTGACGCAGGACACATCCACCCAGAAGCCGCAGGCCGGCCAGTCTGGATGAATGTTTTGCGTCTGTGTTTTGCGTGTGATTCGTGATTCTAAGGAGAAGCCGACGGGATTCCGCTTCAATTTGGAGCGTGTAATCCCTTGGTGCGGGCCGGCGCGGCGGTGTGATTCGGTGTTATCGCACCTCGATGCCGCTGCCTTCGGCCATGTCGCCAATCTGGCGCGCCGCGTGAAAGCCGTGGCTTTTAAAACAGGCCAGCACGGCGTCAGCCGCCTCGGGCGCGCAGGCCACCAGCAGGCCGCCGCTGGTTTGCGGGTCGCTCAGCAGGGCCTGGTGCGCCGGGCTGATGCCGGCGGGCAGCGAGACTTGCGCGCCGTAGCTGTCCCAGTTGCGCCCCGAGGCGCCGGTGACCATGCCTTGCGCCGCGAGTTCGAGCACGCCGGGCAGCAGCGGAATCTGGTCGAGCTGAAGCCGCATCTTGAGATTGGCGCCGCGCGCCAGTTCCAGCCCGTGGCCGAGCAGGCCGAAGCCGGTCACGTCGGTCATGGCGTGCACCGCGTCCATTCTGGACAGCTCGATGCCGGGCTTGTTCAGCTGCGTGGTGACGGCAATCATTTGCGCATAGCCTTCGGCGCTCAGGGCTTCCTTTTTCAGCGCGGCCGACAAAATTCCGACGCCCAGCGGCTTGCCCAGGATCAGCACATCGCCGGCCCTGGCGCCCGAGTTTTTCTTGACCCGCGAAGGGTGGACCAGGCCCAGCACGACCAGGCCGTAGATCGGCTCGACCGAGTCAATCGTGTGGCCGCCCGCTATCGGGATGCCGGCATCGCGGCAGACGTCCTGGCCGCCGCGCAGGATCAACCCGATGGTTTCCAGCGGCAGCACGTTGACCGGCATGCCGACCAGCGCCAGCGCCATGATGGGCGTGCCGCCCATGGCGTACACGTCGCTGATGGCGTTGGTCGCGGCGATGCGGCCAAAGTCATACGGGTCATCGACGATGGGCATGAAAAAGTCGGTGGTGGCAATCAAGGCCTGCTCGTCGTTGAGCTGGTAAACGGCGGCGTCGTCGGCGGTTTCAATGCCGACCAGCAACTGGGGAGGCAGGTTCAGGCCCGGCAGGTTGCTGGCATTTTTCAGGATTTCGCTCAAGACGCCGGGGGCGATCTTGCAGCCGCAGCCACCGCCGTGCGACAGGCTGGTCAGGCGGGGCGTGAGGGTCGATGCAGGCAGGAGGGGGGAGGGGGAAGTGTCGGACGCGTTCATCCGTCAAGTTTAGAACACGGCGGTTTTAAGGATCTGGCACGTAATAACTTCCAGTCCGTCATTCCCGCGAAGGCGGGAATCCAGCAACACGGGTTGAACACTCAAACGAGTCTGGATACCCGCCTTCGCGGGTATGACGCAGGGAAGTTATTGCTGACCGTATCCTAAGGCGATGGCGGGATGGGTTTCACCGCGCAAAAGGATTGATTTTTGCCACGCGGCGGCCATGCCTTGCTATGCTTGGATTTTTTCCCCCGCCCGCCAGATCACCCTGTTTTCAGGATATTTTCAGGACACTTGCCGTGGCTACAGAACCCTTCCCCTCTTCATCTTCCTCCTCGGCCGCCGACAGCCCGAAGCTGATCGACTCCCCGCTGATGAGGCGCGCAGGCCCCGAGTTGCTGTCGCTGGCGCTGATGGATGCGCGCAACCACACGCTGCACCTGTTTGGCCAGTACCAAAATACGCTGGAGGCGGGGAACTTCAAGGTGCCCCCGATGCCTGGGCTGAACCCGCCGCTGTGGATGCTCGGCCATGTGGGCTGGTTCCAGGAGCGCTGGATTGGCCGAAACCTGCAGCGGGCGCTGGGCAGCCGCTGCGAGCCCGGCCACTCCCGGCTGGCGTCGATGGAGCCGAACGCGGACCGCTGGTGGGACCCCGGCCAGGTGCCCCATGACAGGCGCTGGACGCTGGACCTGCCGGACATGGGGGACTGCCGTGCGTATCTGCTCGAAACGCTGGAGAGCACGCTCGAATTGCTGGAAAAGGCCGGCACCGATGACGATGCCCTGTACTTTTACCGGCTGAGCCTGTTTCACGAAGATCTGCAGGATGAAGCGCTGACCTGCATGGCGCAGACCCTGGGCCTGCCGCTGGACAAGCCCTTGCAAACCGCTTTCACACCCGCGCCCATGGTGCTGCGCGAGCCGATGCTGATTCCGGCCACGACCTGGCGGATGGGCAGCCCGTCAGGCGCCGGGGCCGGGTTTGCGTTTGACAACGAACAGCAGATGCATGCCATCAGCGTGCCTGAGTTTGAAATCGATGCCCAGGCCGTGACCTGGTCGCAGTACGTCGAGTTTGTCGCCGATGGCGCTTATGACCAGCCGGCGTTCTGGCATCCCGACGGCTGGCAATGGCTGCAGGCGCTGGCGGCGGTCGAGGGCCGGCGCGGCCCGCGCTACGTGGAGCAGATCGGCATCGGCAGCGGCGCCGTCATCCAGACCCGTTTTGGCCAGCCCATGCGCATGCAGGGCACGCAGCCGGCGATGCACCTGAGCTGGTGGGAAGCCGACGCCTGGTGCCGCTGGGCCGGGCGCCGCCTGCCGGCCGAGGTGGAGTGGGAGGTGGCTGCGCACACGGCGGCGCGCCGGGGCTTTCGCTGGGGTGACGTGTGGGAATGGATGGGCACGACCTTCAGGCCATATCCAGGCTTTGCGCCTGACCCGTGGCGGGCGTATTCGGAGCCTTCGTTTGGCACGCACAAGGTATTGCGCGGTGCGTCGTTTGCCACGCGGGCGCGGCTGAAACATCCCAATTTCCGGAATTTTTACCGGCCGGAACGGGATGACATCTTTTGTGGCTTCAGGTCTTGTGCGCTATGAAAATAGTAGCTGTTTGTGCATGTGGGGTGTGCGTAAAAGGCCTAAATTACTGTGTTTTTGAGGGTTTATGGGTCTGATGTGACTTGAGCTTTGGCTTTGGTCATGGGCTGTTACTTGCTTTGGTCGCTGGGTTGGCTTTTCGGGGTTGGGTTGGCCGGGGGTTGCCCGGCGGCAAGTAACTTTCTTTTGCTTCGCCAAAAGAAAGTCACCAAAGAAAAGGCGACCCGCAGTCTGGGGCCTTGCGCTTCGCTTCAGGCAACCTGTGCTGGACAAGGAAAGCCGGGGTCCGCGCAAACTCGCTTCACTGCGTTACGCTCAAACAGCGCGCGGCCCTGATCCGGCTTTCCTCGCCCAGCACAGGCCCAGCCAGGACGGGACTTGCGGGAGCGGGAACGGATTCGGATTCGGATGCGGGAACTCGTGCTTGTGCATCAAAAGTGCCATTTGCGCATGCCACATCTGCGCAGTGAGCTATCGAATTAGTAGTATTCGGGGCTGAAACCTGGGCGCGGTGGCTGTTCGGCTGTTTGGATTTCGTTCCCCGATTGCCCCGTTCTGTCTGGGCCTGCGATGCCCCGAAAAAACGGGATCAGGGCGGCGCGCTGTTTGAGCGTAACGAAGTGAAGCGAGTTTGCGCCGACCCCCGTTTTTCCGGGGTAGCGCAGGTTGCCCGAAGCGAAGCGCAGGGACCCAGACAGCCGGGTCGCCTTTCTTTTGCTTACTTTTCTTTGGCGAAGCAAAGAAAAGTGAGTTGCCGCCGGGCAACCCCCGGCCAGCCCAACCCAGAAGAGCCAACCCAGCCACAAATCAAGCAGCGAATTCCACCAAGCCCTCAAACCTTGCGTCAGCCCGCAGCATGAACCGAGTCGTCACGTTTTTCCTTGCGATAACTCCACCACGGCAGGGCCGCACGCAAGGACAGCACCTTGCCGCTCTGGGCCAGCGCGCCGCTGTAGCCCGGCAGCCTGTCCAGCGTGGCCTGCCACTCGCCGCCCTGCAGTTCCCTGAGCAGCGCCTGCACCTGCGCCGTGGGCAGCTCGGACTTCAGGCAGACCAGGTGGTAACGCTCCTGCGCCAGCGGCACGAACCCCAGGCCTTTCTCCCACGCTGCCGCCTCAATGCCCAGCCCCGCATCGGCCGCGCCACTGGCAACGGCTTGCGCCACGGCGGTGTGCGACGGCTCCTCCGTGCCGTAGCCTTGGATATCCGCTGAAGACAGACCGGCTTCGGCCAGCAGGTCGTCCAGCAGTACCCGCGTTCCCGTGCCTTCGGGGCGGTTCACATAGCGCATGCCCGGCTGCGCCACATCAGCCAGTCCTTCAATCTGCAGCGGGTTGTTTTTGGCAACGATCAGGCCCTGCTGGCGGTGGGAAAAGCCGATCAGCTTGTGCAGGCCGGGCTTGAGCAGGCTGCGGTAGGTCTGCGCGGCCACCGACTGGCGCTGCGGCTGGTCGCGCACATGAAAGCCGGCCATCATGCAGCGCCCGGCGTTCAGCGCCGCGATGGCATCGACGCTGCCCATGAAACGGATGTCCAGGTGCAGGCCCCGCTGGCTGGCCTGCTCGCGCAGCGCCGACAGCGCCGCGTCGTGGCTGGCATACAGCGTCAGGACATGCGTGCTGTCGTCAAACGCGGTGGCGAAAGCGCGTTCAATGTCGCCGCGCAACGCTTCGATCTGCGGCGCCAGCCGGGCCTGCGCCTGGCGCTCGGCCCAGAGCAGCTTTTCGCCGAACTCGGTCAGCCGCGCGCGCTGGCCCTTGTCCCAGACGATCAGGCTGCGGCCCAGCGCCTGCTCCCAGTCCTTGAGCGAACCCCAGACATGGCGGTACGACAGATCGAGCGCCCTGGCGGCCTTTGAAATCGAGCCCTGCTCGCTGACCGCATGGAGCATGTCCATCATCGGGTTGCGGATCAGCGCGTCCTTGCCGCGCTGGGGCGTCAACAGGTAGGAGAGTTGGACTTTGTGCATGGCGTGTGCGCTGATTATCCGTGCGGACCCCGGCACGCAAACACGCTGTTTTCCTATGTAAACGGCTTCATAGCGACTACTACCTAGACAACGAAAAGTCTTGGGCGCTGCGCTACAGTTTTGGCAAACCGCACCGCATGAACACCTTCTCAAGCAGCGCCGTCACGGCTTTTTCGCTGATCACCTCGCTCGACCCCCTGTTGGCCGGCATCGTCGTCCGGTCACTGGCCGTCAGCGCCCTGGCTTGCGTGATTGCCTGCAGCGCCGGGTTGCTGCTGGGCGCCTGGCTGGGCGTGGCGCGCTTTCGGGGCCGCGCCGCCGTGCTGGCCTTGCTCAACACCGCCCTGGCCCTGCCTTCGGTGGTGGTCGGGCTGGTGGTGTATTTGCTGCTGTCGCGCACCGGGCCGCTGGGTTTTCTGGGCTGGCTGTTTTCCTTCAAGGCGATGGTGCTGGCGCAAAGCGTGCTGGTGCTGCCGGTGGTCACCGCGCTGGTGCGCCAGGCGATTGACGACGCCGACCGCAGCCACGGCGAGCAGTTCGAGTCGCTGGGCGCGGGCCGATTCATGCGCGGTTTGATCCTGCTGTGGGACGAGCGCTATGCCTTGCTGACGGTGCTGATGGCCGCCTTTGGCCGCGCCATTTCAGAGGTCGGCGCGGTGATGATCGTGGGCGGCAATATCGAGGGCTTCACGCGCGTCATGACGACCTCGATTGCGCTGGAAACCAGCAAGGGCGACTTGCCGCTGGCGCTGGCGCTGGGCCTTGTGCTGCTGGTCGTGGTGCTGCTGCTCAATGGGCTGATTGCGCTAGTGCGGCGCTGGCGCGAGCGGCTCGATGACCCGCTGCTCGATGTGGAAGCCGTCCTGGTCGCAACCCCGGTTGCCCAGAGCGCATCGTCATGACGCCGCTTTTCAGCCTCGATTCCGTCAGCGTGCGGTTTGGCCGCGTTCAGGCACTCAGCGACTGCAGCCTGCGCATTGCCGCCGGCGATAGGCTGGCGCTGGTCGGCTCCAACGGCAGCGGAAAAAGCACCTTGCTGCGCACGCTGCACGGACTCATTGCGCCCGCAAAAGGCAGTTTTCAGAGGGATGGGCGTGCGCGCCAGGCGATGCTGTTCCAGCGCCCCTACATGCTGCGCGCCAGCGTGCTGCACAACGTCGCGCTGGGCTTGTGGCTGAACAGCGTGCCCTGGAAACTGGCCAAGGCGCAGGCGCTGCAGTCGCTCGAACGCGTGGGGCTGGCCGACCTGGCCGGGCGCAATGCCAAGGCCCTGTCTGGCGGGCAGCAGCAGCGGGTGGCTTTGGCGCGGGCCTGGGCGCTGCAGCCGCAGGTCTTGCTGCTTGATGAGCCCACGTCCAGCCTCGACCCGGCGGCCAAGCGCGAGGTCGAGCGGCTGATGGCCGAATTCGCCGACGCCGGCATGACGCTGATCTTCAGCAGCCACAACCTGGGCCAGGTCAAGCGCCTGGCCAGCCGCGTCGTGTACCTGGAGCAGGGCCGGCTGGTGGCTGACTTGCCCACCCCTGCTTTTTTCAACGGGCCTTTGCCCGCCGCCGCCGCCAATTTTTTAAAAGGGGAACTGGGATGAATATTTTCGGCAGATTTTTCAAGCCTTTTAGGGCGCTTGCGCTTGTCCCTGTTGCGCTGGCAGCTACGCTTTCAATAGCGCAGACACCCAGCATCGTGATGGCGTCCACCACCTCGACCGAGCAGTCGGGGCTGTTTGGCCATCTGCTGCCCGAATTCAAAAAGACCAGCGGCATCGACGTAAAGGTGGTGGCGGTCGGCACCGGCCAGGCCATCGACATGGGCCGCCGGGGCGACGCCGATGTGCTGTTTGTCCACGACCAGGTGGCCGAGGAAAAGGTCGTGGCCGAAGGCTTCGCCATCAAGCGCTACCCGGTGATGTACAACGACTTCGTGCTGATCGGCCCGGCCGCTGATCCGGCCCAGGTCAAGGGCAGGGACATTGTTGACGCGCTGAAAAAAGTCAACGCCGCCAACGCCGGCTTCATTTCACGCGGCGACAAGAGCGGCACCCACGCGGCCGAGTTGCGCTACTGGAAAACCGCCGGCGTCGAGCCACCGGCGTTTTCCGGCTACAAGGCCTGCGGCTGCGGCATGGGGCCGGCGCTGAACATGGCCGCCAGCCTGGGCGCCTATGTGCTGGCCGACCGGGGCACCTGGCTGTCGTTCAAGAACCGCGCCGACCTGGCCGTGCTGGTCGAAGGCGACAGGCGCCTGTTCAACCAGTACGGCGTGATGGTCGTCAACCCCGTCAAACACCCGCAAACGAAAGTGGTTGAAGCGCAAAAGTTCGTCGATTGGGTGATTTCGCCAGCCGGGCAGGGCGTGATTGCCAGCTACAGGATCAACGGCGAGCAACTGTTTTTCCCCAACGCCGCGCAGTAAGAATCTGGTTATAAATAACTTTCCGATTTGCATTTGGATTCGTCATACC
The DNA here is from genome assembly GCF_040105105.1 of Polaromonas hydrogenivorans. Lineage (GTDB taxonomy): Bacteria > Pseudomonadota > Gammaproteobacteria > Burkholderiales > Burkholderiaceae_C > Polaromonas > Polaromonas hydrogenivorans. The sequence goes on along the minus strand of NZ_CP157675.1, from coordinate 2,706,929 downwards.
CGCGAAGGCGGGTATCCAGTACGGCGCGTAAATAACGCTCGGCTCTTCGTAGTACGACTGGATTCCCGCCTACGCGGGAATGACGAACGGGAAGTTATTACTGACCGCATCCCTAAGCTCGCCAGCGTTTCCTGATCTTCCTGACCTTGCCGGGCAAGGCCAGGATTTTTATCAGTCTTGAGCGAAAAACCTCGGCCTTCAGGCCTGAGATGGATAGCGTGGACGGCAAAGCCGTCCTTGTGTCTGGCTTTCAGAGCGGTGTTTGTTGTTGTTGTTCAATGTATTGGCGAATGATGGAAATCGGAGCGCCGCCACAGCTGCCCGCAAAGTAGCTTGGCGACCACAGCGCGCCGTCCCAAAGTTTTTCGGCGATGCTGGGGTATTTCTTCTGGCGAATCATGCGGCTGGACACGCCTTTGAGGCTGTTGACCAGCGCCGATACGGCTACTTTTGGCGGGTAATTGACCAAGAGGTGAACATGGTCGTCCTCGCCCTCGAACTCCACCAGTTGCGCCTCAAAGTCAGCGCACACGCTGGAAAATATCGGGCGCAGGTCATCAAGGATCTCCTTGGTGAATACGCCGTGCCGGTATTTTGTCACAAAGACCAAATGCACATGCATTACAAAAATGCAATTCCTGCCATGCCTGATGTCATTGTTTTTAATCATAGGCCAAGTATAATTCAGGCTGTGAAAACGCTACGAATCAGAATCAGGGACAAACACGCCAAAGCGCTCGATGCAATGGCGTGCGAGTGCAACATGATCTGGAACTACGTGAATGCGCTTTCCTTCAAGCATACCCAGCGCACTGGAAAATTCTTCAGCGCCTACGACATGGCCGGGTACACGGCGGGCGCCGGCAAGGAAGGCTTGACGGTTCACAGCCAGACCGTGCAGGGCGTCACCGAGGAATATGTCACGCGGCGCAAGCAGTTCAAGAAGGCCAGGCTGCGCTGGCGGGTTTCTCGCGGTGCGCGCAAGTCGCTCGGCTGGATACCGTTCAAGGCGGGCGCTGTCACTTTCAAGAACGGACAAATCAAATACGCCGGTCAATTCTTCGGCCTGTGGGACAGCTACGGGCTGGCCGGCTACAGACTGCGCTCGGGCAGCTTCAGCCAGGATGCGCGGGGCCGGTGGTATGCCAATATCTGCGTTGAGACGGCCATCCCCAAGTCAGCCGGGACGGCGTCCATCGGCATTGACCTGGGCCTCAAAGACTTCGCCACGCTGTCCGATGGCACCAAAGTAGAAGCGCAGCGCCTGTACCGAGGTGCAGAAGCCAAGCTGGCCGTCGCGCAGCGGGCCAACAAAAAGCAGCGTGTCAAAGCGATCCACGCCCAGATTGCAAACCGCAGGAAAGACTTCCTGCACAAACTGAGCACCCGACTGGTCAGCCAGAACGGTGCGATTTTCGTCGGCAACGTGAACGCGGCAGGCCTGGCAAAAACCAGGATGGCGAAATCCGTCCTGGATGCCGGCTGGTCAACATTCAGAACCATGCTTCAGTACAAATGCGGTCACGCGGCTGTATGGTTCGAGGAAGTCAACGAAAGCTATACAACCCAGACCTGTTCAAGCTGCGGGGTCATACCTGCCAGCAGTCCGAAAGGTAGAGCAGGACTTGGAATAAGAGAATGGACTTGCGGCGATTGTGGTTCGGTACACGACCGGGACACGAACGCAGCCAAGAACATTCTCGCGCGCGGACATGCGCGTCTGGCAGCAGGAATCCCCGTCCTTTAGGGCGGGGAGGATGTCAACTCTCTACAATCGCGCCGTGTCCACCCGCCCATCCGCTCGCCCAGCCCTGTCCGTATGGGCGCGCCTGGCCGCTTTTCTGAGCTTTCTGGCGGTGCTGTCGGCGCTGGTGGCGCCGCTGTCGATGCTGGCCGAAGAGGTGCGCACCGGCCAGCTGGGCGGCCTCTGTAGTGCTAACGCGGTCTCGGGAATCAGCGCGGACGACGGCTCCGGTGATGCACCGCAGGCCGGCGCGCATTGCGACCTGTGCGGCGCGCTGGGCTGGGCCTTGCCGCCGCGGCCCGTCGCGGCCATTCCCTGCTTTGCCGGCGAACAGGTGGCCGCCGCCGATTTTCCGGCCGATGTCGTCACCACCAACCCCGGGCTGCCTTTCAGCCGTGGGCCTCCCGCACTTTTGAACTGAACCGCCTCCACCGAGGCTTGGGCTTGCGTGCTGACCGATGGGGTCTGCGCGCCTTTTATCGTTCCGTTCAATCGTGTGTTTCATGAAATCCCCAAGATATTTCCGTTCATTTTTTCCCTTTCATCCGACGGGCATCGCCGCTGCCGTTGCCGCGCTGATGCTTCCCCTGGCGGCGTTTGGCCAGGCCCCGGCCGGTGATGCTCCGCCTGACGCACCGGTCAAGTCGCTGGGCGTGGTCACCATCAACAGCGGCCAGCCAACCTCGCTGCCCACGCAGATCCCGACCACCATGGAGGGCGTCACGCGCGAGCAGTTGGCCCAGACCATCAACGCCACCGACAGCGAGGACGCGCTCAAGTACCTGCCCAGCCTGTTGGTGCGCAAGCGCTACATCGGCGACTACAACCACGCCATTTTGTCCAGCCGCGCCTCGGGCACCGGCAACAGCGCGCGCTCGGCGGTGTATGCCGACGGAATTTTGCTGTCGAACTACCTCGGCAACGGTGTCGGCGGCTTGAGCTTTCCGCCGCGCTGGGGCCTGGTCACGCCCGAGGAAATCGAGCGCGTCGATGTGATGTACGGCCCGTTTTCCGCCGCCTACGCCGGCAACTCGGTCGGCGCCGTGGTGGACTACGTCACGCGCATGCCGACGAAGTTCGAGGCGCACGCCGGCATCAGCCACGTCAGCCAGCCGTTCGAGCTGTACAGCACGAGCGCTACCTACAGCGCCACCCAGGCCAGCGCCTCGCTGGGCAACAAGAGCGGCGACTGGTCGTGGTTCATCAACGCCAGCCACACCGACAGCCATGGCCAGCCGCTGACCTTCCCGGCCCGCGTCGTGGCCACCGGAACGCCCGGCAATGCCGGCACGGCGGTCTTCGGCGCGGTGCTTGAGCGCAACAACGCCGATGCGCCGTGGTACATCCTGGGCACCGGCACCGAGTACCACACGGTCCAGGACCACCTCAAGATCAAGCTGGCCTACGACATCACGCCCACGCTGCGCGCCGCCTACACGCTGGGCTACTGGCAGAACACCTCCGAGGGCCGCCCGGCGTCCTACCTGCGCAATGCGGCCGGGCAGCCGGTTTACAGCGGACTGGTCAACATCAATGGCCGGTCCTTCAATTTGACGGGCGGCGACTTTGCGCTGACCAACGAAAGCCTGAGCCACGTCATGCACGGCCTGTCGGTCAAGAGCCTCGCGTTGGGCGAATGGGACTGGGAAGTGGCCGCCAGCCTGTACGACTACAGCCGCGACCTCAAGCGCCAGAACGCTGCCGGCAATCCTTTGCCGGCAGCGGCCACGGGCGGCGCGGGCACGCTTGCCGATGGCAGCGGCACCGGCTGGAACACGCTGGCCTTGAAGGGCATCTGGCGCCCGCAGGGCATCCAGGGCGCGCACATCGCCGACTTTGGCGTGCAGCAGGACAGCTACAAGCTGCGCTATCGCACCAACAATATCGCCGGCAACTGGCAGGCCGATGGTGCCGGGCTACTTGCCAGCCAGGTGCGCGGCGACACGCAATTGCAAAGCCTGTACGCGCAGGATGCCTGGGCCTTCGCGCCGGGCTGGAAGACCGTGCTGGGCGCGCGGCTGGAGCGCTGGACGGCGTCGAACGGCCTGACTGATTTTTCGGCCAGCAGCGCCTTGGGTTTTCCTTCGCGCAGCGAGAGTTTTGTCTCGCCCAAGGCCGCGCTTTCCTACCAGTGGGCAGCGGACACCGTGCTCAAGGCCTCGGCGGGCCGGGCGGTGCGCTTTCCGACCGTGGGCGAACTCTATGGCGCGACCTCGACGGCCAATTCGCAATACATCAACGACCCGAACCTGCGGCCTGAAAAATCGTGGACCACCGAGCTGACGGCGGAAAAAGACCTGGGCAGCGGCCTGCTGCGCCTGACCTTCTTCACCGAAAACACGCGCGACGCGCTGTATTCGCAAACCACGTTTGATTCGGCGGCCAACCTCAACATCAGCCGGGTGCAGAACATCGGCCGCATCGCCACCAAGGGCCTTGAAGCGGCTTACAACGGTTTTGACGTGGGCATGAAGGGGCTGGACCTAGGCGGCAGCATCACCTACGCCGATTCGGTCATCAAGGAAAACAGCGGTTTTGTCGCCACGCCGGGCGACACCGTCGGCAAGCAGCAGCCCAATATTCCGCGCTGGCGCGCCACGGCCGTGGCGAGCTATCGCTTCAATCCGCAGTGGACGGCCACGCTGGGGGCGCGCTACAGCGGCGCGCAGTTCCGTACGCTGAACAATGCCGATGTGAACGGCACCACCTACCAGGGCGTCAGCAGGTACTTCACCGCCGACCTGCGCGTGCGCTGGCAGGTCAGAAAAACCGTCGCGGCGGCCTTCGGCATCGAGAACCTGAACAACGACAAGTACTGGAACTTCCACCCGTATCCGCAGCGCAGCTACATGGCCGAGCTGAAGTTCGACCTGTGAGCCACAAACCACTTAGGTCAACAATAACTTCCCTGCGTCATACCCGCGAAGGCGGGTATCCAGACTCGTTTGAGTGTTCAATCCGTGTTGCTGGATTCCCGCCTACGCGGGAATGACGAACGGGAAGTTATTACTTTCCACCTCCACTTGATCTCATCGCACTTTCAACAATCCATCATGAACCCTTCAATAGCTATAAAAATGATAGCTGCCGGCGCACTCTGCATCAGCGCAATGCCCGCTTTTTCTCATATTTCCCTGGACGCCAAAACGGCGCTGGCCGGCAGCACCTACAAAGCTGTTTTCCAGGTCGGCCACGGCTGCCAGGGCTCGGCGACGACGGGCATCAGGGTTCAAATCCCCGCCGGTTTCCAGGGCGCCAAACCCTACCCGAAAGCCGGCTGGACCTTGTCCGTCCAGCAGGAAAAACTCGCCAGACCCTACGACAGCCACGGCAAGCCGGTCACCGAAGACGTCACCGTGGTGGCCTGGACGGCGGCCGGCAAGGAGGCGGCGCTGCAGGATGCGTTTTTCGACGAGTTCGTGCTGCGCGGCAAATTGCCGGAAACCACCGGGCCGCTGTGGTTCAAGGTGCTGCAGACCTGCGAAAGCGGCAGCAACGACTGGAGTGAGACTCCGGCCTCGGGCAATTCCGCCAAAGGCCTGAAATCGCCTGCGGTCTTGCTGGAAGTCACCGGCCCCGAAGCCGCCGCACCCATGCCCGCCATGGTGCATGCGCCAGGCGCCCATCAGCACTGAGCACCGCGCCGGCGTGAATCATGCCGGCTTCTGAATTTTTTCAACCTGACCACCGGAGATTCCCATGAAATTCAAAATATTGACCGCAGCCTTGCTGCTGGCCTGCAGCGCCCTTCATGCCCAAACCGTCGAGGTCAAGGGCGCCTGGGTCCGCGCCACCGTGCCGGGCCAGCAAGGCACGGGCGCGTTCATGCGCATCACCGCCAGGGACGGCGCCAGGCTGGTCGGCGTTTTGTCACCCGTGGCCGGCGTTGCCGAGGTGCATGAAATGAAGATGGAAGGCGACATCATGAGAATGCGCGCCGTGCCCGTGCTGGATTTGCCGGCCGGCCAGACCGTGCCATTGCAGCCCGGCGGCTACCACGTCATGCTGATGGAGCTGAAGCAGCCCCTGCCCAAGGGCAGCACGGTGCCGCTCACGCTGCGCCTGCAGGATGCCAAGGGCGTTGAAAGCCGGCTTGAACTGACGCTGCCCGTGAGTGCGGTGGCTCCTTCAGCCGCCGGAAACGACGCAGGGCCGGTTGATGAAAAAGCCGGCGACCACGGCGCCCACAAGCATTGAAGGCTGGTCCACCCGGGCTTGACCAGTGTGTAACGCCCTGTTTCAACAGGTGTTGAAGCCGATAAAACTTTGACCTGTGTCATGGCGCTCAAGCCAGGCTCGGGGCATTCTCTGGCTTCATCACAATAATCCGGGAGACTGCTATCAAACACACCAGCCTGCAAATCATTCGCGACGAGCATTCGTCACTGGCCGCCATGCTCCGCTCCATGACCATGATGGTTGAGCACGGCCCCGGAGACAACCCCGAGCAGTTCTTCGACGTGCTGCGCGCCATGCTGTTCTACATTGATGAATTCCCCGAGCGCCTGCATCACCCCAAGGAATCCGACCTGCTGTTTCCGCGCGTGGTCCGTGCTTCGCCGTCGCTCATGGCCGCCGTGCAGAAGCTGGAAAACGACCACATCAACGGTGAAAAAGCCGTGCGCGAACTGCAGCACCTGCTGCTGGCCTGGGAACTCCTGGGCGAGCCGCGCAGGCCGGCTTTCGTGGCCGAGTGCAATCGCTACGTGAAGTTTTACCTGGAGCACATGCGGCTTGAGGAAACCGTGATCCTGCCCGAAGCCGAAAAAGTGCTGACCCCTGCCGAATGGAAGGAACTCGATGCGGCCTTCGAGAAGAACTGCGATCCGCTGGCCGGCAAATATTCGCCCGACCCGGCCTATGACCGCCTGTTCACGCGCATCGTGATGCGGGCGCCAGCGCCGATTGGGCTGGGCGACGCGTGATTCTTGGGCGCTGGCATCAAGCTAGTGAGTCAAAAAGTGCTTTTGCGCACGTCTAGCCTGCACAGGCAGCTATAAAAAACAGAGCGGTCCTGATGCCTGCCGCCGTCATGACAATGGCGCTGGACATTACCCCTTAGCCATATCCTCAAGCGTTTGCATCAAGACCCGGAAACTTGGCGACTTGTTGTTGACGGTCTTGAGATGAGGCGCAATCTTGCGTGCGCCTTCGCGCTTTTGGTAGCTGGGGAGGTGTCGCTTGATTTCTTCTGCCGGGTTGCCCAGTTCGTCGGGTGTGCGGTATTTGGCTTTTTTCGCCTGGGCGGCTAGCGCAGGCTTGCCAAACCCCGCAGCAATGGCAGCCCAGTCTCCGACAAAAAAGCTCTCCAGTTCCCGGCAGGCAATTCGTATGACTGCTGCTGGCTGACCGGCCTCATCGCACAGGCGCCGCAGCCGCGCCTTGATGTCGGCACAATCTGCGCTGTCCTGATCGCGCATCACGATGAAACGGCTGTTCGGCTTGAGCCAGTATTTCATGCGCCGCACCAGTTGCTTTTCCAGATCCTGCTTGCCCTGGAAAACTTGAAAATGCGGCGTGATATGCGCTGGCATCACCGTGGGCCATATACCCTGCAAAAAATCCTTCTCGGAGGGGCCTTCCAGAAAGAACACCAGATGCTCAATCATGGATTGGCGCCTTCAAACAGGCCACTTGTCCACAGGTAGCCCATCTGGTCGCCTTCTGCCATGTAAGCTTTGAGTTGGGCCTCATCGCGTGCGCGATGAATCGTCGAGTAGCCGCCCTCCTTGACCAGCCAGAACACTTCATCCAGCTCGACAGCATTGAGAAAATCTGGAGAGTGCGTGGTCACGAAGACCTGTCCGCCCCGCTGCGCATAGGCGCGAAACTCTTCGGCCAGGTCCGACAGCAATGAAGGGTAGAGCTGGTTTTCTGGCTCCTCCACGCACAGCAGAGGATGGGGTGTCGGGTCAAACAAGAGCACCAGATAGGCCAGCATCTTGATGGTGCCGTCAGACACGTAACGCGCTAGAAATGGATCTTCAAATGCTCCGTCCTGGAACTTCAGCAGCACGCGGCCTTCTTCGGTTGTCTTGGCTTCCACCTTGGTAACACCTGGCACCCGAGACTGCAGGCGGTTGAGGATTTTTTGAAAGGTGTCGGGGTGGTTTTTGTAGAGGTACTCGACCACCAGCGACAGGTTTTCACCTTCACGCGACAGATGATCGGCATAACCTGCTTCCGCTTCGGGGCGGGCTCGGCTGATGTGAAAGTCCGACAGGTGCCAATTTTCTATCAGGTTGCCCAGCGCCACCACGGCAGGGAAGCGCTCAAACTGCGCCAGCCCCTTGATGGCCAGAATGTCCGGGCTTTTGAGGGTTTGCTGTTCTCGCTTGAGTTGGCTCTCATCCGTCACGGAGTCAAGCTCATTCGTCACGGCTTCGCCCACACCGTTGGAGAAGTCGAGAAAATGCCAGGGCTGTCCCCGGCTGCCTCGCCGGTATTTCAGGATTTCACGGGTAACGGCGGGACGGCCGTTCAACTCGCCAATGTGCAGCTCGTAGGTAATGAGCTGGCTTTTGCCGCTCGCAAGCACGGTGCGCAGCTTGATCTCGATTTCCATGGGGCCGGTGGTTCCCCGGCTGCGCACTTCATTTAGGCCACGGCTGCCGCCCAGCCGCCCCAGAGCCGCTGTCAGGTTGGTGGTCATTGCGTCACGCAGGAAGGCAAACACCGAAAACAAGGTGCTTTTGCCCGTGCCGTTGGCACCCACCAGCACGCAAAAGCGTGGAATATCGCGCAGGTTGACGTCCTTGAAGGTACGAAAATTTTTTAGACGAATGGCTTCGATTTGCATGTCTCAGAACTCCAGTTTTATGATGTTTGGCAATGTTCTGCTAATGAGTCTGGGCAGCTATAAAAAACAGAGCGGTCTTGATGCCTGCCGCCGTCATCAAGAGCGAGCCCATCACATGGATCACGGCGACGCCTGCGGCCATGCCGTAGCGCGCTTCGAGCAGGTAGGTCACGACCTCGGCCGAAAAGGTCGAAAACGTCGTCAACCCGCCCAGAAAGCCGGTGATCAGCAGCAGGCGCCAGACCGGGTCAATCTGCGGCATGGCCTGGAACACCGCAATGGCCATGCCGATCAGGTAGCCGCCCAGCAGGTTGGCCGCCAGCGTTCCCCAGGGAATCAGGCCGCCGGGCGACAGCCACAGGGACAAGCCCCAGCGGGACAGCGCGCCCAGCGAGGCGCCGATACAGATGGCAAGAACAGGCAGCATGGATAAAAGCAGGTGGTTGACGTGACAATGCAGCCATGACTTTAACCGCGCAGCCCGGGCCGGTCCTGGCTGCGCTGTCCTGAAAGACAAGCCCATGAAAAAACTTTGGCAGTTCTGGATTGACCGGGGCGGCACCTTCACCGACATCGTTGCCAGGAAGCCCGACGGCTCGCTGGTCACGCACAAGCTGCTGAGCGAAAACCCCGAGCAATACCGCGATGCAGCGGTCGCCGGCATCCGCCACCTGCTGGGCCTGAAAAGCGGCGAGGCAATTCAAGCCGACGTGGTGGAGTGCGTGAAGATGGGCACCACGGTCGCCACCAATGCGCTGCTCGAACGCAAGGGCGAGCCCACGCTGCTGGTTACCACGCGCGGCTTTCGGGATGCGCTGCGCATTGCCTACCAGAACCGGCCGCGCCTGTTCGACCGCCACATCGTGCTGCCCGAACTGCTCTACAGCGCCGTGGTCGAAGCCGATGAACGCGTCGGCGCGCAGGGCGAAGTGCTTCGGCCGCTGGACGAGGCGCTGTTGAAGCAGGAGCTGCTGGTGCAATACCAGCAAGGGCTGCGCAGCGTTGCGATTGTTTTCATGCACGGCTACCGCTTTACCGGCCATGAGAAGGCCGCCAGGCGTATCGCGCAGGAAATCGGCTTCACGCAGATCAGCACTTCGCACGAAACCAGCCCGATGATGAAGTTCGTCAGCCGGGGCGACACCACCGTGGTTGATGCCTACCTGTCGCCCATCCTGCGCCGCTACGTGGAGCAGGTGGCCGGCGAGATGCCGGGCGTCAAGCTGTTCTTCATGCAGTCGTCGGGCGGCCTGACCGATGCGCATGCGTTCCAGGGCAAGGACGCAATTTTGAGCGGACCGGCCGGCGGCATCGTCGGCATGGCGCGAACGGCGGCGATTGCGGGCATTGAAAAGGTGATTGGCTTTGACATGGGCGGCACCTCGACCGATGTGTCACATTACGCCGGCGAGTTCGAGCGCGAGTTCGAGACCCAGGTGGCCGGCGTTCGCATGCGCGCGCCGATGATGAGCATTCACACCGTGGCGGCCGGCGGCGGCTCGATGTTGCGGTTTGACGGCGAGCGCTTTCGCGTCGGCCCGCAAAGCGCTGGCGCCAACCCCGGCCCGGCCAGTTACCGGCGCGGCGGCCCGCTGGCCGTGACCGACGCGAACGTGATGCTGGGCAAAATCCAGCCGCGTTATTTCCCCAGGGTGTTTGGGCCGCAGGCCGATGAGCCCTTGAGCGCCGAGGCGGCGCAGGCCGGGTTCGGCGAACTGGCGCTGCAGGCCGGCCGCAGCGCCGAGGACGTGGCCGAGGGCTTCATCCACATTGCCGTGCAGCAGATGGCCAATGCGATCAAGAAAATCTCGGTCGCGCGCGGCTACGACGTGACGCGCTACACGCTGCAGTGCTTTGGCGGCGCCGGCGGCCAGCACGCCTGCCTGGTGGCCGATGCGCTGGGCATGACGCGGGTGTTCGTGCATCCGCTGGCCGGTGTGCTGAGTGCTTACGGCATGGGGCTGGCCGATCAGAACGTGATCCGCGAGCAGGCGGTGGAACTGAAACTGTCGCAAGCCGCATTGCCTGACATCGCCGGCAAACTCGACCGCCTGGCGGCCACCGCCGAAGCCGAATTGCAGCGCCAGCAGGTCAGCATGGGCGCCGTCACCAGCTACCTGCGCGTGCATGTGCGCTACGAAGGTAGCGACGCGGCGCTGATCGTGCCTTTTGGCAGCCTGGTGCAAATCGAAGCCAGTTTCGAAGCCGCCTACCGCCAGCGCTTTTCATTCCTCATGCACGGCAAGGCGCTGGTGGTCGAGGCCGTGTCGGTCGAATCGGTGGTGGCGGGCGATGCGCCGGCCGAGCCGCGCCATGCCCTGCACGCGCCGCGCGACATGGCCGAAGTGCGCCGCGAAACCGTGCGCATGTATTCGGGCGGCCACTGGATTGATGCGGCGCTGGTGGTGCGCGAAGACCTGCGGCCCGGCGACATCATCCCCGGCCCGGCCATCATTGCCGAGCACAACGCGACCACCGTGGTCGAGCCCGGCTGGGAAGCCAGTCTGACGGCTCTGGACCACCTGGTGCTGGAGCGGCGGGCGCAGCGTGCCATCAAGTTCGCGGCCGGCACGACGGTCGATCCGGTGCTGCTCGAAGTGTTCAACAACCTGTTCATGAACATTGCCGAGCAGATGGGCCTGCAGCTGCAGAACACCGCCTACTCGGTCAACATCAAGGAGCGGCTGGACTTCAGCTGCGCGCTGTTCGATACCGAGGGCAACCTGATCGCCAATGCGCCGCACATGCCGGTGCACCTGGGCTCGATGGGCGAGAGCATCAAGACCGTGATCCGCGAGAACGCCGGCAGGATGCAGCCGGGCGACGTGTATGCGCTGAATGACCCCTACCACGGCGGCACGCACCTGCCCGACATCACGGTCATCACGCCGGTTTACCTGGACAGCGCCGAACCGATTTTTTACGTCGGCTCGCGCGGCCACCATGCCGACATCGGCGGCATCACGCCGGGCTCGATGCCGCCGTTTTCCACCCGCATCGAAGAGGAGGGCGTGCAGATCAACAACTTCCTGCTGGTCGAACGCGGTGTGCTGCGCGAGGCCGAGATGCTGGCGCTGCTGAACAGCGGCGAATACCCATCAAGGAATCCGCAGCAGAACATGGCCGATTTGAAGGCGCAGATTGCCGCGAATGAAAAAGGCGTGCAGGAGTTACGCAAGATGGTCGGGCATTTCGGCCTGGGCGTGGTGCTGGCCTACATGCGCCATGTGCAGGACAACGCCGAGGAATCGGTGCGTCGCGTCATCACCCGGCTGAAGGACGGCGAATTCACCTTGCTGCTGGACAACGGCGCGCAGATCACGGTGGCGATTCGCGTCGATACGCACAACCGCAGCGCCGAGATCGACTTCACCGGCACATCGGCGCAGCAGACCAACAACTTCAACGCGCCCACGGCGGTCTGCATGGCGGCCGTGCTCTACGTCTTCCGAACGCTGGTGGACGACGACATTCCGCTCAACGCCGGCTGCCTGAAGCCGCTGAAGGTCATCATTCCCGCAGGATCGATGCTGAACCCGAACCCGCCCGCCTCGGTGGTGGCCGGCAATGTGGAAACCTCGACCTGCATCACCAACGCGCTCTACGGCGCCCTTGGCATCATGGCGGCGGGCCAGTGCACCATGAACAATTTCACCTTCGGCAACGAGCGCCACCAGTACTACGAAACCATCTCGGGCGGCTCGGGCGCCGGCGGCGTGATGGACGATGCGGGCCGGCTGGTGTCGGGCTTCAACGGCACGTCGGTGGTGCAGGCGCACATGACCAATTCGCGGCTGACCGACCCCGAGGTGCTGGAGTTCCGCTTTCCGGTGCGGCTGGAGAGCTACGAAATCCGCGCCCACTCGGGCGGCGCCGGAAAGTGGATTGGTGGCAACGGCGGTGTGCGGCGCGTCAGGTTCCTGGAGCCGATGACGGCCAGCATCCTGTCCAACGGCCGAAAATACGGCGCTTTCGGCATGGCCGGCGGCCAGCCGGGCGAGGTCGGGCTGAACCGCGTGGTGCGCGCCGACGGCCGGGTTGAAACGCTGGCGCATATCGGCCAGGCCCAAATGCAGCCGGGTGATGTGTTCGAGATTCACACGCCGGGCGGCGGAGGATTTGGAAACACTTGACACCGGGCGGTCCTGCTCTAATGGGCGTGCAGACACCACGACCAGAAACGGCTTTGACATGAACCTGAATCGCTTGCCATCAACGCTCCCAACAAGCCGGAATGCTATTTTTTTAATAGCTGCTTGTGCTTTGTGGGTGTGCGTAAATACCGCTTTTGGCCAAACTTCCGTGCCGGTTGAGGCGCCCACTGCCGCGCCGCACCTGAGCCTTTTTTCGTCGGCCAGCGGCACGGAGCCGCCAGTGCCCTGGCGCGTGGTGGCCCTGCCCAGGGGCCACAAGCCGCTGACGCACTTCGACATCACGCCGATGGATGGGCATCCGGTGCTGCGGGTGCAGACCGACCATTCCTACGCCAACCTGGTGCATGACCTGCCGGACGTTGCGCTGGCGCCCGGCATGCATTTGAATTGGCGCTGGCGCCTGGACCAGCCGCTGCGCCATGCCGACCTGCGGCAGCGCGCGGGCGACGACAGCCCGCTCAAGGTCTGCGCGCTGTTTGACCTGCCCATCGAGCAGCTCGGATTCGTCGAGCGCAACCTGCTGCGCGTGGCGCGCTCGGTCAGCGGCGAATACCTGCCCGCCGCCACGCTGTGCTATGTGTGGGACGCCACGCTGCCGCCCGGAACGCTGCTGCACAACGCCTTCACCCATCGCATGCGGATGATCGTGCTGGACAGCGGCGAGCAGCACCTGGGCCAGTGGGTGACGCACCGGCAAGACCTGGCGGCGGATTTTCACCGGGCCTTCGGCGAGGAAAGCGCGACTTTGCCGCCGCTGCATGCCGTGCTGGTGGGTGCTGATTCGGACAATACGGCTGACCATAGCCTGGCTTATGTCGGGGATATCACGCTTTTGCCTTGAGGGGGCTGGGTTGGCTTTGGTTGGTTGGGCTGGCCGGGTTTTCGGCCCGGCGGCCGACTCACTTTTCTTTGCTTCGCCAAAGAAAAGTAAGCAAAAGAAAGGCGACCCGCAGTCCGAGTCCCTGCGCTTTGCTTGCCCAGCACAGGCTCGGCCAGGACGGGTTTGGATCGGATTCGGATTCAGAATCGGGGAGCAGAGCGCGCATGGCGCGTTCTGCGTATTCGGCTGTTGGCTGTTGGGCTGCTGGTATTGGTTTTTCCCCGAGTCCCCCTTCTGTCAGCGCTGAGGAGCGGAAGTCCAGACGGACAAGGGCTCGTGCTTGTCTGAGCCGAAGGCGAGTTTGCACGAGACCCCGGCTGGACTGAGCACCGCAGGGTGCCCGAAGCGAAGCGTAGGGTCGCGGACAGCAGGGTCGCCTTTTCTTTGGTGACTTTCTTTTGGCGAAGCAAAAGAAAGTTACTTGCCGCCGGGCAACCCCCGGCCAGCCCAACCCAGAAGCGCCAACCCAGCCACCAATCAAGCACAGGATTTCGTCAAGGCATAAGCTGATTCTTTACGCTTTCCCATGCCAAATCAGCCTTCTGCGCAATAGCTGCGGGCACCTACAGCTATCAATTCAGGAGTCCTTGACCCCAGGCGGAACGACGCGGCTGACGCTGGGCGGGACGTCCTGGCCCATCTGCCGCGCACGAAACAGGCTGGCGCGCATCAGGAAAATGGTCGGGATGGGCACGGTGATGGCGATGAACACCGCGATCAGCAGCGGAAAAACGGCCAGCTCACCCTGCCGGAGCGAGAAAAAAAGCACCATGCCCCACATCACGCACCAGCAGCCCAGCGTGGCGATGATGGCCGGCGCATGCACGCGCTCGAAAAACGTCGGCAGGCGCAGCAAGCCAAACGAGCCCAGCAGCGCCAGTCCGGCGCCCGCCAGCACCAGCGCGGCCACGCTGATTTCAGCCCACATCGGCAGGACAAAGCCCGTCATTCGATCACCTCGCCGCGCAGCAGGAACTTGGCCATCGCCGTGGTGCCGACAAAACCCAGCAGCGCAATCAGCAGCGCCGCCTCGAAATAATGGCTGCTGCCGTCGATCAGGCCCAGCATCAGCATCGCCAGCATGCCGTTCATGTACATGCAGTCCAGCGCCAGCACCCGGTCCTGCGCCGAAGGCCCCTTGATCAGCCGGATCATGGTGCAGAGCATGGCCAGCGCCAGCATGCACAGGGCCAGCGGCAGCGCCCACGAAAGTATCGGGTTCATGGCTCAAAAATCTCCATCAATGGACGCTCGTAACGCGCCTTGATCTGCGCGGCCATGGCGCTGGCGTCATCGACTTCAAGCGCGTGCAGCAGCAAGGTGGCGCGGTCCAGCGACAGCTCGGCCCAGGCGGTGCCGGGGGTGAGGCAGACAATCATGGCCAGCGCCGCCAGCGCATTCGGGTCGCGCAGGTCCAGCGGCACCTGCACAAAACCGGGTGGATGGCGCCGGCTGCCCGGCCTGAGCAGCAAACCAATCACGGCGATGTTCGAGCGCACCGAGTCGCCAGCTACCGTGGCCAGCAGGCGCAGCGCCACGCCCGGCCTGCGGATGCGCACCGGCATCGGCCGCAGTCCGGCGGTCAGCACGGGAATCGCCAGCGCCAGGACCAGCGCCAGCAGCACATGGCCCGCGCCCAGCGTGCGGTTCAGCAGCAGCCACAGCACGAACAGCGCCGCCGACAGCAGCGGCGCGGGCAGGATTTTTTTCATGGCGCCTCCTTCGGGGGTTCGACCCGTGGCGCCTGCGGCCCCGGTATCGGCCGGGCGGACATGACCGCTCGCACATAAAGGTGGGGCGCGTGCAGCGCATCGGCGGTGGCCTGCATGTAGCGCATGACCGGGCCGGCCTGCAGCGTCAGGAGCAGGCAGGCGCCCAGCAAAAAGGCGATGGGCAGGCCTTCGAGCACGCGCAGCTGCAGCGATGCGCGGTCGTAGGTCGCCCAGAAATGCAGGATGCCAGCACGCGTCAGCGCAATCAGCGCCAGCAGGCCGGTGCCGATCAACAGCGCCACGAGCATCCAGCCCGCCGCGCCCGGAGGCTGCGCGCCCGGCTGGCCGAGCCCGAGGGGGTTGAGCAAGGCCGTCAGCATGGCGAATTTTCCGACAAAGCCGGACAGCGGCGGCAGGCCGGTGATCACCAGGGTGCAGGCCATGAAGGCCAGGCCGAGCAAGGCCACGGCGGCGGGAATCACCTGGCCGGTGAGCACTTCCTCGTCCTGGTCAAGGTTCAGGCCCACGGCGGGCACCAGTTCGGCCGTCAGGAAAGGCGCTTCGTCGTCGTCGAAAGGCGACTGGCTGGCGCCGTCATTGCGCCAGCGGTCCATCAGGTCGGCCAGCAGGAACAGCGCGCTGATGGCCAGCGTGGAACTCGGCAGGTAATAGAGCAGGCCGGCCGTCAGCAGGGGCTGGCCGAACCCGGCGGCGGCCAGCAGGCTGCCCGACGACAGGATGGCGCCATAACCGGCCAGGTAGCCAATCCGCTGCGAGCCGAGCATGCCGATGGCGCCAAACACCATCGTCACCATGCCGCCGCCTGTCAGCCACAGGCTGCCGAACTGCGCCGAAGGCCCGGCGTCAATGCCAAACAGCAGCAGCCACAGCCGCAGGATCACGTAGATCCCGACCTTGGTCATGAGGGCAAACAGCGCGCCGACCGGCGCCGTCGCCGCGCTGTAGGCCGGCACCAGCCAGAAGTTCAGCGGCCAGATCGCCGCCTTGATCAAAAAGGCCGTGGCCAAAATGCCGGCGGCCGCATGCAGCAGGCCCCGGTCCGCCTCGACGACCTGCGGAATGGCTTGCGCCAGGTCGGCCATGTTCAGCGTGCCGGTGATGCCGTACAGCATCGACGCGCCGATGAGGAACAGCGACGACGCGGCCAGGTTGATGGCAATGAAGTGCAGCCCCGACTGCACGCGCGCGCGCCCCGAGCCGTGCAGCAGCAGCCCGTAGGAGGCGGCCAGCATGATCTCGAAGAACACGAAAAGGTTGAACAGGTCGGCCGTCAGGAAGGCGCCGCACAGGCCCATGAGCTGGAGCTGGAACAGCGGGTGAAAGTGAACGCCGGCACGGTGCCAGCGGGCGGCGGCAAACACGCTCGATGCCAGCGCGATGGTGCTGGCCAGCACCAGCATCATGGCCGACAGGCGGTCCAGCGCCAGCACGATGCCATAGGGCGCCGGCCAGTTGCCCGCCAGGTAAACGTCCATGGTCGAAGCCGCGCCTTGCTGGTCGGCCCAGCCCAGCAGGGCCAGCGACACGCCAAGGCCCAGCAGGGTCGAGCCCATGTTGACGATCAGCTTGAAGCGCTGCCTGTCTTCCCGCATCAGCAGCATCAGCGCGGCCGTGAGCAGGGGCAGCAAGATCGGCGCGAGCATCAGGTGCGGCATCAGCGGCGCCATCGCCTGGTTCAGTGAACTTGTCAGGCTCATGGTCATGGCATGTCCTGCGCATCGTCGGCCTGGCTGCCGTCCACATGGTCGGTGCCCGACATGCCGCGCAAGGCCAGCAGCACCACCAGGAACAGCGCCGTCATGGCAAAGCCGATGACAATGGCCGTCAGCGTCAGCGCTTGGGGCATCGGGTCGGCATAGTGCGACAGGCTCTGCGGCACACCCGGCACCTGCACCAGCACCGGCGCCTTGCCCAGCGACAGTCCCAGCCGCCCCATGCTGAAGATGAACAGGTTGACCGCATACGACAGCAGCGCCAGGCCCATGATGACCTGGAAGGTGCGCGGGCGCAGCAGCAGCCACACGCCCGAGCCGGTCAGCACGCCGATGGCCATCGCCAGGACAATTTCCATCAGAGGCCTCCTGTTTGCGTGGACGAGGCCAGCGCCTCCGGGCTGTCTTCGGCCATCCGGGCGTGGTGGCGATGGCCGCGCACCGACTGGTGGGCAATCGAGGTCAGGATCATCAGCGTGGAGCCCACCACCAGCGCGAAGACGCCGATGTCGAAAAATATCGCACTCGGCACATGGATTTCACCGATCAGCGGCAGCACCCAGTGGGCGGTGTGGCTGGTCAGGAAGGGATAGCCCCAGGCCAGCGAGGCCAGGCCGGTCGCCAGCACGGTCAGCAGTCCCATGGCAATCCAGCGCCGCAGCCGCAGGGGCATGTGCGCTTCGACCCAGTGGGTGCCCGAGATGATGTACTGCAGCAGCAGCGCCACCGACAGCACCAGCCCGGCGACAAAGCCGCCGCCCGGCTCGTTGTGCCCGCGCATGAAGATGAACAAGGCCACCATGACGGCAAACGGCAGCAGCAGCCGCGCCAGCACCGCCGGCACCATCAGGTAGCCCACGGCGGTATCAGGCGCCAGGCGCGGGTTGAGCAGGTCGGTGGCCAGGTCGGGCGGCATGGCGCGCTGCTGCTCGGGCAGGTCCATGGCTTCAAGCGCCGGACGAAAGCGCCGCAGCAGCGCATACACCGTCAGCGCCACGATGCCCAGCACGACGATTTCGCCAAAGGTGTCAAAGCCCCGGAAATCGACCAGCATGACATTGACGACGTTGGTGCCGCCGCCTTCGCTCAGCGCGCGCTCCAGGAAGAAGGTCGAGGTGCTTTCAGGAAAGGGCCGGCTCATCATGGCCCAGGCCAGCAGCGCCATGCCCGTGCCGGCGCCCACCGACAGCAGCAGGTCGCGGTTGCGGCGCAAGCGCGTGCCGCGCCGCTCGGCCCGGCCGATCAGCCGCAGGCTTTCATGGCGCTTGGGCAGCCAGCGCAGGCCCAGCAGGATCAGCACCGTGGTCACGGTTTCCACCACCAGCTGCGTCAGCGCCAGGTCGGGCGCCGAAAACCACAAAAAGGTGATGCAGGTGCACAGCCCGGCCCCGCCCATCAGCGCGAGCGCTGCCATGCGGTGGTATTTGGCCTGCCAGGCGGCAACCACGGCGCAACCCGCGCCCACCGTCCACAGCAGGGCAAAGGCCGGCGACAGCGGCAGCGAAGCCCGGTCGCCCACGTACAGGCCCCGGGTCCACATCGGCAGCGTGCCCGCCGCCAGCACGGCGCATGCCAGCCACAGCATCTGCCACTGCAGGCGCCGCGTGGCCAGCAGCCGCCGGCCCTTGCGCCCGGCCTGGGTCAGCAGGGCCAGCGCGCCATCGAACAGGCGTTTGCCATTGATGCGGTGCATCAGCGGCGGCGCATCGACATGGCCCCGCAGGCGCTGGCGACGCAGCACCCAATACATCAGGGTGCCGCCCAGCATGGCCACGATGCTCATCAAAAAAGGCGTGTTCAGGCCATGCCAGACGGCCAGGCTGAACTCGGGCAGCTCGCCGCCCACCACCGGACGCGCTGCGGCATCGAGGAAGCGGCCCACGGTCCACTCGGGGAAGATGCCGACCACCAGGCAGGCCAGCACCAGCAGCTCGACCGGCACGCGCATCCAGTGCGGCGGTTCGTGGGGCTGGCGGGGCAGGTCGGTGGCCGGCGGGCCGAAGAACACATCGACCGTGAAGCGCAGCGAATAGGCCACGCTGAACATGCCGGCCAGCGTGGCGGCCACCGGCAGCAGCAGGGAAATCAGCGGCGTCGCCTGGATGAAGACGGTTTCGGCAAAGAACATTTCCTTGGACAAAAAGCCGTTGAGCAGCGGCACGCCGGCCATCGCCGCGCTGGCCACCATGGCCAGCGTGGCGGTCACCGGCATCATGGTGCGCAGGCCAGAGAGCCGGCGGATGTCGCGCGTTCCGCTTTCGTGGTCCAGGATGCCGGCCGCCATGAACAGCGAGGCCTTGAAGGTCGCATGGTTCATGATGTGGAACACCGCCGCCACCGCCGCCAGCGGGCTGTTCAGGCCCAGCAGCAGCGTGATCAAGCCCAGGTGCGAAATCGTCGAATAGGCGAGCAGTCCCTTCAGGTCATGCTGGAACATCGCCGCGTAGCCGCCGATCAGCAGCGTGCACAGGCCCGCGCCCCCGACCAGCCAGAACCACGCCTCGGTGCCGCCCAGCACCGGCCACATCCGGGCCAGCAAAAACACGCCGGCCTTGACCATGGTGGCCGAGTGCAGATAGGCCGACACTGGCGTGGGCGCCGCCATGGCATGCGGCAGCCAGAAATGAAACGGAAACTGCGCGCTCTTGGTCAGCGCGCCCAGCAGCACCAGCACCAGGCAGGTCAGGTACAGCGGATGCGCGCGAATCTGCTCCCCGGCGGCCAGAACCCGGTCCAGGTCGTAGCTGCCGACGATGTGGCCGATGACCAGCATGCCGGCCAGCATGCACAGCCCGCCGCTGCCGGTCACCGTCAGCGCCATGCGGGCGCCGCGCCGCGCATCCTTGCGGTGGTGCCAGTAGCCGATCAGCAGGAAGGAAAAAAGGCTGGTCAGTTCCCAGAAAAAAGCCAGCTGGATGATGTTGCCCGACAGCACGATGCCGACCATCGCGCCCATGAAGGCCAGAAAGAACGCAAAAAAGCGCGGCACCGGGTCGCTGGGCGACATGTAGTAGCGCGCATACAGCACCACCAGCGAGCCGATGCCCAGCACCAGCATGCAGAACATCCAGGCAAACCCGTCCAGCCGGATCACCAGGTTGAGCCCGAGCGCCGGCAGCCATTCGATTTCCTGGCGCAGCACGCCGCCGCCTGCGATCTGCGGAAAGTACAGCGCCGCCTGCACCGTGCAGAACAGGGCGATCAGGCCCGCCAGCGTGGATTCGGTGTTGCGCGCATTGGCCGGCAGCACCGCCGCCAGCAGGCTGCCGATGAACGGAAGGAGGATGAGGGTGATCAGGGGCATGCCCGAATGATTTTACGGGCGGGTTTTTGCAAACCAGGCAATAGACCCCGCATGCCCATGTTTTGGGCTGAAACCTGGCCGGAATCTCAGATTGCTATGAAAATAGAAGCGGACTATGACCGTGTGTATTGCGAAAATAGCCAATTTCATCGTGAACTCTGGCCTGAAACGGACGCGCCATGAAAAATGCCGGACTGAATCCGGCATTTCATCAAGGCAGCAACAGGTCAGGCGCCGAAGAAATTCTTCAGCTTGTCGGTCCAGCCTTCTTCGCTGGGCGAATGCTTGGCGCCGCCTTTCTTGATCGACTCGTCGAGTTCCTTGAGCAGCTTGCGCTGGTGTTCGGTCAGCTTGACCGGCGTTTCCACCGTGATGTGGCAGTACAAATCGCCCGGATAGCTCGAACGCACGCCCTTGATGCCCTTGCCGCGCAGGCGGAACTGCTTGCCGGCCTGGGTGCCTTCGGGAATGTCAATCGCCGCCTTGCCCGCCAGCGTCGGCACCTCGATTTCGCCGCCCAGCGCCGCCGTGGTGAAGCTGATGGGCATCGAGCAGTGCAGGTCGTCGCCATCGCGCTCGAAGATGTCGTGCTTTTTCAGCCGGATTTCAATGTACAGGTCGCCGGGCGGCCCGCCGTTGGTGCCGGGCTCGCCGTTGCCGGTCGAGCGGATGCGCATGCCGTCGTCGATGCCGGCCGGAATCTTCACTTCCAGCGTCTTGTTGTTCTTGGTCTTGCCCACGCCGTGGCAGGCCACGCAGGGCGATGGAATCAGCTTGCCGCTGCCCTTGCACTGCGGGCAGGTCTGCTGCACGCTGAAAAATCCCTGGCGCATCTGCACCACGCCGTGGCCGTGGCAGGTGGTGCAGGTGGCGACCTTGGTGCCGGGCTTGGCGCCGCTGCCGTGGCAGGTCGTGCAGTCGTCCCAGCTCGGGATGCGGATTTGCGCTTCCTTGCCGGCTGCCGCTTCTTCGAGCGTGACTTCCATCGCATAGCTCAGGTCGCCGCCGCGATAGACCTGCCGGCCGCCGCCGCCCTGGGCGCCGCCGCGCTGGCCGCCGAACACGTCGCCAAAAATGTCGCCGAAGGCCTCGGCAAAACCGCCAAAGCCTTCAGCGCCCGGACCGCCGCCCCGGTTGGGATCGACACCGGCATGGCCGTACTGGTCGTAGGCCGCGCGTTTTTGGGCATCGGAAAGCATCTCGTAAGCTTCCTTGGCTTCCTTGAACTTGTCTTCGGAAACCTTGCTCGTATCACCCTGGTTGCGGTCGGGGTGGTGCTTCATCGCAAGCTTGCGGTAGGCTTTTTTGATGTCTTCATCGCTGGCGTTCTTGGGAACGCCGAGCGTGTCGTAATAGTCTTTTTTGGCCATGTCAGGTCAGGCAATCATTGTTAAAAGTTCTCGGTGGTCAGCAAAGGCAAGGGTGGCCGGAAGCGGCGCGTAGTTCATGAAGCGGTAAAACGCAAAAGCGGAAAGCCGGGATTGCTCCTGGTTTCCGCTCTTGCGCTGGCTACGCATTTTCATGCATTGAGCAAGCCGTCTCGGGCCGGCTCAAATTAGCCCTTCTTGACTTCCTTGACTTCGGCGTCCACCACATTGTCGTCGGCGGCGGGCTTGGCCTGGGCTTGTTCGGCACCGGGTGCCGCGCCTGCGTCGCCGCCGGCGGCTTGCGAAGACTGCATGTCGGCATACATCTTTTCGCCGAGCTTCTGGCTGGCTTCCATCAGGGCGGCGTTCTTGGCTTCAATCGCGGCCTTGTCGTCGCTCTTGAGGGCTTCTTCCATGTCCTTGATGGCGGCTTCGATTTTTGCCTTTTCGCCGGCGTCGAGCTTGTCTCCATACTCGCCCAGCGATTTTTTCACGCTGTGGACCATGGCTTCGGCGCTGTTCTTGGCCTGCACGAACTCGACCTTTTTCTTGTCGTCCTCGGCGTTCAGTTCGGCATCCTTCACCATCTGCTGGATTTCAGCTTCGGACAAACCGGAGTTGGCCTTGATGGTGATCTTGTTTTCCTTGCCGGTGCCCTTGTCTTTCGCGCCGACGTGCAGGATGCCGTTGGCGTCGATGTCGAACGACACTTCGATCTGCGGCGTGCCGCGCGATGCCGGTGGAATGCCTTCAAGGTTGAACTCGCCCAGCGCCTTGTTGCCCGAAGCAATCTCGCGCTCGCCCTGGAACACCTTGATCGTCACGGCCGGCTGGTTGTCTTCAGCGGTCGAGAAGGTCTGGGCGAACTTGGTCGGGATGGTCGTGTTCTTCTTGATCATCTTGGTCATCACGCCGCCCATGGTTTCGATGCCCAGGGACAGCGGCGTCACGTCGAGCAGCAGCACGTCGGAGCGGTCGCCCGACAGCACCTGGCCCTGAATCGCGGCGCCAACGGCCACGGCTTCGTCGGGGTTCACGTCCTTGCGCGGCTCCTTGCCGAAGAATTCCTTGACCTTTTCCTGCACCTTGGGCATGCGCGTCATGCCGCCGACCAGGATCACGTCATGGATGTCGCCAACGCTCACGCCGGCGTCCTTGACGGCCACGCGGCAAGGGGCAATCGTGCGCTCGATGAGTTCCTCGACCAGGCTCTCCAGCTTGGCGCGGGTCATCTTGATGTTCAGGTGTTTCGGGCCTGAAGCGTCAGCGGTGATGTAGGGCAGGTTGATGTCGGTCTGCGCGCTGTTCGAGAGTTCGATCTTGGCTTTTTCGGCGGCTTCCTTCAGGCGCTGCAGGGCCAGCACGTCGTTCTTGAGGTTGACGCCGGAGTCCTTCTTGAACTCGTCGATGATGAAGTCGATGATGCGCTGGTCGAAGTCTTCGCCGCCGAGGAAGGTGTCGCCGTTGGTGGACAGCACTTCAAACTGCTTTTCGCCATCGACATCGGCAATCTCGATGATCGAGATGTCGAAGGTGCCGCCGCCCAGGTCATACACCGCAATCTTGCGGTCGCCCTTTTCCTGCTTGTCCAGGCCAAAGGCCAGCGCGGCTGCGGTGGGTTCGTTGATGATGCGCTTGACATCCAGGCCGGCAATGCGGCCGGCGTCTTTCGTCGCCTGGCGCTGGGCGTCATTGAAGTACGCGGGCACGGTGATCACGGCTTCGGTGACGGGCTCGCCAAGGTAGTCTTCGGCGGTTTTCTTCATCTTGCGCAGGATGTCGGCGCTGACCTGCTGGGCCGACAGCTTCTTGCCGCGCACTTCGATCCAGGCGTCGCCGTTGTCGGCGGGCACGATGGAGTAAGGCATCAGGCCGATGTCTTTTTGCACTTCTTTTTCGGTGAACTTGCGGCCGATCAGGCGCTTGACGGCGTAGAGCGTGTTGCGTGGGTTGGTCACGGCCTGGCGCTTGGCCGATGCGCCGACCAATACTTCGCCATCTTCCTGGTAGGCAACGATGGACGGGGTGGTGCGGGCGCCTTCCGAGTTTTCAATGACGCGGGGCGTGTTGCCCTCCATGATGGAGACGCAGCTGTTGGTCGTGCCCAAGTCGATACCGATGATTCTTCCCATGATGTACTCCAGTTTTTGTTTGGTTAAGGTTTGGATGCCGGGCGGACCGCTTGCTGGGTTGCCCTGGTCATCAAGCTGCTGAAAACTTGCGGATAAGTTCTACAACTTCAAGTGCTTCAGGTTTTTATTTGTCGTTGAAAAGGTCGTCAACGGGTCGTTATTGCGGCGCTGCCACCGTGACGAGGGCAGGGCGCAGCACGCGCTCGGCAATCAGGTAGCCCTTTTGCAGCACGGCCACCACGGTGTTGGCTTCCTGCGCGGCAGGCACCATGCTGATGGCCTGGTGCTGGTGCGGATCGAACCGGGCTCCGGCTGGCGGATTGATCTCGATCACCTTGTTGCGCTCCAGCGCGGCCTTGAGCTGCTTGAGCGTGGCCTGCGAGCCTTCGCGCAGCTGCTCCAGCGTGGCTTCCTTCATGTTCAGGCCGGCTTCCAGGCTGTCGAGCACGGGCAGCAGGCTTTCGGCGAAGCTTTCAAGGGCGAACTTGCGTGCCTTGGAAATTTCATCCTCGGCGCGGCGGCGGGCGTTTTCAGCCTCGGCCTTGGCGCGCAGGTAGTTGTCGGACAGTTCGGTGTTCTTGGCCTGCAGGACTGCCAGCTGGGCCTGGGCCTCGCTGGCCGCATTCATCGCGTCAAACTCGTCGGCCGCCTGTGCCGCTTCGAGTTCTTCGGGGCTGGGCTCGCCGGTCAGGTCTTGGTTCTGTTCGGGTTGTTTGTTCTCGGGCATGTTGGTAGAAGAGGTTTGAAGCTGCTAAGTTGACTAGCTTGGGATGGCAAATCCCTTTTCAAGTCAGGGATTTCTCGATTGACGATGAAATGTCGGCGGTTGCAGCACTGGCAGACCGCCAGTGCTGACTTGATGAGCACCAACGGCAAACAACAGGCGCAAGGCCTGTTGTTTGCCGTTGGACCGGCGCAGAACGCCGGTTGTTGACGCTTATTTGGCGTTGTCGGCGCTGACCTTGGTCTGGCTGACGGCCCACTTGCCGGCAAACGCCTGCAGGTCGTTCAGGCGTTTGAGCAGGTCCGCGCCCAGCGTGGTGACGGTGTAGCCTTTTTCGCCATGGCCGAGCAGGCCGGCGGCGCGCAATTCCTTGATGCGGGTGTTCAGGGTGTTGGGCGTGATGTTGCCGATGCTGTCCTGGAGCAGCCGGAAGGTCTGGGGATGACCGTCTTTCAGTGCCCACAGCACACGCAGTGCGTAGCGCGATTCCAGCAGTTCAAGCAGCAGGCTTACGGCGGCGTTTTCTTTGGCACTCATGGTTATCTCCTCGGGTCAGTCAGGTCACAGGGAATGGGGATTTGGCTCAGCAAAAGCTTGGCGCCAAATATAACGCAAATTCCCCTCTGCTACGAGTTTTATAGCTGATCACGCCCGTGCTGTTTGGACTGGCGGGCTAAAACCCTTGAAAATCCGTAACAACCCAGGCCACCCCAGGCCCCCGAATTTACAGGGCGCGACCTTCGGCTTTAACAAACTACCGCTAGCGGCACAGGGCGTAGCCGCCGGTTTCCAGGTGGAAATGGTCGCGGTGCACGGCGTTGTAGTCGGGACCGAGCACACCGTTGAAGAGCCGGCAGGCGCCCTGATGCGCATCGGCCAGCATCCGCGCTTCAGCGCCGGGCGGCGTGGCCGCATCGGCAGGCCGCCAATCCTTCAGCACGGTGATGCGCTTTCCGTTTTGCAGCGTAAAGCCGGCAATGTCGAGCGCATTGGCCGTGGCATGGCGGCTGCGCGAGGCGCCTGGCGCATTCGGCGCCGAGCCCTCGCCACGGTTGATGTTGCGGCAGGCGTAACTGCCGAGGTGGTCGATGGCGGCTACGCGCTGGCCGAAGTGCTGCTGGGCGGCGGGCTGCAGCGCATGCTGTTCCCACATGAAAAAAGACAAGGCCATCGGGCAGCTGAGCGACAGCGGCGCGCCCAGGCGCACCCCGGCCGTGCGCAGGAGGACCGCATTCTCAAAGCCGCAACCCGGGCCGGTGACGCGGTCGGGCAAGCGGTCGTAGGCCATTTTGGTTTGCGCCAGCGCGTTCAGGCAGCGCACCGGGTCGCTGCGGGTTCGCGACAACTTGTAGCCGGTCAGGAAATCCGGTGGCGCCATGACATCGAGCGGTGCCCAGGGATTGAAGCGGTCTGGAATCACGATGGCGCCGCTGTACCAGCCATAGGCGCCGGCGGCAATCGCGCCGCAGATAACGACGAGGCCAAGCCAGTGGCGCTGGCGTGGCTGCGCGGACGGTGGTGGCGGGGCGTGGTGTCCTGGCGAGCCGGGCGGCGGCATGGGCTGCCTAGCGCAGCACGTAGCCCGCCAGCACGCTTTGCACCTCGTAGATGCTCAGCTTCTTGTTGAAGCGCTTTTGAAAAGGCAGGGCGGTTCCCGAAATCCAGATTTTCAGCTCGGCGTCCAGGTCGAAGTGGCCGCCGGTCTCGACGCTGAAATGCGTGATGCTTTTGTACGGGATCGAGTGGTACTCGACCTTGCTGCCGGTCATGCCCTGCTTGTCCACCAGCACCAGGCGCTTGCTGGTGAACACAAAGTAGTCGCGGATCAGCTGGTAGGCATGTTCGACCTGCTCGCCGGCGGCCAGTATCTGCTCGAACTCCTGTTGAATTTTTCCGGCATCGATCTTCGACGCGTTGCCCATCATTCCGTCCAGTAAGCCCATGGTGAATCCTTGTAGAAAATTGTCGGTCCTGCCGATGTTATGCGCTGGGTTGCAAAAGACGCCGAACTGGCGCAACCTGGCTCAGATCCGTCTGCGGGTTGTGTATTTCAGCAGCAGGCGCAGCGCAAGAAAGGCCGCGGCGCTGCCCGCATAAACGATGGCGCGCTGCTTCAGGGAGGCGTGGCCGGGGGGATCGCCTGAAAGCGCCGGGCGGCACACATCGGCTGTGCCCGGCGTGTTCGGTAACGCTGGCTGGGGCTGGCTCACTGCAATCGGAGCGTCGTGTTGTTGAGCCGGTAGCATGGTGGATGAAGGCGCATCGGCCGCTTTGCCAGCGCCGGCCAGCGAGCCGTGAGCATTGGCATACACCCAGGTGAACTCCGCGCCCAGCAGGAAGATCTGCGCCGAGTAATACACCCACACCAGCAGCACGACCAGCGAGCCGGCGGCCGCGAAGGACGAGGTCACGCTGCTTTTGCCGATGTACAGGCTGATCAGCCACTTGCCGACTTCAAACAGCACGGCCGTCACGCCCGCGCCTGTCCAGACATCGCGCCAGCCGATCTTGGCCTGCGGCATGACCTTGAAGATCATGGCAAACAGGACCGTGGCAACACCGAGCGAAAACAGGGTGTTGATGAGGTAGAGCAGGGATTCCCAGCCCGGCAACAGCCTGCTGGCCCAACTGCCAAGGGCCGCAATGGCGGCATTGCTCACCAGCGACACCAGCAGCAAAAAGCCAAGCCCCAGGATAAAACCAAATGACAGCAGGCGACTGCGCAAGATCGCCCAGAGACCCGAGATCTTCGGTGCCTTCGGCACTTGCCAGATCCGGTCCAGCGAACTTTGCAGCTCGGCAAACACCGTGGTGGCGCCGATGACCAGCACGACGATGCTGATGGCGGTCGCCACCAGTCCTTGCGTGGGCTGGTTGGCGCTTTCAATCAGCGCCTGCACGCCCTGGGCGCCTTCTTTGCCGATCAGCCCCGACAGCTGGCCGACGATTTCACCTTGGACCGCCTCGCGCCCCCAGACAAAGCCGGCCACGGCAATCACGATGATCATCAGCGGCGCAATCGAAAACACCGTGTAGTAGGAAATGGCCGCACCCATGCTGGGCGCGTAATCGTCGATCCAGGCCATGACCGACTTTTTGACAAGCGCGTAAAAATGGTTGAAGTTCATGGTTCATCCGGCGCCGGGAGGTGGTCGGCGGCTTCTTGACCCCAGTGTGTCGAACGCCAGCCGGCCGCACCGTCGGCCTGAACTCACGAATGCTGTAGGCGGCGGGCGACTTCTCTTGTTTCAGGGCCGGGTTCAGGGCGTGATGGCCGGGGATTTCACCACTTCGGCATGGTCCAGGTCGGACGCTTCCACGGGTCCACATGGGTCATCAGGTTCAGCACGCGGTGACGCTTGAGCACCCGCTGCCGCGCCTGCACTGCGATGTCGTGGCCGGCTTCCACGGTGATCATGGCATCGACCTCGATATGCGCATCGACGACGATCATGTCGCCCATCTTGCGGGTGCGCACGTCGTGCACGTCGCTGACGCCGGGCGTTTCGATCAGGGTTTGCCGAATGGCCTCGACTTCCTGCTCGTCCACGGCGCGGTCCATCAGGTCGTGCAGGGCGTCCCAGCCGAATTCCCAGCCCATTTTGGTGACCATGAAACCCACGATCAGCGCGGCAATCGGGTCCAGGATCGGGTAGCCCGCCAGGTTGCCGATGATGCCGATGCCCACCACCAGCGACGACGCCGCATCCGAACGGGCATGCCAGGCGTTGGCCACCAGCATGCTGGACTTGACGCGCTTGGCCACCGCCAGCATGTAGCGAAACAGCGACTCCTTGGCGATCAGGGCGATGCCGACCACCCACAGCGCGCTGGCATGGACCTGCGGCACGGTCTCTGGCGACTGGAGCTTGCCAATCGCCGACCACAGCATGCCCACGCCCACCACCAGCAAAATGACGCCCAGCGCCAGCGAGGCGGCGGTTTCAAAGCGCTGGTGGCCGTAGGGATGGTCTTCGTCCGCGTCCTTCTTGCTGTGATGGCCCGCAAACAGCACCACGAAGTCGGCGACCAGGTCGGACAGCGAATGGATGCCGTCGGCAATCAGGCCCTGGGACTTGGACAGGATGCCGGCGCCGATCTGGCCGACCGTCAGGACGAGGTTGACGCCCACGCTGACCCAGGTGCTGCGCGAAGCGGCCGCCGCGCGTTCGGCCGGGCCGTGCTGGCTGTCTTCGGTGTCATCGGCGAGGTCGTTGAATTTCATTGAGGATGGCTGGGTAGAAGGGGCTGGGAGGACGGGTGCCCGGGATACAGACGCAGAGCTTACCTTGCGGCATTGACAGGATTCAAGTTGCCGGCGTCCTGCTTCAGGTCATGTGCCTGTAACCCATCGCATCCGGTTGATGGGGTTCACCTGGATGGCTGCCCAGGCTGAGCGGAATCGACAGGAAGGCCGTGATGACGACCGGCACGAGTGCGGCGCACAGCACCCAGAGGTATTGGCGGATGAAGAGGCTAAGAGCGGGATGCATGATGGGTTTCCTTGTGCAGTGGGTGAATGCGTCAATCCTGATGGCTGCTGCTTAAGGCTGTCTGAGGCCGCGCAGGCTCGGGCTTAAGAAAGCGCTAAGAACGCCGCCGCATCATGAAGACAACCCCAAAAACGAGGAGTCTTCATGAAGCTGTCATCCCTGCACCCATCGCCGTTTAAAGCCTTGCTGGCTGCAGCCGCTCTGGCCTGCGCCGCCATCGCCCCAGTCGCCCGCGCCGCGACGCCAGAGGAGCAGTTGGCCGGCTACACGGCCCAGGCTGGAGCGCCTGCCGTGCCGGCGCGCGGGCAGCAATTCTTCAACACGCGCCACAGTCGCGAATGGAGTTGCGCCTCCTGCCACGGCGCCTTGCCGACACAGGCTGGCAAGCATGCATCCACCGGCAAATCCATCAGCGCGCTGGCGCCGGCTTTCAACCCCGAGCGTTTCACCGACACGGCCAAGACCGAAAAATGGTTTCGCCGCAACTGCAACGATGTCGCGGGCCGCGAATGCACGGCCGCCGAGAAAGCCGATGTGCTGAGCTGGCTGCTGGCGCTCAAGCGTTGACCCTTCGCGCTTCAGGACTTCATTCATTTTCACAAGGATCAGCGCCATGTCATTCCGGTTTCCTTCACTCTCCACCAAAGTCCTGTTCGGTTTACTTGCCACCATCTGCGCCACGCAGGCGGCGATGGCCGATGGCGACAGGCGCATGGTGCCGCTGTTGCCCCAATACAAGCAGGAATGCGCCGCCTGCCACCTGGCGTATCCGCCCGGCATGCTGCCGGCTGCCTCGTGGAAACGGGTCATGGCCAGCCTGCCCAGGCATTACGGAACCGACGCGTCGCTCGACCCGGCGACGGTCAAGGAGCTTTCCACCTGGCTGGGCGCCCATGCAGGCACCTACAAGCGCGTCAGCGAAGAGCCGCCGCAGGACCGAATCACCACGTCAAGCTGGTTCGAGCGCAAGCACCGTGAGGTGACCAACGATGCCTGGAAACGGGCCGCCATCGGCAGCCGGGCCAACTGCGCCGCCTGCCACACCCGCGCCGACAAGGGTGACTTCGACGAAGACAACGTCCGCATTCCGAAATAAGACCCCTCAATGAGAAAGCCATGACTACCCATACCTTTCCTTCTCCAGAACCCTCTGCGGCGCCGGCTGGCGCGCAAACCCAGGCGCCCCGTCCGCAAAGCCGCCGCGTGGTGGATGCGCCCACGCGCATGCTGCACTGGCTGATGGCGCTGAGTTTTACCGGCGCCTACCTGACTGCCGACGGCGAGCGCTGGCGCCTGATGCATGTGACGCTGGGCTATACCCTGGCCGGCTTGCTGGTGGCGCGCGTGTTGTGGGGCCTGCTCGGGCCGCGCCAGGCCAGGCTGGCCATGCTGTGGCGCAAGTTGCAGGGCCTGCCGGCGTGGCTGAAGTCGCTGCCGAACGTCAAGTCCATCGCCACGGCGCAGCCCGCCTGGCGCCAGGGCCAGAACCTCATGATGGCGCTGGCCATCGTGCTCATCCTGGGCGTGGTGGCGCCGCTGACGCTCAGCGGCTATGCGGTCTGGGACGAGTGGGGCAGCGAATGGCTCGAAGATGTGCATGAATTTTTCGGCAATGCCATGCTGGCCGTGGTGCTGGCGCATATCGGGCTGATTGGCTTGCTGAGCCTGCTGCGGCGCAAGAACCAGGCGCTGCCCATGCTGACCGGCCGCGCCGCCGGCCCCGGCCCGGACCTGGCCAGGCGCAACCACGGCATTCTGGCGGCCGCTGTGCTGGCCTGCGTGCTGGGTTTTTGGGGCTGGCAGTGGAGCGAGGCGCCGCAAAACGCGGGCGTCCAGGACGCGGCGCAGACTGATAATTCCCGCAACATCGACCGCGACTGAAAGAAAACATCCATGCGCATCCTGCTGGCCGAAGACGATTCACTGCTGGGCGACGGCCTGCGCGCCGGGCTGCGCCAGCTTGGCTTTCAGGTGGACTGGGTGCGCGATGGCGAAGCCGCCGAGCGCGAGTTGCGCGCCCAGCCTTACGAAGCCGCCGTGCTCGACCTCGGGCTGCCGCGCAAGGACGGGCTGGATGTGCTGGCGGCCGTGCGCCGCGCCGGGGTCAAGACGCCGGTGCTGGTGCTGACCGCGCGCGATGCCGTGCCCGACCGCATACGCGGACTCGATGTCGGCGCCGACGACTACGTGGTCAAGCCGGTCGATCTGCACGAGCTGGCCGCGCGGCTGCGCGCGCTGGTGCGCCGCGCGCACGGCCAGACGCAGGAGTGCCTGAGCGCGCAGGATGTCGAGCTGGACCCGGCGTCCCGCACCGTGCGCAAGGCGGGCGAGCCGGTCACGCTTTCGACGCGGGAATTCGACCTGCTGCAGGCCTTCATGCTCAGCGCCGACCGCGTGCTGTCGCGCGAACAGCTGGAGCAGCAGCTCTACAGCTGGGGCCAGGAAGTCGAGAGCAACGCCATCGAGGTGCATATCCACAATCTGCGGCGCAAGCTCGGTCCGGCGCTGATCCACACCGTGCGCGGCGTCGGCTACATGCTGCAGAAGGACCTGTCCAGATGATCCGGGCGCCCCGATCCCTGCAAAACCGGCTGCTGCTGCTGGTGCTGTCCGGCGTGGCGCTGGTCTGGCTGGTGACCTCGGTGCTGACCTGGTTCGATGTGCGCCATGAACTGGACGAGCTGCTCGACGGCCACCTGGCGCAGGCCGCCGCCCTGCTGGTGGTGCAGCAGGCGCAGGAGATGGAAGAGGACGACGGCCAGGGCCTGGACGCGCCCACGCTGCACCGCTATGCGCCCAAGGTGGCGTTCCAGGTTTTTCATGAAGACCGGCTGGCGCTGCGTTCGGCCAATGCGCCGGTCGCGCCCATGGTCGAGGCCGGAAAAAAATTCACCTCCGGCTTCAGGACCGTGCGGATCGGGGGCATGGCCTGGCGCGTTTTCGCCGCCCAGGGCGCCAGGCGCGACGTGCAGGTCTATGTGGGCGAGCAGGTGAGTTCGCGCAACTCCATTTTGTGGGCGGTGCTGCGCAGCACCCTGTGGCCGATGGCGGTGGCGCTGCCGCTGCTGGTGCTGGCGGTGTGGTGGGCGGTGCGCCTGGGCGTGCAGCCGATTCGCCAGCTCGGGCGCGTACTGGCCGAGCGCCAGCCGCAGGCGCTGAGTCCGGTCGCCATCAACCATTTGCCTGACGAGATGGCGCCCATGATCGCCGCCCTGAACAGCCTGTTCGAGCGCATAGCCCTGCTGCTGGAGTCCGAGCGCCGCTTCACGGCCGACGCGGCGCACGAGCTGCGCACGCCGATTGCCGCCATCCGCATGCAGGCGCAAGTCGCCATGGGTGAGTCTGACAATGCCCTGCGGCAGCACGCGCTGCAGGGCACGCTCGAAGGCTGCGACCGCGCGACTCGGCTGGTCGAGCAGTTGCTCAGCCTGTCCCGGCTCGAAGCGGCAGAATCGCCCGCCATGGCCGATGTCGATTTGCGGGCACTGGCCCAGCGCGTCGTGGCCGAACTGGCGCCCAAGGCGATTGGCAAACGCCAGTCGCTCGAATTCGAAGCCAGCGAGCCCTGCACCATTCCGGGCAACGAGACGCTGCTGGCGGTGCTGGTGCGCAACCTGGTGGACAACGCGGTGCGCTACAGTCCCGCCGCCGCGCACATCAGGGTGGACGTGCAACAGCAGAACGGGCAAGTGGTGCTGCATGTCGAGGACAGCGGGCCCGGCCTTGATGACGCCGACCGCCAGCGGCTTGGCGAGCGTTTCTTCCGCGTCACCGGCAGCCTGGAGAGCGGCAGCGGGCTGGGCTGGTCCATCGTGCGGCGCATCGCGGCCGTTCACCGGCTGAAGATGGACGTTGGGCGATCTGCGCGGCTGGGCGGGCTGTCTGTGCGCGTTATTTATGATAAATAATGGCGTTTTCGCAATACAGTAATGCATATACAGCTACTAATTTTATAGCATTGA
Source organism: Polaromonas hydrogenivorans (assembly GCF_040105105.1). Taxonomy (GTDB): domain Bacteria; phylum Pseudomonadota; class Gammaproteobacteria; order Burkholderiales; family Burkholderiaceae_C; genus Polaromonas; species Polaromonas hydrogenivorans. The sequence continues at coordinate 2,673,925 of NZ_CP157675.1, read as the reverse complement.
TTGATCCGTTCGGAAATCTGTCGCAAGCCCCCGGCTGTGCTTCAATGACCCATCTTTCTGCCTGAAACGCCGCCGTGCCGCGGCTTGACCTTTTTCAACAGGAGCCTCCCTTGCCCAAGAAACCGCTCAGCCGCCACCTGGAACGCCATCGCACGGACCGCATCGGCTGGCTGCGCGCCGCCGTGCTGGGCGCCAACGACGGCATTGTCTCGACCGCCAGCCTGGTGCTGGGCGTGGCTGCCGCCGGTGCCGATCAGCAAGCTATTTTGGTCGCCGGCGTGGCCGGGCTGATGGCCGGCGCCATGTCGATGGCGGCGGGGGAATATGTCTCGGTCCACTCCCAGGCCGACACGGAAAACGCCGAGCTGGAGCGCGAGCGCCTTGAAATCGAACAGCATCCGGTCGCGGAACATGCGGAACTGGCGGGCATCTATACGGCACGCGGCCTGAGCCCTGAACTGGCCCGCCAGGTGGCCGAACAACTGATGGCGCATGACGCACTGGGCGCCCATGTGCGTGATGAACTGGGAATTTCCGACACCTTGAGCGCGCATCCGGTCCAGGCGGCCCTGGCATCGGCAACCAGCTTTGCGCTGGGCGCGGCGTTGCCGCTGGCCGTCATCGCCCTGGCGCCAGCGCGGGGGCTGACCGCCTGGGTGGCGCTGACTTCGCTGGTTTTCCTGGCGCTGCTGGGCGCCCTGGCCGCCCGTGCCGGTGGCGCCAGCCTCGTCGCCGGCGCCTGGCGCGTCACGTTCTGGGGCGCGCTGGCGATGGCGATCACCGCAGGGGTGGGCGCACTGTTCGGCGCTGTTGTGTAAACGCCTGCGCGCCGCCGGGGCAGTTACTCGGGCAGCAGCAACTGGTTGTCAACGCTGAACTGGTAATCCCGGAAGATGTGCTCGGCGCTCAGGGGCAGGTAAGTGCCGTCGGGCAGCATTCTTGTGGTGTCCTTGAGCCGGTAGGTCATGCTGCCGCAGGTCCAGCAGTTGTAGTTGCGCATGTGGGTGCACAGGCAGGTCTTGTCCATGACCGACAGGTTTTTGCCGTCCGGGTGGATGACGATTTGCGCGTTGTAGGCCGTGATGTAGGCGCAGTTGCCGTTGCCGTCGAGCAGGTAGCCGTAGGCTTCGCAGTTGGGCCGGATGCCCGAGCCGATGGCCGGCGTGTTTTGCAGCATGCGCATCGGGTAGCCGGTCGGCGAAATCGTGTTGACCACGATGTCTTCCTCGCTGGCCCTGAAATACTCCTGCTTGACCTTGGCCGGCAGTCCGCATTCATTGGCCACGGTGAAGCGCGTCGCCACCTGCACGGCGGCCGCGCCGTTTTCAAGGAATGACACCGCGTCGCTGCCGGTGAAGATGCCGCCGGCGGCAATCAGGGGAATGTCGATCTGCTCGGCTTTCAGGTAGGCCGCGATCTCCGCCACGATGGTCGCCAGGTCGTACTTGGCCCAGTCCATGCCGAAACCCAGGTGTCCGCCGGCCAGCGGGCCTTCAACGATCACATAGTCCGGCAGGCGCTGCAGGCGGGCCGTCTTGCGCAGGAACAGCTGCAGGGCGCGCACCGACGACACGATGATGCCCAGCTTGGCGTCGCGAAAGCGCGGGTGCCCGGCCATCAGGCCAAACGAGCCCAGGTGCAGGCCGGCGCTCAGGGTGATGCCGTCGATGCCCGCATCGAGCGCCGAATTGAGCCGCACTTCCAGCGTGTCGCGCGGCGAATTCATGGTCAGCTTTTCCATGACGTTGACGAACACCATGCCGTCGCCGCGCTTGGCTTCCATGGTCTTGCCCACATGCAGCCGGGTCGCTTCGGCCAGTTGGCCCAGATCAAACTGGACGCTGCTCTTGTCCGAGTTGGCGATGTTGTGCTTGTAGAAGCGGGTTTTTCCCTTGACAAATTCCGTGTCGAAGCGCCGGTCGGAAACGTCATGGATCAAGGCGTCGGAAATATGGCCAATGCCGCCCAGGCGCGCAGCCTCCAGCGCCAGCTCGGCGGTGGAAATATCGACGCCCATTCCGCCAATGATGATCGGAACCAGTTCTTTGTGGCCGAATTTCAGGCGGAAATCATCAACTCTTTTCATCAGTGTCCTTGTTGCGGTGGTGGTGAGGCGGGTGAACGCGTCTCAGCGATTTTCGACGATAGCGGGGGTAGGGAGAAATGAACTTGTCAATACCCATGAATGGTAATGCCTTGACTGACCGCCGCCGGGGCGGGCTTGCCTTCACAAGCCCGCTAAAACCGGTATTAGATCAAATGACTGTGTATTAAGGTGCGTGGCTGGCGCGGGTCCGTTGGCGCTCCCAAATTCTTGCCAGCAAGATTCCAGGCTGCTTTGCATAATGCACCTGCTACTTTCAGCTTTCTTTATCAACCTGCCGGTTGGATGAACTAACCGGGTTTCTGGAGAATTTCATGGCTCAGTACACCATCGCTGTCGTTGTCGGCAGTCTTCGCAAGGATTCGTTCAACAAGAAGCTCGCCGGGGCGCTGGAAAAGCTGTTTCCGGCCGATTTCAGTTTTACCCATGTCCGCATTGACGACCTGCCCCTGTACAACCAGGACGATGACGGCAACCCGGCCGCGCAGGTCACGCGCATCAAGGGCGAGATCACGGCGGCGCAGGGGGTGCTGTTTGTCACGCCCGAATACAACCGGTCCATTCCCGGCGTGCTGAAAAATGCCATTGACCATGCATCGCGTCCCTACGGTCAAAGCGCCTGGAACGGCAAGCCTGCCGGGGTGATTGGCGCGTCGGTCGGCCCCATCGGCACGGCCATGGCGCAGCAGCACCTGCGCAACATGCTGGCCTACCTGAACATGCCGGCGCTGGGGCAGCCCGAAGCCTTCATCCACAACAAGGAGGGGCTGTATGACGCGGCGGGCAATATCGGTGAAGCCAGCCTGAAGTTCTTGCAGGGCTGGGTCGATGCCTATGTGGCCTGGGTTAAAAAGCACGCTTGATACGTAGCGTGAGACGCCCATAAAAAAACCCGCCATGGCGGGTTTTTTTATTTGGGGATGGCTAAAAAGCCTTGAGTTCGGAATCAGGCAACCAGGACTGCCTGCGGCTGGTTGGCGGCACTGTGGGTTTGCGCCAGGATTTCAACCTGCGCGGCGGCCAGCGCGGCGGCCTTGGCGGCTTCGCCCATCGCCAGGCCTTCGGCCCGGACAAAGCGCACATCGGTCACGCCGAAGAAGCCGAAGACGGTTTTCAGGTAGCTTTCCTGGTGTTCCATGGCATTGCCGGCGTCACTGGTCGAATACATGCCGCCACGGGCCGAGGCCACGATGATGGTTTTGCCGCCGGCTAGGCCGACCGGGCCTTTTTCGGTGTACTTGAAGGTGCGGCCGGCCTGGGCCACGCGGTCAATCCAGGCCTTGAGCTGGCTGGGAATCGAAAAGTTGTACAGCGGCGCACCGATCACCAGCACATCGGCTGCCATGAACTGCGACACCAGGGCTTCGGAAGTGGCGTTTTCGCGCTGTTGCGCATCGCTCAGCTCAGCCGTGCCGGCAGGCAGGCGAAAACCCAGGGACTCGGCCGACAAATGGCTCGGGCTGTCCATGGCCAGGTCGAGGTAGTTGACTTCGGTGGCCGGATGGGCGGCGCGCCATGACGCGACGATTTGCGCCGTCAGCTGGCGGGAAACCGAATTGCTGCCCAGGATGCTGGAGTCGATGTGAAGAAGCTTGCTCATGATGAAATCCTTGCGTTGGCGTGGTTGAAGAAGTTTGTGAGGCTGACTGCTGTGTTTCAGCCATGGATAGATTGTGTGTGCAGGCCAATGCTTTGATAAGCCGGCAAAATCGCGATAGATTGTTCTATTCACGGGACAATAAATTCAATGGAGCGGCCAATGGAAGACCTGAATGACATGCTGTACTTTGCCGAGGTCGCGGAGCGCGGCGGTTTTGCCGCTGCCGGACGGGCGCTGGGTGTACCGAAATCCCGGCTGTCGCGCCGCGTGGCCGAACTGGAATCGCGCCTGGGCGTTCGCTTGCTGCAGCGCACCACGCGCAAGCTGTCGCTGACCGAAGTCGGCGACATCTATCTGCGCCACTGCAGCGCCATGCGCGATGAAGCACTGGCCGCTGCCGAGGCGGTGGCGCATCTGCAGGTGGAGCCGCGCGGCATGCTGCGCGTGACCTGCCCGGTCACGCTGGCCCAAAGCACGCTGGGCTACCTGATTCCCCGTTACCTGGCGCTGTTTCCGCTGGTCAAGCTCGATTTGCGTGTGACCAACCGGGTGGTTGATCTGGTGGAGGAGGGCATCGACATCGCGCTGCGGGTGCGGCCCACGCTGGACGACAGCGGCAGCCTGGTGGTCAAGCAACTGGGTGCGACCTGCGGCCATTTGCTGGCCAGCCCGGAACAGCTTCGCCGGCAGGGCACACCGGCGACCCTCGAAGACCTGGTCCGGCTGGACACGGTGGCCATGTCCGCGACCGACGGGCGCAGCGCCTGGGTGCTGGTCGGACCCGAAGGACAGGAATTTGTGTTTCAGCACCAGCCGCGTTACGTGGCCGACGACCTGCAGACGCTCAAGCTGGCCGTGCTGGCGGGAACAGGCATCAGTTTTTTGCCTGAATTCCTCAGCAGGGCCGAGCTTCAGGCGCAACTTCTGGTGCCGGTGCTGCCGGGCTGGGCGCCCAAACCGGGCATGGCGCATGCGGTTTTCCCCTCGCGGCGCGGCCAGATACCGGCGGTGCGCAGCTTTCTCGACTTTCTGGGCAAGTACATGCAGGGTGAAGAAGTGCTGGGGAGCGAATCGCCGGACTCATCTTGAGTCAGTTTTTATAAAGAAATAGCTGCTTTGCGCAATATGGATAGGCTGTAACAGCTATTGAAAACATAGCAAAAAGTTAAAAAATCGACTCTTTTTATCGAATTCAATTGAATTCTCTTATTCAATTTAAATCATAAATTAAGAGGAATATATTCTTTTGAGTTTTAAGGATTCCGCTCCAGAATACCGGCTACCAACCATTTCAGGAGCGAATCATGACCACTCTCAGACTCGGCGACACGGCCCCTGACTTCAAGCAGGACTCGACCGAAGGCACGATTTCATTTCATGCCTGGGCCGGCGATTCGTGGGTGGTGCTGTTTTCGCATCCGGCGGATTTCACGCCGGTCTGCACTACTGAATTGGGGAAAACCGCAGCGCTGGCCAGCGAATTCGCCAAGCGAAACGTCAAACCCATCGCCATCAGCATCGACCCGCTGGATTCGCACGGCAAGTGGGTCAGCGACATCAATGAAACCCAGAACACCACGGTGAATTTTCCGATCCTGGCCGATGCCGACAGGACCGTGGCCAATCTGTACGACATGATCCACCCGAACGCCTCGACCACCGCCACGGTGCGCAGCGTGTTCATCATCGACCCGAAGAAAGTCATCCGCGCCACCTTCACCTATCCGGCCAGCACCGGCCGCAACTTCGATGAAATCCTGCGGGTGATCGATTCGCTGCAGCTGACCGACAGCCACAAGGTGGCCACGCCGGTGAACTGGAAAGACGGCGACGACGTGGTGATCGTGCCCAGCATCCAGGACCCGGCCGAACTGGCGCAGCGTTTCCCCAAGGGTTTCACGGCCGTCAAGCCCTATCTGCGCATCACGCCGCAACCCAACAAATGAACAGAGCCCCCACGCTTGTCGCTTCGCGTACTGCGCTGCCCCCCGAGGGGGCTGTGCTTGCCTGGGGCGGCCCGGCGCGGTGCACTTCTATCGTTTTTTGCTAAGAACCCGTACCGTGCGCATCATCATTGTTCCCGGCTGGCGCGATTCCGGCCCCGGTCACTGGCAAAGCCTGTGGGCCGACCGGCTGCCTGGCGCGGTGCGCGTGCGGCAGGACGACTGGATCACGCCCAGCCGCAACGCCTGGGTTGCATCGATTGCCCAGACCATCGTGCAGCAGAACGAGCCGGTGGTGGTCGTCGCACACAGCCTGGGCTGCATTGCCACCGCGCATCTGCCGCCAGAGGCGATGGACAGGATTCAGGGCGCCTTGCTGGTGGCGCCGGCCGACCCGGAACGCCGCGCCGTGCTGAGCGACTTCGCGCCCGTGCCTTTTCAGAAGCTGCCTTACCGCACCATTTTGGTGGCCAGCGCCAATGACCCTTATTGCCCGGTGCGGCTGGCGGGCGCTTATGCTCGGGCCTGGGGCAGCGAATTTGTCCGCCTGCAGGACGCCGGCCACATCAATACCGAATCAGGCCACGGCGAATGGCCGCTCGGCATGGCGTTGTTGCAGTCGCTGGCATGGGACGGCACCGATGCCCCATTTTCAAAGCTTTCTTCTTCACCTCCTGGATTTCTGGAAACGGCATGACCTCAAAATTAAAAACACTCCTGGCCGCACTTGCGCTAGCCACGGGCGGCCTGGCATCAAGCCAAACCCTGCTGAACGGCTCGTATGACGTGGCGCGCGAGTTCTACAAGGACTACAACGCCGCCTTCATCGCCCATTACAAGAAAACCACCGGCAAGGACGTGAAAATCGACCAGTCGCATGCCGGCTCCAGCGCCGTGGCGCGTTCGGTGGCCGATGGCCTGGACGCCGATGTGGTGACCATGAACACCTCGACCGATGTCGAGTTCCTGGCCAATGCCGGCGTGGTCGCCAAGGACTGGGCCAAGCGCTTTCCGGGCAACGCCTCGCCGACCACCTCGACCATGCTGTTCCTGGTGCGCAACGGCAATCCCAAGGGCATCAAGGACTGGGACGACCTGACCAAGCCCGGCATCCAGGTGATCGTGGTCAACCCCAAGACCGGCGGCAATGGCCGCTACACCTACCTGGCCGCCTGGGGTTATGCCAAAAAGAAGGGCGCGACCGATGCGCAGGCCGCCGAGTTTGTCGGCAAGCTGTACAAGAATGTTCCGGTGCTGGGCAAGGGCGGGCGCGATGCGACCACGGCCTTTTTGCAGCGCAACATTGGCGATGTGCTGGTGACCTTTGAGTCCGAAGTGGTGTCGGTGAACAAGGAGTTTGGCGAAGGCAAGGTCGATGCGGTCTATCCGTCCATCAGTATCCTGGCCGAAAACCCGGTGGCGGTGGTCGAGCGCACCGTGGCCAAGAAGGGAACGGCTGAACTGGCCAAGGCCTATCTGGATTACCTGTATTCGGATGAAGGGCAGGAAATTGCCGCCAAACATGCGATGCGTCCTTATTCGCAGGCCATTCTGAAAAAGAACGCCGCTGTTTTCAAGCCCATCCAGTTGTTCACGGTGCAGGAAATGTTCGGCTCGCTGAGCGAAGCGCAAAAAGTCCACTTCAATGACGGTGGCCAGTTCGACAAGCTCTACACCGTCCGTTAAGCATGAATGCCTTGATTTCCGGGGCGCCATCCGCAGGGGTGGCGCCGCCGTTGCGTGCAAACGCTAAAAGAACCCCCCAGCGCGTGCTGCCCGGCTTCAGGCTCACCCTGGGCTACACGGTGCTGTACCTGAGCCTGATCGTGCTGATCCCGATCACGGCGCTGTTCTTCAAGACCTTCACCCTGACCTGGGAGCAGTTTGTGTTCGCCGTCACGTCACCGCGCGTGATGGCCTCGTACCGGCTGACGTTCGGCGCTTCTCTGATTGCCGCGCTGGTCAACCTGGTGTTTGGCCTGCTGCTGGCCTGGGTGCTGGTGCGCTACAAGTTCCCGGGCAAGAAAATCGTTGATGCGCTGGTCGATTTGCCGTTCGCGCTGCCGACGGCCGTGGCCGGCATCTCGCTGACGGCGCTGCTGGCCGGCAACGGCTGGCTGGGCCAATATTTGGAGCCGATGGGCATCAAGCTGGCCTTCACGCCGGCCGGCGTGGTGATTGCGCTGATTTTTGTCGGCATGCCGTTCGTCGTGCGCACGGTGCAGCCGGTGCTTGAAGATGCCGAAAAAGAGCTTGAGGAGGCCGCCACGGCGCTGGGCGCCAACCGGCTGCAGATTTTCACCAAGGTGATTTTTCCGCACATCGCCCCGGCCCTGCTGACAGGTTTTGCGATGGCCTTTGCCCGCGCGATTGGCGAATACGGCTCGGTGATCTTCATTGCCGGCAACATGCCGATGATTTCCGAGATCACGCCGCTGATCATCATCGGCAAGCTGGAGCAGTACGACTACGCCGGGGCCACGGCGGTTGCAGTGGTGATGCTGGTTATCTCGTTCGCCTTGCTGCTGGTCATCAATGCGCTGCAGGCCTGGCAGCGTAAAAATACGGGAGCATCCTCATGAGCGGGCCATCCTCGCAACCCGTTCGCCGGGTAAAAGCCGGAACCACCGAAGCGCCCTGGGTCCGCTACACGTTGATCACGGTGGCGCTGCTGTTCGTGCTGCTGTTCCTGATTTTGCCGCTGGCCGCCGTGTTCACCGAGGCCTTGCGCAAGGGTTTTGGCGCTTATTTCGCGGCGCTGCGTGAGCCCGATGCCTGGTCGGCCATCCAGCTCACTTTGATTGCCGCCGGGATTTCCGTGCCGCTGAACCTGGTGTTCGGCGTGGCGGCGGCCTGGGCGATTGCCAAGTATGAGTTTCGCGGCAAGTCATTCCTGACGACGCTGGTGGACTTGCCGTTCTCCGTCTCGCCCGTGGTGGCTGGTCTGATGTACGTGCTGCTGTTCGGCGCGCAGGGCTGGTTCGGGCCGTGGCTGCAGGCGCATGACATCAAGATCATCTTTGCCGTTCCCGGCATCGTGCTGGCGACCGTGTTCGTGACCTTTCCGTTCATCGCGCGGGAGCTGATTCCGCTGATGCAGGCGCAGGGCAACGACGAAGAGCAGGCGGCCATCGTGCTGGGCGCGACCGGCTGGCAGACCTTCTGGCATGTCACGCTGCCCAACATCAAGTGGGGGCTGATTTACGGTGTGATCCTGTGCAATGCGCGGGCCATGGGCGAGTTCGGCGCGGTGTCGGTGGTGTCGGGCCATATTCGCGGGCAGACCAACACCTTGCCGCTGCATGTGGAAATTCTGTACAACGAATACCAGTCGGTGGCTGCCTTTGCCGTGGCGTCGCTGCTGGCCATCCTGGCGCTGGTCACGCTGGCCATCAAGTCCGTGGCCGAATGGCGTCATGAAGCTGAAATGAAAGCGGCGGCCCAATTGCCGCCGGAGCGGCCGCAAGCTGTTGCTGGCATTCGTTGAACACACGCTGGAAAAAATAAATCATGGGTATCGAAATTCGCAATGTCAGCAAGCAGTTTGGCAACTTCCAGGCGCTGGCCGACGTGAGCCTGGACATCGAAGCGGGCGAACTCGTCGCCTTGCTCGGCCCCTCGGGCTGCGGCAAGACCACGCTGCTGCGCATCATCGCCGGGCTGGAAACGCCGGATCAGGGCAATATCTTCTTTAGCGGCGAGGACACCACCGACGTGCATGTGCGCGAGCGCGGGGTTGGTTTTGTGTTCCAGCATTACGCGCTGTTCCGCCACATGACGGTGTTTGAAAACGTCGCCTTCGGCCTGCGCGTCAAGCCGCGTGCCTTGCGGCCCAGCGAAGCGCAGATCAGGGAAAAAGTGCATTCGCTGCTCAGCCTGGTGCAGCTTGACTGGCTGGCGGACCGCTTTCCGTCGCAGCTGTCCGGCGGCCAGCGCCAGCGCATCGCCCTGGCGCGGGCGCTGGCGGTCGAGCCCAAGGTGCTGCTGCTCGACGAGCCCTTCGGCGCGCTCGACGCCAAGGTGCGCAAGGAGTTGCGCCGCTGGCTGCGCCGCCTGCATGACGACCTGCATGTCACCAGCATTTTTGTCACGCACGACCAGGAGGAAGCCCTGGAAGTCGCCGACCGCGTGGTGCTGATGAACGCCGGCAAGGTCGAGCAGATCGGCTCGCCGCAGCAGGTCTGGGACCATCCGGCCAGCCCCTTCGTCTATGGTTTCCTGGGCGATGTGAACCTGTTCCACGGCCGCGCCCACGAAGGCGAGGTGCAACTCCAGGGTATGAAGCTGGATTCGCCCGAGCACAGCGGCGCGCAAAACGCCAAGGCCTTTGCCTATGTGCGTCCGCACGATTTCGAGGTCAAGCGTTATGCGCCGGGCGCCCAGGGCTTGGTAGCCAGGCTGGACCGGGCGATTGTCATCGGTCCGATTGCCCGGCTGGAGCTGGTTCCCGAGGACAGCAAGCAGGCCGCCAAGGGCGTCGCTGAGTCGCTGGTCGAAGTGCAGATTTCGGCCAGTCAGTACAAGGACATGGGCCTGCGCGAAGGCGACATGCTGGTGCTCACGCCGCGCAATGTGCGTGTGTTCGTGGATGCGGGCGAGGGGATCTGACGCAAGGCAGCCTTAACCAGCGTAGGCCTGCTTCAGCTCGGCGATGTCGAGCTTTTTCATCTGCATCATGGCCTTCATGGCGCGCTGGCCGTTGGGCGAATCGGGGTCGCTGACCATGTCGGGCAGCATGGACGGCACGATCTGCCATGACACGCCAAACCTGTCCTTGAGCCAGCCGCATATCTGGGCTTTCTCGTCGCCGCCCGCCGAGAGCTGGTTCCAGTAGCCGTCGATTTCTTCCTGCGTGTCGCAGAACACTTGGAATGAAATCGCCTCGTTGAACTTGAACTCCGGCCCGCCATTGAGCGCCGTGAACGGCTGGCCATCGAACCAGAGGCAGGGTGCGATCTTTTGCGTGATTTTCATGGGGGCTCCTTTGGTAGAGTTGACGCCTGCCGTGGGCGCAGGGTCTGGGGAAATCGAGCCTCAAAATTACTGCTTGATGCCCCACTGCGGTTGTAGGACCAGGCCGAAGGTGCTTATCCGTGATCCGGGCTAATTGCGCAGGTCCGGGAACTAATCCGGTGCCAGGCCCACGAACCACCGAACGATCAACCGATCAAGCCATAAAAAGAGGGAAACCGATGTTTTTGAAGTATTTTGACGCCATGCCACGCCGTGTGCTGGCACTGACGGCCGTGGTGTGCGTGGCCCTGCTGGCCTTTGGCCTGTACCTGCAGCATGTCGTGGGCCTGGAGCCTTGCCCGATGTGCATCGTGCAGCGTTACGCCTTGGTGCTGGTTGCCATCGTGGCGGGCCTGACGGCCATCACGTCCAACAGAAAAGGCTTGATCACGGGTTCTAGCGTTCTGCTGCTGCTGGCCGGTTTTGGTGCGTTCGTCGCCGCCCGCCAGAGTTTTCTGCAGTGGTATCCGCCTGAAATTTCCTCATGCGGCCGTGACTTTTACGGAATGATCGAAACCTTTCCGCTCCAACGCGCGATTCCCATGATTTTCAAGGGCAGCGGCGACTGCTCCAAGGTGGACTGGACCTTTCTGGGCGGCTCAATTGCCAACTGGTCTTTTGTCTGCTTTGCCGTCATCGGCTTGACCGCGCTCACGTTGATTGCCCGTCTGGCCCGTCAACGCTGAACCCTGCGGGATACCCGTCAGGCAGCGCATGTTTCAGGCGCCAAATCCAAACAGCCGCCTGGGCGTGTCCCACCACACGGCTTGGCGCGCCGCCTCATCGGGCAGCAACTGCTCGAACAGCGCCAGCAAGGGACCGTAGTCAATCCGGGCCGGCGCACGCAAGAAGGGCCAGTCTGACGCCCAGACCAGGTTTTGCGGCGTGTAGGCTTCGACCAGCGCCTGCACAAACGGCCAGGCATCCGGGTACGGATACGGCTGGTCCGAACATTTGGTCAGCCCCGACAGCTTGACGCAGGCGCGGCCGGTGTCGGCCAGCGCCAGCAGCGCGGCAAAACCGGGCTGGCCAACGCCCGCCTTCGGATCGGGGCGGCCGCAGTGGTCAAACAGCAGGCGCGCGCCGCTGTTCTGCAGCAGCGGCCGCAAGGCCACCAGTTCGTCGGCCTGAACCTGCACCTGCGCCCACATGCCCAGTTCGCGCAGGCGCTCCAGCAGGGGGCCGGTATCGCGGTAGAAATCGACGCCCAGCAGCGCCACGTTGAAGGCCACGCCGACCACGCCCGCAGCCTGCAGATCCTGCAGTTCGGTGCGGCTGGCGTCGTTGCGAACGACGGCGATGCCCTTGTAGCGGCCCACGCCGCGCGCCAGTGCGTCGAGCAGGCAGCGGTTGTCCAGGCCATAGCCCGAGTTCGGTCCGACGATCAGCGCATGCCGCACGCCATGGGCATCGAGCACCTGGCCGAGGTTGTCGGCCGTGCCGGTCTCGCCGCCCGAGGGCCGGTACCACGCGTCGTCCGCATAGGGAAAGCGGGCCGGGTCGAAGACATGCACATGACAGTCGATTCTGGGTTGCAAGGTGAATTCCATTGGGTGGTTTGAGGTCGCGCCAGTGTCTGTTGAATTGCCGGACGAACTATAGGCAGGCATGACCAACGCGTCCATAGCCCAGGCGCTATAGGCTTGATTGCATCACGACATGAACATTATTTTTTTAAGGCAGTGGACTTTCCGGCCGCCATTGTCTAAATTGCACATTTTTAACGTCAGGCATCAAAATGAAACAGACCGTCTTCAACCGCGCCACCGAAGACGTGGGCAACATCGCCGAGTTCGGCCACGTCAATGTTCGGGTGCCGAGCCAGCAATGCGCGATCATTTTTTACATCATGGGGCTGGGCCTGACCCGCGACCCTTATTTGAGGACCGGCATCGACAACGCCTGGATCAACGTCGGCACCAGCCAGTTCCACCTGCCCGTCGGGCCGGCGCAGGTGCTGCGCGGGGTGATCGGCCTGATCATGCCCGATCTGGACGCGCTGATGGCGCGGCTGACCAGCATCCAGCCGCTGCTGCAGGACACCTGGTTCCGCTTTTCCCGCAGCGGCATGCTGGTCGAGGTGACCTGCCCCTGGGGCAATCGCATCCGCGTGCATGCGCCGGACGCCAAGCGTTTTGGGCGCATGCGTCTGGGCATGCCTTATGTCGAGATCAATACCGCTCCCGGCGCCGCGCAGGGTATCGCGCACTTTTACCGAAAGATGCTGGGTGCGCTGGCGAACTACGGCGTTGACGACGCCGGTGCCTTTGCGCGTATTCACATGGGCCTGCATGAATGCCTGGTTTTTCGCGAGACCGTTCATGCGCTGCCACCCTACGACGGCCACCATGTCCAGATCACCGTGGCTGATTTTTCGGGCGTTCACCGGCGGCTTCTTGAGCGCGGCCTGATCACCGAGGAAAGCAGCGAGAGCCAGTACCGCTTCCAGGACATCACCGACCTGGACAGCGGAAAAGTGCTCGCCACGATTGAGCACGAGGTGCGCAGCATGCGCCATCCGCTGTTTGCGCGTGTACTGGTCAACCGGCCGCTTGACCACGCTGGCGAGCGCTAGCAGCCCGTCAGGGGGCTGGATGTTTGCGCTATCAAAGTGATAGCTTTTTACGCATACCCATCAAGCGCAAGAGGCATATTTCATGAATAATTCGGCGCACACGCCGCGCAGCCATCGGTTGCCGGCATCGTGGTGGTACCTGGCATGCCAGTACTGCTTGACGGTGAAGCCGGGAATCTCGAACGGGCAGGGCAGCACGCGCAGGCCGGCCGCGCTTGCCAGTGTTTCACCGATCTGGCGGGGCAGGGTGGCAATCAGGTCGCTGGTGGACAAGATGGCAGAAAGGCCCAGAAAGCCCGGCAATTCGAGCAACACACGCCGCGCGATGCCCTGGCTTTTCAGGGCATCGTCCAGCAACTGGTAGCCCGTTCCCGACACAATGCCGATGTGGGCTTCGGCCGCGTAATCCTGCAATGTGAAAATTTCCCCGATGCGCGGGTGGCGGGCGTTGCACAGGCAAATCCAGTCCTGGCCGAACAGGGTCTGCTGGTAAAAACCGGCCTCCAGCCCCGGCACCAGGCCCAGCGCCAGATCGCCTTCGCCCGACTGCAGCGCCGGCGCCATGCGCGCGTCAATCGTGGCTGCCTCCAGCCGGACCTGGGGCGCCAGTGCGCGCACATGGGAAAACAAACGCGGCAGCAGCGTGATGTGGCTGGCGTCGGTCATGAAGATGCGAAAGCCGCGCTGCGCCGTGGCCGGGTCAAACCGCGATTCCGATTCGGACAGGCGGCGCAGTCCCTCCAGCACCTCGCGCACCGTGCCGATCAGCGCGTCGGTGCGCGGCGTGGGCAGCATGCCTTCGGGCGTGCGCACGAACAGCGGGTCACCGAGCTGCCTGCGCAGCCGGGCCAGCCAGATGCTGACCGTGGGCTGGCTTTGCCCTAGCTGCTCTGCGGCGCGCGTCACGCTGCGCGTGTTGTAGAGCAAATCCAGCAGCCTGAGCAGCTTGATATCGGCAAGCGCGGTATCGCCTTTGTCGGGTTGGGTCATGACGGTGGATTCCTTCTGGCCATAAAAATTTGCAATGAAGTGTATTGCAGGCACTTTGTTTACAACATGAAGGCGCAAAACTACCATTCGCCCCCAAGGGATGCCTGAGCCGTGTCCTGAACGTGGAGACAGGCTTTGAAAATTTGTGTACTGGGCGCCGGCGCCCTGGGGTGCGCCATCGGCGGCGTGCTGACCGAAGCGGGCAACGAGGTGTGGCTGGTCAACCGGGGCCAGGCCCATGTGGACGCCATGAAGCAGCACGGACTGGTGATGCGCGACCAGGGCGTTGACCGCGTGGTCAAAGTGCTTGCCACCACCGACTGCCATGAAATCGCCAGCACCGCCGGTCCTGTTGACCTGATCATCGTGCTGGTCAAGTCCTTTCACACCCGTGCGGCGATTGAAAGCGCCTTGCCCATCGTCGGCGAGCACACGGTCGTGATGTCGCTGCAAAACGGACTGGGCCATGAAGACACGCTGGCCGAGGTCGTGGGGCGCGGCAAGGTGCTGGCCGGCAAGACCTACGCGGGCGGCGTGATGCTAGCGCTGGGCCACATCATCGTCGGCACGCAGGGCAAGGAAACGCACATCGGCGAACTCGATGGCGGCATTTCTGATCGCGTGAGCCGCATCGCCGACACCTTCAACCGCGCCGGCTTGCTCACCACCGTCAGCTCCAACATCATGGGCACGATGTGGGACAAGCTGCTGGTCAACGTCGCCACCGGCGCGCTGAGCGGCATCACCCGTTTGCCTTACGGCGAGCTGTACCAGGTGCCTGAAGTGGAGGCCTGCGCCATCGCCGCCGTGGCCGAGGCCATGGCTGTGGCGCGTGCCAGCGGCATTCAATTGTCGATCACCGAGCCGCGCCAGCCATGGGTCATGGCTGCGGCTGGCTTGCCGCCCGAATTCAAGGCGTCGATGCTGCAAAGCCTGGAAAAAGGCTCGGTCACCGAAATCGACTACATCAACGGCGCCGTCGTCCGCCAGGGCGCCAAGGTCGGCGTGCCCACCCCCGTCAATCAGGCCCTGGTGGCCTGCATCAAGGGCGTTGAGCGGAGCCTGCCGCGCTAACACCCAACTATTTCCAAGGAAAGAGACAACATGGCTTACAGCAACAAATCCTATGTCGAACACGTCGCGGTGCGTGTCAAGGACATCCAGTGGCACATCAACTTCTTCCATGAAGTGCTGGGCATGGACGTGCGCGAGATCGACGGTCCGGCGGACGCGCCCAACCAGTACTGGACCCTTGGCGGCATGCAGTTCATGTCCTGCCCCGATTTCGAGGCGCCGCCCAGCAACGACGCGGGCTGGCTGGCGCACCTCGGCATCATGGTGGACGACCTGGAAGGCGCCTTGCAGGCGGCCCAGAGCTGGGGCGTGAAGGCGCTGCCGCAGGGCCGCAACTGGCTGCAGCTGCCCGACGGCCTGGCCATCGAGTTGATCCAGGCCCACGGCAACAGCGTCGCCGAAGCGCTGGCAGTCAAGCCCAGGGCCTGAGCCGGCTCATCGATTCAAAAACCTCAGGAGACATTCCCATGCCTAAACCGAATATCCAGTTCACCACACCCGAAAAATACTGGGACGACGCCCAGGTCGGCGACGAATGCACCAGCCCGACCTATCTGGTGACCGCCGAGCGCATTGACGCCTACGCCGAACTCACCGGCGACTTCACGCCCGTGCATGTAGACGAGGAATACGCCAACGCCTCGCACTTCGGCTGCCGCGTCGCCCATGGCCTGATGGGGCTGTCGGTGGCCGATGGCCTGAAGACCCAGTGCGAATACCGCTTCTTGCCCGGCATGTCGCTGGGCTGGACCTGGGACTTTTTGCTGCCGATCAAGATCAACGACGTGCTGCACATCAAATTTCATGTCGAAAGCATGCGGGCCTCCAAAAGCAAGCCCGGCTGGGGCATCGTGATTCTGCCCGCCGAGCTGATCAACCAGCACGGCCAGGTGGTGCAAAAGGGCGAGCACCGCCTGATGGTGCCGCGCCGCCCCACGGCGGCCACCGCCTGATGGTTGCTATTAAATATATAGCTATTAACGAAATACCCATATGCGCAAAGGACACTTTTAATGCTTGATTCAACCCAAAACAAGTCCACCCAGGCGCTGCCGCTGGCCGGCATCCGCGTGATCGACTACAGCCACTTCCTGGCCGGCCCGCACATGTCGCGCTGCCTCTCGGCCATGGGCGCCGAGGTCATCAAGGTCGAGCGGCCGGTGGCCGGCGATGCCGGGCGCGCCAGCCCGACCATGGTCAAGGGCCAGAGCGGCTATTTTCTACAGCAGAACATGGGCAAGCAGGGCCTGTGCATCAACCTGCGCGACCCGCGCGGCCTGGAGATGATGCACAAGCTGACCGACAGCGCCGACGTGTTCGTCGAGAACTACCGCCCCGGCGCCCTGAACAAGCTCGGCCTGGGGTATGAGGAGCTGTCCACGCGCAACCCCAAGCTCGTCTATTGCTCGGTGTCGGCCTACGGACACACCGGCCCCGACTCGCATCGGCCAGGGTTCGGGCTGATTGCCGAGGCCAAGAGCGGCGCAATGTCCTTGATCGGCGTGCCGGGCGAGCCGCCGCCGCTGTTTCGCATGCCGATTGCCGACATGTACGCCGGCATGCACGGCGTGTCGGCGATTTGCGCCGCGCTGTTCGGGCGCGTGACGAGCGGCCTGGGCCAGCACATCGACATCGCGCTGTACGACTGCATGATTTCGATGCACGACTTCGCCGCCCAGAGCTACCTGATGAGCGGCGGCACCGAGTTGCCGGTGCAGACCGGCCACGATTTGCCGCAGAGCACGGTGTATGGGGTTTTTGCCGCGAAAGACGGCTACCTGGTGATTGCCGCGCAGATGACGGACACCTGGAAAAGCCTGGCGAGACTGATTGGCGGCGAGGCCTATGCGCTTGACACCAGTCTGCACAGCCAGGCCGGGCGCAACGCCAACCGCGAATCGATCCTGGCCAATGTGCGCGAATGGACGCTGGCGCAGGACTCGGTTGAAGCGTGCTGCGCGGCGCTGGACGCCGCCGGTGTTCCGGCCGCGCCGGTGCAGACCATCGACAAGGTGCTCAGCGACCCGCAGACGCTGGCGCGCGACATGGTGGTCGAGCAAGACCACCCGCTGCTGGGAAAAATCAAGCTGCCCAACCTGCCGTTTCGCTTCTCCGGCTGCGACACCTCGCCCAGCGGCCCCGCGCCCATGCTGGGCCAGCACAACCGCGAGATTGCCGCGAGCGTGGGTTATTCGGCGCAGGACATCGACGCCATGGAGCAGGACGGCGTTCTTTATTCGGAGACACAGGCATGACTGATCGCTATGCCGTCATCGGCAACCCCATTCACCAGAGCAAATCACCCCTGATCCACGGCATGTATGCGCAAGCCACCGGCCAGGACATCGACTACACCGCCATCGAAGGCCCGCTGGGTGGCTTCGCCGGCGCGGTCGATGCCTTCCGCGTCGCCGGCGGCCGGGGCCTGAACATCACCACGCCGTTCAAGCTCGACGCCTTTGCCTACGCCACCGAATGCTCGGAGCGGGCGCAACTGGCGGGCGCGGCCAATGCCATGAAGTTCGACGGCGAGCGCGTGCTGGCCGAGAACTTTGACGGCGTCGGCCTGGTGCGCGACGTGGTCCACAACCTGAACACGCCGCTCAAGGGAAAACGCGTGCTGCTGCTGGGCGCGGGCGGTGCCGCCCGGGGCGGGCTGCTGCCCTTCCTGGAGCAGGAACCTGGCGAACTGGTGATTGCCAACCGCAGCGTGGACAAGGCGCATGAACTTGCCCGCATCGGCGCTGCTTCGGGCGCTGGTGTCGTGCGCGGCTGCGCTTACCAGGATCTGGCGGGGCAGACCTTCGACGTGGTGTTCAACGCCACCTCGGCCAGTTTGCGCGCCGAGCTGCCGCCGGTGCCGGCCAGCGTGTTCGCGCCCGGCTGCCTGGCCTATGAACTGGCTTACGGCAAGGGCCTGACGCCATTCCTGCGCCTGGCGCAAAACGCCGGCGTCCGGCAACTGGGCGACGGCGTGGGCATGCTGGCCGAACAGGCCGCCGAGGCCTTTGAATGGTGGCGCGGCGTGCGGCCCGACACTCGCGCGGTGATTGAAAAACTGACCGTTCCGCTGGTTTAAAACGCTGTGGGGTGAGCCGGAGCCTTGTCAGCGCAAGGTTCTGGGATTGATGCGCATCCAGCCATTTTTGCTATATCAGCTATGGCAAAAAGCATTCTGGAGTACAGGGTAAGCCCTGATTTGTGAAAACTAACTAGTTTGTACATTATGGGTTGAGCTTTTTTTAAAGGAGACAAATTCATGGTTAAGAAGTTGATCGACGGGTACTGCCGGTTCATCAGCTACCTGATCGCCGCAGCCCTGGCGGTGATGGTGGTGCTGGTGTTCGGCAACGTGTTCATGCGCTACGCCTTTGACTCGGGCTTCATCCTGTCGGAGGAGCTGTCGCGCTGGCTGTTCGTCTGGCTGACCTTCCTGGGTGCGGTCGTGGCCGTGCGCGACAACGGCCACCTGGGCACCGACATGCTGGTCGGACGACTGGGTCCGGCGGGCAAGAAAGTCTGCATGGGCCTGTCGCTGGTGCTGATGCTGTTTTGCCTGTGGCTGCTGTTCAAGGGCTCCTACGACCAGACGGTCATCAATTGGGACACGACGAGCGCGGTGATGGAGGTTTCCATGAGCTACTTTTACGCCTCGGGCATGGCTTTTTCCGTGCTCAGCGCGCCTATCCTGCTGGGCAATCTGTGGCGCCTGCTGACCGGCCAGATCGACGACGAGCATTTGCTCTTGATGCAGGAATCCGAAGACGCTCCACACGGCGATGCCGGCAAATCCCACTAACGCGCAAGGCTTGACATGACCATCCTCATTTTCCTGGGCTCCATGCTCGGCGCCATGGCGCTGGGCGTTCCGATTGCCTTTTCCCTGCTGCTGTGCGGCGCCGCGCTGATGTGGCACCTGAACATGTTCGACGCCCAGATCCTGGCGCAAAACGTGATCAACGGCGCCGACAGCTTTCCGCTGCTGGCCGTGCCCTTTTTCATGCTGGCTGGCGAGATCATGAATGCCGGCGGCCTGTCGCGGCGCATCGTGAACTTTGCCATGGCCCTCGTTGGCCATATCAAGGGCGGCCTCGGCTACGTGACCATCGTCGCGGCGGTCATCCTGGCCTCGCTGTCGGGCTCAGCCGTGGCTGATGCCGCCGCACTGACCGCGCTGCTCTTGCCCATGATGGTTGCCGCCGGGCATGACAAGGCTCGCTCGGCCGGATTGATTGCCTCGGCTGGCATCATCGCGCCCATCATCCCGCCGAGCATCGGTTTCGTGATCTTCGGCGTCGCCGCCAATGTGTCGATTTCCAAGCTGTTCATGGCCGGCATCTTCCCGGGCGTGTGGCTGGCTGTTGCACTGGTGGCCACCTGGTGGTACCTGGTGCGCAAGGAAGTGGTCGTGCCGCCTCCGCGCAAGACGGCGGCCGAAGTGGTCGAGGCGCTCAAACTGGCGACCTGGGCCTTGGTGCTGCCCTTCATCATTGTGTTCGGCCTGAAGTTCGGCGTGTTCACCCCGACCGAAGCGGCTGTGG
The DNA here is from genome assembly GCF_040105105.1 of Polaromonas hydrogenivorans. Lineage (GTDB taxonomy): Bacteria > Pseudomonadota > Gammaproteobacteria > Burkholderiales > Burkholderiaceae_C > Polaromonas > Polaromonas hydrogenivorans. The sequence continues at coordinate 2,654,085 of NZ_CP157675.1, read as the reverse complement.
TGGCGGCGGTGTACTCGCTGTTCGTTTCGACGCTCGTTTACCGCGAACTCAATATCAGGCAGCTGGTCCCGCTGTTCGTGTCTGCCGCCAAGACCTGTGCCGTGGTCATGTTCCTGGTCGCTGCCGCCATGGTCTCGGCCTGGCTGATCACGGTGGCCAACTTGCCGGCGCAAGTCGTTGCCCTGCTGCAGCCGCTGCTCGACAGTCCGCGCCTGCTGATGCTGGCGATCATGCTGCTGACCATGCTCGTGGGCACGGCGCTGGACATGACGCCGACCATCCTGCTCCTGACGCCGGTGCTCATGCCGGTGGTCAAGGCCGCGGGCATCGACCCGGTGTATTTCGGCGTGATGTTCATCATCAACAACGCCATCGGCTTGATCACCCCGCCCGTGGGTACGGTGCTCAATGCCGTGGCCGGCGTCGGCAAGATCAGCATGGACGAGGTGACCAAGGGCGTGATTCCTTTCATGATCGCGCAGTTCATCATCATGTTCCTGATGGTCGCGTTCCCGCAGCTCGTCATGGTGCCGGCCCGCTGGTTCTATTGAGTCACCACAGACGAGCGGCCGGGCGTGCGTGGGTACGCCACGCCTGGTCGCCATCATTCAATAAGCGTACAGCCGCCTTTGCTTTTTTAATCTAGGAGACAAGTCATGAAACGTTTAGTCCTCAAAACCATCGTCGCTGCTGTGGCCTTTGCAGCCTTTGGCATCGCCTCAGCCCAGGAGCGCACCATCAAGTTCACCACGCAGAATCCGGAAGGCCATCCGCTGGTGATGGGCATGCACAAGTTCGCCGACCTTGTCGCGGCCAAGTCCGGCGGCAAGATCAAGGTCAACCTGTTCCCCGGTGGCGTGCTCGGTGGCGACGGCCCGGTGATTTCGGCCATGCAGGGCGGCACCATCGAGATGGCGTCGATGAACACCAGTTACCTGGCCGGTCAGGTCAAGGAATTCGCGGTGTTTGATTTTCCGTTCATGTTCAGCAACAGCAAGGAGGCTGACGCCGTGGTCGATGGACCGTTCGGCAAGCAGATGCATGCCAAGCTCGATGCCAAGGGCCTGATCGGCCTGACCTACTGGGAACTGGGTTTTCGCAACATCACCAACAACAAGCGCGCCATCGTGAAGGTCGAAGACATTGCCGGCCTGAAGCTGCGCGTCATTCCCACGCCCATCAATGTGGACTGGGTCAAGACGCTCGGTGCCAACCCGACGCCCATGACCTTTGGCGAGGTGTACTCCGCACTGGAGCAAGGCGCCATTGACGGGCAGGAAAACCCGCTCACCGTGATTGCCGCCAACAAGCTGTTTGAAGTGCAAAAGTACCTCACCCTGACCAACCACCAGTACAACCCGCAATCAGTGCTGATCAGCAAGAAGTTCTGGGACACGCTGTCGCCGGCCGAGAAAAAGATCATCTCCGATGCCGCCGCCGAATCCACCGTTTACCAGCGCCAGCAGGCCCGCGCTCAGGCCACTACGGCGCTGGAAGCCGTGAAGAAGGGCGGGATGCAGGTCACCGAACTGGCTCCGGCCGAAGTGGACAAGCTGCGCGAGAAGATGCGCCCCGTGGTTGCCAAGTTCGCTGTTTCCGTCGGCCAGGAAACCGTCAAGGGCCTGCAGGATGCGCTGGCCCAGGCACGCGCTAGCAAATAAGCAAGTCTGCAGTTCAGCGCTTGCAGGCTGTTCGCGTGCGTGGCCAGGAGCAGCCCCTTGAGGAGCGGGCCACCCTCCGCACGCCAGACTGGAACGCCTTCTCTTAATGACCTGTATTTAAAGGATTCCCATGAAAATTCTCATGCTGCACGGCATCAACCACAACATGTTCGGCAAGCGCGACCCCAAGCAGTACGGCACCATCACGCTGGACGAGATCAATGCCGGCCTGGCTGCTTTGGGTACAGAGTTGGGTACGGACGTGGAATGCTTCCAGACCAACAGCGAAGGCGAGATGTGCGAGCGCATCCACCAAGGCTACACCGACGGCGTGGACGCGGTGCTGATCAACGCCGGCGCCTGGACGCACTACAGCTACGGCATTCGCGACGCGCTGGCCATTTTGACCTGCCCGATTGTCGAGCTGCACATGTCCAACATCCACGCCCGCGAGGCCTTCCGCCATGTCTCGGTGTTCGGCGAAATCGTCCGGGGCCAGATTTGCGGCTTCGGCGTGGACAGCTATTTGCTGGGGCTGCGCGCTGGCCATTCGGCAGCGCTGGCCGCCAAGGCCTGATCTTTCCAAATCATTGACCGAGTCGAGTTGACCATGCGCCATTCAATCGCCACTGTCTCACTGTCTGGAATGCTGCGCGAGAAACTACAGGCTGCAGCCGCTGCGCATTTCGATGGCGTGGAAATCTTTGAAAACGACCTGCTGCAGTTCCCGGGAACGCCGGCCGAGGTGCGCCGCATTTGCGAGGACCTGGGCTTGCGCATCGACATGTTCCAGCCGTTTCGTGATTTCGACGGCACCACGCCCGCGCAGGTCGCTCGCAGTCTGGAACGCGCCGAACGCAAGTTCGACGTGATGCAGGAACTGGGCACTGAATTGATTCTGGTGTGCTCGAACGTGCAGCCCGACGCGCTCGGCGATGTCGATCAGCTCGCCGGGCAATTCCACCAGCTCGCCGAACACGCCGGCAGGCGCGGCATGCGCATCGCCTACGAGGCGCTGGCCTGGGGCAGCAAGATCAAGCTCTGGTCCCAGGCCTGGAGCGTGGTCGAGCGCGTCAACCATCCGCACATGGGGCTGGCGCTTGACAGCTTTCACACGCTGTCGCTGCGCGACGACCCGAGCGGCATCGCCAGGCTGCCGGGCGAGAAGATTTTCTTTGTCCAGCTGGCCGATGCACCCTGGGTGAACACCGACGTGTTGACGCACAGCCGCCATTACCGCTGCTTTCCGGGCCAGGGCGAGATGGAGGTGACCAAGTTCACTGCAGCCGTGATCGAGTCGGGCTACAGCGGGCCGCTTTCGCTCGAAATCTTCAACGATGAATTCCGCTCCGCGCCGGCGCGGGCCAATGCGGTCGATGCCAGGCGCTCGCTGCTGTGGCTCGAAGACCAGGTGCGCCAGAGTCGGGCGAAGGACGCACCGCCTTGCAAGGCGCCGCTGTTCGCACCGCCGCCAGCGCCCGTGCTGACTGGATGGGCGTTCGTCGAGTTCGCCGTGGACCCGGCCGCAGGCGGCCGGCTGGCCGCGTGGCTGAAGGCGACTGGTTTTCACCGCATCGGCCATCACCGCTCGAAGAAGGTTGATCTTTATGGCCAGGGTGAGGTGCGCATCATCGTCAATCTGGAAGAGGATTCGTTTGCCCGCAGCCATTTTGAACAGCACGGCACCTCGGCCTGCGCCGTGGCGCTGGCCACGCCGGATGTCGCCGGGGCGCTGGCGCGCGCCGAAGCCTTGCTGTGCCCGCGTGTGAACGGGCGTGTGGGTCAGAACGAGCTGACCATTCCGGCGGTGCGCGCACCCGACGGCAGCCTGCTCTATTTTTGCGAAGCGCCGCAAGGTGGCCGCTACGCCTTTGAAGCCGACTTTGTGATGGACGAATCCGCCCTGCACGGCGGTGTACTGGGTGATACGGCACGTTTCGACCACCTGGTGCAGGCTGTGCCGGCCGGGCAGGTCGAGCCGTGGGTGCTGTTCCATCGTGCGGCGCTGGGCCTGGCGCCCGAGCGCAACGTCGTGATGCATGACCCCTACGGCGTGATCAGGAGCCGCGAGATTGAATCGACCGACCGTGAAGTGCGCGTGTCCATCACGGTTTCCGAACGCGACAACACCTCGGTGTCCCGTGCCGTGTCGAGCTTTCGCGGCGCTGGCGTTCAGCAAATTGCCATCGCAGTGACCGACCTGGTGGCAACGGCACGCGCACTCAAGGCATCGGGCGCGCTGCTGCTGCCGGTGCCGGCCAACTACTACGACGACCTGCTCGCCAGGTACGACATCGACGCCGGCTTGCTGGCGGCCATGCGCGAGCTGGGCATCTTGTACGACCGCGAAGCGGACGGTGGCGAGTTCCTGCATTTGTACCTCACGCCGTTTGACGACCGTTTCCATTTCGAACTGGTCGAGCGACGCCGGGGCTACGCCGGCTATGGCGCGCCGAACGCCCCGTCGCGTCTGGCGGCGATGGCGCAGTGGCGCCAGGCGCAACAGTAAAGCGGCACTGATTAACATCAAGGAGAACAACATGATCAACGGAAACACTGAAATCATTGCCCACATCGGCTTCCCCACCCACGCCTTCAAGGCGCCGATGATTTACAACCCCTGGTTTGAAAAAGCCGGCGTCAACGCCATCGTCGTTCCCATGGGCTGTCAGGCGCAGGACTACCCGGATTTTCTGCGCGCGGTTTTCAAGCTCGCCAACATCCGGGGCGCGCTCATCACCATGCCGCACAAGGTCACCACCGTTGGCTTGCTGGACGAGGTGTTTCCCACGGCCGCGATTGCCGGTTCGTGCAATGCCGTGCGCCGCACTGCCGACGGCCGCCTGCAGGGCGACATGTTTGACGGCGAAGGCTTTGTGCGCGGCGTGCTGCGCAAGGGCCTGACGCTCAAGGGCGCCCGGGCGCTGGTGGTGGGCAGCGGCGGCGTGGGCTCGGCCATTGCGGCGTCGCTGGCTGCGGCCGGGGTGGCGGCACTGAGCCTGTTTGATGTTCATGGGCCTTCCGCGCAGAGCTTGGGCGAGCGTCTGCGCCAGCACTATCCGGCGCTTGACGTCGTGGTCGGCTCCAACGACCCCGCAGGCTTTGACCTGGTGGTCAACGCCACGCCCATGGGCATGAACGAAGGCGACGCGATGCCGATGGACGTGTCGCGCATCGCCCCCGCTACCTTTGTGGGCGAGGTGGTGATGAAAACCGAGATGACTGCTTTTCTGGGGGCCGCGCAGGCGCGCGGCTGCCGGGTGCAGGTGGGCTCGGACATGCTGTTCGAGCAAATCCCCGCGTATCTGGAGTTTTTTGGACTCCCCAGCACCACGCCCGACGTGCTGCGCTCCATTGCCCGGCTGAGCTATTGAAGCTTGCGCCTGTTTCTGATCTTCGAAATCAGAACTTGCTTCAAGCGCGTCAAGCGTCCTTGCAGACGCTTGGCAGCCTTTAGATCACCTTGGCAATCGAGGCGCAAACATAGTCGATGTTCTTGCTGTTCAGCGCCGCCACGCACATGCGGCCGGTGTCGGTGCCATAGACGCCAAATTCATTGCGCAGACGAACCATCTGGTCCTTGGCTAAGCCCGAATAGCTGAACATGCCGATTTGCTTCGTGATGAAGCTCATGTCTTCCTTTACGCCGGCGGCCTTCAGTCCATCGACCAGCTTTTGGCGCATGGCCTTGATGCGCACCCGCATCTCGCCGAGTTCCTTTTCCCACAGGGCACGCAGCTCGGGCGTGTCCAGCACCATGGCCACCACCATGCCGCCATGAATCGGCGGGTTGCTGTAGTTGGTGCGGATGACGATCTTGAGCTGGCTCAGCACGCGGCTGGCTTCTTCCTTGCTCTCGCACAGCACGCTCAATCCACCGACGCGTTCGCCGTACAGGCTGAAGCTCTTGGAAAACGAGGTCGACACGAAAAAGTTCAGGCCGGCGGCGACAAACTTGCCAATCACCGCGCCGTCTTCGGCCAAGCCGTAGCCAAAGCCCTGGTAGGCCATGTCCAGGAATGCCACCAGGTTGTTGGCCTTGACGGCGGCAACCACTTCGTCCCACTGGGCGGCGGTGATGTCGTAGCCGGTCGGGTTGTGGCAGCAGGCGTGCAGCACGACGATGGTGCCGGCGGGCGCGGCATTGAGGGCTGCCAGCATGCCGGCGAAGTTGATGCCGCGCGTGGCCGCGTCGTAGTAGGGATAGCTTTCGACCGTGAAGCCGGCGTTGGTGAACAGGGCGCGGTGGTTTTCCCAACTCGGGTCGCTGATCAGCACCTTGGCATCGGGGTTCAGGTGTTTAAGGAAGTCGGCGCCGACCTTCAGGCCGCCGGTGCCGCCGATGCACTGCACGGTGGCGACCCGGCCCGACGTGACGGGCTCGCTGTCGGCGCCAAACACCAGGCCCTTGACGGCAGCGTCGTAAGCGGCAATGCCGTCAATCGGCAGGTAGCCACGCGCCTTGGGCGCTTCCATCATCTGTTTTTCAGCGGCCTGAACGCATTCGAGCAGCGGGAGTTTTCCGTTGTCGTCGTAATACACGCCCACGCCCAGGTTGACCTTGGCAGGGTTGGTGTCGGCGGCAAATTGCTCGTTCAGGCCCAGAATCGGGTCGCGCGGTGCCATTTCGACGGCGGTAAACAAAGACATGAAAGTATCCTCAGAGGGTGAAAATTCGCCTGAAGCCAGGCTGGGTTGACCGGTTTTCATGCCGGCAGTGATGTGTTCGTCGGCCAGTCAGGGGGTTGTAATTCCCATTTTTGCCCGAATGTCGTAATGTGTTTAATTGCCCCGAATTTTAACGGGGCTTGAATTGAGGTTTTATGCCAGAAACAATGGAAGTCATTCCTGAAGCAGCGGATTCAGCCGGCGTGGGCCAGTTCATCCGTTTTCCTGATTCGCCGTTTGAGTTGTTTCAGCCCTACCTGCCGGCAGGTGACCAGCCGCAGGCCATCGACAAGCTGGTCGAGGGCGTGCGCGACGGTGAGGCCTTTCAAACCCTGCTGGGCGTGACCGGCTCCGGCAAGACCTTCACCATGGCCAATGTGATTGCGCGGCTGGGCCGGCCGGCGATTGTGTTTGCGCCGAACAAGACGCTGGCCGCCCAGCTGTACAGCGAATTCCGCGAGTTTTTCCCGAGAAACGCGGTCGAGTATTTCGTCAGCTACTACGACTACTACCAGCCCGAGGCCTATGTACCGCAGCGCGATCTGTTCATCGAAAAAGACTCGGCCATCAACGAGCACATCGAGCAGATGCGGCTGTCGGCGACCAAAAGCGTGCTGGAGCGCCGCGACACCATCATCGTGGCCACTGTCAGCGCGATTTACGGCATTGGCGCGCCCGAGGATTACACCCAGATGCGTTTCATTGCCCGCACTGGCGACAAGATGGGCCAGCGCGACGTGATTGCACGGCTGATCCGCATGCAGTACAGCCGGAACGAAGCTGATTTTGCGCGCGGCACTTTCCGCGTGCGCGGCGATGTGATCGACATTTTCCCGGCCGAGCATTCCGAGCTGGCGATTCGCATCGAGCTGTTTGACGACGAGATTGAATCGCTGCAGCTGTTTGACCCGCTGACCGGGCGCATCCGCCAGAAAATCCCGCGTTTTGTGGTCTATCCGAAAAGCCATTACGTCACGCCGCGCGACAAGGTGCTGGCGGCGGTGGAAACCATCAAGCTCGAATTGTCCGAGCGGGTAGGGCAGTTCATTGCCGACGGCAAGCTGATCGAAGCCCAGCGCATCGAGCAGCGCACCCGGTTCGACCTGGAAATGCTGGGTGAAATCGGCCACTGCAAGGGGATTGAAAACTACACCCGGCACCTGAGCGCTTCGGCGCCGGGCTCGGCGCCCTCGACGCTGTGCGACTACCTGCCGAAGGACTCGGTGATGTTCCTCGACGAAAGCCACGTCATGATCGGCCAGCTCAACGCCATGTACAACGGCGACCGGGCGCGCAAGACCACGCTGGTCGAGTACGGCTTTCGCCTGCCCAGCGCGCTGGACAACCGGCCGCTCAAGTTCGAGGAGTTCGAGTCCAAGGTCAGGCAGGCGATTTTCGTCTCCGCGACGCCGGCCGCGTATGAAAAAGAGCATGCCGGGCAGGTCGTGGAGCAACTTGTCCGGCCGACAGGGCTGGTGGACCCGCAGGTTGAAGTGCGCCCCGCGACGCATCAGGTCGATGACGTGCTGCAGGAAATCCGGATTCGTGTGGAAATCAATGAACGGGTGCTGATCACCACGCTGACCAAGCGCATGGCCGAGCAGTTGACCGATTACCTGACCGAGAACGGCGTGAAGGTGCGCTATCTGCACAGCGATGTGGAGACGGTCGAGCGGGTTGAAATTCTGCGTGACCTGCGCCTGGGTACTTTTGATGTGCTGGTCGGCATCAACCTGCTGCGCGAGGGGCTGGACATTCCGGAAGTTTCGCTGGTGGCGATTCTGGATGCCGACAAGGAAGGTTTTTTGCGCTCGGAACGAAGCCTGATCCAGACGATTGGCCGTGCTGCCCGAAACCTCAACGGCCGCGCCATTTTGTATGCCGACCGGATCACCGACTCGATGAAAATGGCGATGGGCGAAACCGAGCGCAGGCGTAACAAGCAGCTGGCGTTCAACACCCTGCACGGCATCACGCCGCGCAGCATCGTCAAGCGCATCAAGGATTTGATCGACGGCGTGTATTCCGAGAAATCCGGCAAGGAAGCCGAAAAGCTCGAAATGCAAAAGGCGCTGGTCGAGGACATGAGCGAGAAAGACATCGCACGCGAAATCAAGCGCCTTGAAAAGCAGATGGTTGAACACGCGAAAAACCTGGAGTTTGAAAAAGCCGCCCGGGTTCGCGACCAGCTGCATGTGCTGAAACGGCAGGCTTTCGGCGCGCCCGGCAGCGACAATGTGGTGCCGATTCCATCAGCCGGCTGATGCCGCGCGATGAACCCAGGCCTGCGTAGGGCTGCTTGAAGCCCTCGAAGCAACTCATGTCTAGCGCCGTAGGAATCCTCTGCTTTCAGGCAGGGGAGGATGTCAAAGAGAACCGAAACTCCGAAAAACCCTCAATGCTCCCGCGCATGATTGCGTGTGTGGCGCGGAAACTCGATGGTCAGGTTGGTGTCCTTGACCTTGATGCAGCAGGCCAGGCGCGACTGGGCATCCAGGCCCCAGGCGTTGTCGAGCTGGTCGTTTTCCTCGTCGTCGGGCTCTTTCAGCGACGCGCCGCCTTCGCGCACGTACACATGGCAGGTGGCGCAGGCGGCCACCATCTCGCAGGCATGCTCGATGGCCACGCCGGCAGTCAGCAAACTTTCGCAGAGCGAGGCGCCGCGCCTGACTTCCAGGTCGCGGCCCTCGGGGCACAGGTCGGGGTGGGGCAGCAGGTGGACGAGGGGCATGGTGGGGGCTTTCTGGTAAGGGAGCACTCGTGGCCTTGACGCTTTAAGCCAGGCTGTCCATGGCGCGTCCGGCCAGCGCCTTGCGGATGGAGGCGTTCATGCGCCGGGCGGCAAATTCGTCGGTGACGGCGCCGAGCTGGGTCGTCCTGACGCGCAGTTCTTCAACCGGCGCCTGGGTTTCCAGCATGTCCGCGACCATGAACATGGCCTGGCGGATGGCAATCAGCTCTGACGCCGACAGCAGCGCTGCGTCTTCCTTCAGCGCAGCTTCGGTGGCATCTAACATGCGGCGCGCATCGACCTGGGCCTCGCGCAGTGAGCGCAGCAGCATGTCTTCCTGCGACGAGCCGATGGCATCTTGCAGCATGGCCGTGATCTGGTTGTCGGCCAGGCCATAGGAGGGCTTGACCTCGATGTGGGCTTCAACACCCGAGGCGGGGTCACGCGCTGTGACCGACAGCAGCCCGTCGGCATCAATCTGGAAACTGACACGAATATGCACCGCGCCGGCCATGGCGGGCGGAATGCCGCGCAGTTCGAACCGTGCCAGCGAGCGGCAATGGGCCACGGTTTCGCGCTCGCCCTGCAGGACATGCAGCGACATCGCGGTCTGGCCATCCTTGAAGGTGGTGAATTCCTGGGCGCGGGCAATCGGCAGGGTGGAGTTGCGCGGAATGATTTTCTCGACCAGCCCGCCCATGGTTTCGATGCCCAGCGACAGCGGGCACACGTCCAGCAGCAGCCATTCGTCGCCGCCCGGGCTGTTGCCGGCCAGCACATTGGCCTGCAGGGCCGCGCCGATGGCGACCACCTGGTCGGGGTCGATATCGACCAGCGGCTCGCGGCCAAAGAATTCATGCACCGCGTCGCGGGCAATCGGCATGCGGGTCGAGCCGCCGACCAGCACCACGCCGGTGATGTCGGCAATGCCCAGCTTGGCGTCGCGCAGCGCCCGTTTCGTGGCGGACATGGTGCGGGCGACCAGCGGGGCGCCGAGTTCGGCAAACCGGGCGCGGGAAAGTATGCCCTGGAGCGCGTCGCCTTCGGCACGGTTCAGTGACAGTTCAGCCGTTTCGGCATCGGAAAGCGTTTCCTTGGCTTTGCGGCTGGCGGCCAGCAGGCTGCGCTGCTGGCCGGGCGCCAGGGCGGCCAGGCCGGCAATGCCGTGCTGCGCGCAGAACCAGCCGGCAATGGCATGGTCGAAGTCGTCGCCGCCCAGCGCGGAGTCGCCGCCGGTGGCCAGCACCTCGAACACGCCCTTGGTCAGGCTGAGGATGGAAATGTCAAACGTGCCGCCGCCCAGGTCGTAAATCGCAAACGTGCCTTCGGCGGCCTTGTCCAGACCGTAGGCAATGGCGGCGGCCGTTGGCTCGTTGAGCAGGCGCAGCACCGTGAGGCCGGCCAGCCGGGCCGCGTCCTTGGTGGCCTGGCGCTGCGCGTCGTCGAAGTAGGCGGGAACGGTGATCACGACGCCCGCCAGCGGGCCGCCCAGCGTGGCTTCGGCGCGTTCGCGCAGGGCGGTCAGAATTTCAGCCGACACCTGCACCGGCGAGCGTTCGCCCGCGATGGTCGAGATGCCCAGCATGCCGGCGCCGTCGGTAAAGCGGTAGGGCAGACCGGCGGCTTCCTTCAGATCCGACAGGCTGCGGCCCATGAAGCGCTTGACCGAGACAATGGTGTTTTCGGGGTCATCGGCCTGGCTGTCTTGCGCCTCATGGCCCAGCTCAATGCCGCCGCCGGCCAGGTAACGAACGACCGAGGGCAGCAGCAAGGCGCCGTTCTCGTCGGGCAGGGCACGTGCCACGGCACTTTGCACGGTAGCGATCAGCGAGTTGGTGGTACCCAGGTCGATACCGGCGGCCAGACGGTGCTGGTGCGGTGCGGCGCTCTGGCCGGGCTCGGCGATTTGCATCAGTGCCATGTTGTGGACCCTTAAACAGCGAAGCTCTCGCCGCAGCCGCAATTGGCCTTGGCGTTCGGGTTGTTGAACTTGAAGCCTTCGTTCAGGCCTTCACGCACGAAGTCGAGTTCGGTGCCGTCCAGCATGGCCAGGCTGCGCGAGTCGATGATGATCTTCGTGCCATGCGTTTCAAAGGCCTGGTCGTCGGCGGTCATCGCATCGACGAATTCGAGCGCGTAGGCAAAGCCCGAGCAGCCGCTGGTCTTGACAGCCAGGCGCAGGCCGATGCCGCTGCCGCGCTTGGCCAGGGATTTTTCGACGTGGCGCGCCGCCGCAGGCGTCAGGGAAATACTCATGGCCTGGCCTCTTAAACGGAAAATGAACTGCCGCAGCCACAGGTGGACTGGGCGTTGGGGTTGTGAATCACGAAGCGCGAGCCTTCCAGGCCGTCTTCAAAATCGACGCGCGCGCCCAGCACGTACTGCAGGCTCATGGCATCGACCACCAGCGCCACGCCTTCGGTGACGATCAGCGTGTCGTCCTCGGCGGTCTGGTCGTCGAAGGCAAAGCCATAGGAAAACCCCGAGCAGCCGCCGCCGGTGACGTACAGGCGAAGCTTTAGGTCGGGGTTGCCTTCCTCGACGATCAGTTCGGCCACCTTGGCGGCGGCCGAGGTCGTGAATTCCAGCTGACCGGGCATGACGCCGGGCAGGGTGGGGCTGGCAATGTTCAGAGCTGCTTCCATTTTGGATTCCTTTGTGGGCGGTGCCGTGGGCGGAGGATGGGGGTTAGAGAGTTAGAGAGTGGGGGCGGGCGTGCTGGAGGCGCAGACGGGCTGCTCGGTCAGGATCGTGGCGGCGCCGGAGCCGGCCGGGTGGCGCGCGCGGAAGTCGGCCACGGCGGCCTTGATGGCGTCTTCGGCCAGGATGGAGCAGTGGATCTTGACCGGCGGCAGGGCCAGCTCTTCGGCGATGTCGGAATTCTTGATGGCCAGGGCTTCGTCCAGCGTGCGGCCGCGCACCCATTCCGTCACCAGCGAGCTGGAGGCGATGGCCGAGCCGCAGCCGTAGGTCTTGAACTTGGCGTCCTCGATCACGCCCTCGGCGTTGACGCGGATCTGCAGCCGCATCACATCGCCGCAGGCGGGCGCGCCGACCATGCCGGTGCCAACGCTGTCGTCTCCGGCCTCGAAGGCGCCAACATTGCGCGGGTTTTCGTAGTGGTCAACGACCTTATCGCTGTATGCCATAAAAATTCTCCGTAAGAAGTAGGGATGAACAGTGGGGATGGACGGGCGGGTTGAATCCGGACTCAGTGTTCTGACCACTGGATGGTGCTGAGATCGACGCCGGCCTGCACCATGTCCCAGAGCGGGCTCATGGCGCGCAGCCTGGTCACAACCTGGGTGACCTGTTCAATCGTGAAATCTATGTCTTCCACCGTGGTGAAGCGGCCGATGGAAAAGCGCACCGAGCTGTGGGCCAGTTCGTCGCTGCGGCCCATGGCGCGCAGCACATAGCTGGGCTCCAGGCTGGCCGAGGTGCAGGCCGAGCCCGATGACACGGCCACGCCCTTGATGCCCATCAAGAGCGACTCGCCCTCGACATAGTTGAAGCTGGCGTTCAGGTACTGCACGGCGCGGTGGTCGGCATCGCCGTTGAGCACCACGGCATCCATCTTCAGGAAGCCGGCCCAGAGCCGCTCGCGCAGCATGGCAATGCGGGCGTTGTCGGCGGCCATGCATTCGCGGGCCAGCCAGAAGGCCTCGCCCATGCCGACGATCTGGTGCGTGGGCAGGGTGCCCGAGCGCATGCCGCGCTCGTGGCCGCCGCCGTGCATCTGGGCGTCGATGCGGATGCGGGGCTTGCGCCGCACGTACAAAGCGCCAACGCCCTTGGGGCCGTAGATCTTGTGCGCCGACAGCGACATCAGGTCAATCGGCAATTGCTCCAGGTCAATCACCACCTTGCCGGCGGCCTGCGCGGCATCGACATGCAATATCACGCCCTTGGCGCGGCAAATCGCGCCGATGGCGGCGATGTCCTGGATCACGCCGGTTTCGTTGTTGACGAACATCACCGAGGCCAGCACCGTGTCGGGACGCAGCGCGGCTTCAAACACCGCCAGGTCCAGCAGTCCGCTGGCCAGCACCGGCAGCACCGTGACTTCGTAGCCTTCGCGTTCCAGTTCGCGCATGCTGTCCAGGACCGCCTTGTGCTCGGTCGCCAGCGTGACCAGGTGCTTGCCCTTGGCCTTGTAGAAATGGGTCGCGCCCTTGATGGCCAGGTTGTTCGATTCGGTGGCGCCCGAGGTCCAGACGATTTCGCGCGGGTCGGCATTGATCAGCGCGCAGACCTGTTCGCGGGCCAGTTCCACGGCTTCGTCGGCCGCCCAGCCGTAGGCATGGGAGCGGCTGGCCGGGTTGCCGTAAAGCTCCGTCAGGTAGGGCATCATTTTGCTGGCGACGCGGCGGTCCACCGGGGTGGTGGCCGCATAGTCAAGGTACACGGGCTGGGGCGCCCGGTGGGTGGCTTTGTCGCGACTGAGGTCCGTCATGGCAGGCTCCTGGAATGAGAGGTGAGACATCCCTGTACCGCAATTTCGGTGCCATGCGTTTTGTCGCTTGAAACGCTGACTTTGGTCTGTTGATTGTTGTTTTTGTATGCCATCGGCGCTCAAGGGCGCCGCCCGCTTGTCTTGTTTGTCGGAAACAGGCATGTGGCGTGGATTTCACAATCCCTCATCATGTTTGGTGTATTTGGTACGTTTCTTGCATGAGTTATTCTTGAGACCGTTGCATCGTCACCGAGTCCCGTTGCTGGTGCAGATCAGGGTCCGGGCGCCAGGCGGTTCGATGCGGCAGGCCCTATGTTGCACAAAACCGGGACTCAACATGGTGAATACACAAATGACTGAAGCTCGGCGCGAGCTGAATGCGGTTTATGAAGTCAGCAAGACGCTGGCCACTTCGCTGGACGTTGCCAAGACCTTTCGCGAAGCATTGAACTATCTGGTGCAGGCCTTTGACTGGCGTCGTGCCTTCGTGGTGATTGGTGAGCCCGAAGGCCGGCTGCGCGGTCTGTGCGCCGTGGGCCTCACGCGCGAGGAGCAGCAGCGCCTGCAGTTCCAGTCCGGCGAAGGAATCGTCGGCCGGGTCTATGCCAATGGCATTCAGGTCATGGTGCCCGACGTGAACGCCGAGCCGCTGTTTCTCAATCGCACGGGCGGCGCCGACCAGTCCCCGGGAGTTGGCGTTGCCATGCTGGTCACGCCCATTCGCGCCGACCGCCGAACCGTTGGCGTGCTGGCCATCGACTGCCTGAACCCCGGTGAGCGTCGCGGATTCTCCGACAACCTTCAGCTGCTCAAGATGGTCGCCACGCTCATGGGGCAGGCGCTGCTGCTGAACCGCAGCGTCAGTGCCGCGCACGACAGCCTGCAGGACGAGGTGCGCCGCATGCACAAGGTGCTCAAGCCCAGCAAGCAGATCGAGCAGGTGGTCGGTATTTCCGCGCCGATGCAGGACGTGTTCGAGCAGGTCCACCAGGTCGCGCCGGCGCGCACCACGGTGCTGCTGCGCGGCGAGAGCGGCACCGGCAAGGAGGTGATTGCGCGCGCGATTCATAACCTTTCGCCGCGCAAGCGCGAAGCCTTTGTCTGTGTCAACTGTGCGGCGCTGACCGAATCGCTGCTTGAAAGTGAGCTGTTCGGCCACGAGAAAGGCTCCTTCACCGGCGCGCAGGGCCAGCGCAAGGGCCGCTTCGAGTTGGCGCATGGCGGCACGCTGTTCCTGGACGAAATCGGCGATATTTCAGCCGCGTTCCAGGCCAAGCTGCTGCGCGTGCTGCAGGAGCGTGAATTCGAGCGGGTCGGTGGCTCGGCCCCGGTCAAGGTGGATGTGCGGCTGATTCTGGCCACCAACCGTAACCTTGAGCGCATGGTGCAGGCTGGCGAGTTCCGCGCCGATCTTTACTACCGCATCAACGTGGTCAGCATCCAGCTGCCGCCGCTGCGGGAGCGGCGCGAGGACATTCCGGCGATGGCTGGGCATTTCCTGGCGCGCTTCAACCGCGAGAACGTGCGCGCCATCCAGTTCAGCCCGGCCGCCATGCGGGTGCTGAGCAGCTGCTACTGGCCCGGCAACGTGCGCGAGCTGGAGAACTGCGTCGAACGCACGGCCACCATGACGCATGACAACGTCATCAACGATCTGGCGTTTCCATGCCAGAGCAACCGCTGCCTGACCCAGGTGCTGCATCACAACGAACGCATCGACGCGGTGCGTCCCGCGCGACTGGCCGACATTCCAATCACCGAAGTGCCTATGGTCCCGCCGCGTTCCGATGCCGGCGGCAACGCCGGCCTGCCGCTACCCGCCGATTCCAGGCCGCAAGCCACCGCTTTCGACGATGGCATGGATGAGTCCGATGAGGCGCTTACCCGAACCGACGATGGCAAGCCCGACGGCGAGCGCGAACGGCTGGTCTGGGCGATGGAGCGCTGCGGCTGGGTTCAGGCCAAGGCGGCCCGCCTGCTGAAGATATCGCCACGCCAGATGGGCTACGCGCTGCAAAAGCACGACATCGAAGTGCGCAAGTTTTGAGTGGTTTTTCAGGCTGGTTTGGTGGTCGCTGCTTTTTTACTCCTTTATTGATAGCTGCTCACGACCGTCCTTATTGCGCAAGAGCACTGAAACGCTTGTAATTTCTTAATTATTCAGTGCATGCTGCGGGCTGGCGCTTGGCTTGAGGCTTTTGCGAAATCCTGTGCTTGATTTGTGGCTGGGTTGGCGCTTCTGGGTTGGGCTGGCCGGGAGTCGCCCGGCGGCGACTCACTTTCTTTTGCTTCGCCAAAAGAAAGTAAGCAAAGAAAAGGCGACCCTACTGTCTGCGACCCTACGCTTCGCTTCGGGCACCCTGCGGTGCTCAGTCCAGCCGGGGTCTCGTGCAAACTCGGCTATCGCCTCAAACAAGCACGAGCCCTGATCCGTCTGGCCTTCCGCTCCTCAGCGCTGACAGAAGGGGGCTCGGGGAAAAAACCAATACCAGCAGCCCAACAGCCGAATACGCAGAGCGCGCCATGCGCGCTCTGCTCCCGACTCCGACTCCGAATCCGACCCCAAACCCGTCCTGGCCGGGCCTGTGCTGCGCCGCAAAAGCGGGATCAGGGCCGCGCGCTGTTTGAGCGAAGCGAGTTTGCGCGGACCCCCGCTTTTGTGGCGTAGCGCAGGTTGCCCGAAGCGAAGCGTAGGGACTCGGACTGCGGGTCGCCTTTCTTTTGCTTACTTTTCTTTGGCGAAGCAAAGAAAAGTGAGTCGCTGCCGGGCGACTCCCGGCCAGCCCAACCACGCAAAGCCAGCCCAACCACGAAGCGCCACAGAGTCTTGTGGCCTTTGTCGCATCACTGACAACAGCTTGAAAAAATTGTGCGCCATGTCGCATGTGACACATCCGACAAATCCTTCAACTCATTGATTTATAAGGATTTTTTAGCTGGCATGGATTTAGCTATAGAACTCCCATGCGGCCATGGTCGGTCGCGAAAGGGTTTCCATGCAAGCAAGCGCAAACACCGGTTCCATGCCCGCCACAACCTATGTCAGCATAGGTCAGATCAAACCCCTGGGGGCCGCACTCGAACTGCCGAAAAGCAGTGGCGGCTGCGATACGCTCGATGACGAAAGCAAGGCCACTTGCGGAACGTCAGCCGGCCCCGACGACATGCCGCTAGAGATCTGGGACAAGGTCAAGAACCACCCTTGCTACTCCGAAGAAGCCCACCACCACTACGCCCGGATGCACGTCGCCGTGGCGCCGGCCTGCAACATCCAGTGCAATTACTGCAACCGCAAATACGACTGCAGCAACGAATCGCGCCCCGGCGTGGTCTCGCAAAAGCTGACGCCCGAGCAGGCCGTCAGGAAGGTCGTGGCCGTGGCCAGCGAGATTCCGCAAATGACGGTGCTTGGCGTGGCCGGCCCCGGCGATTCGCTGGCCAACCCGAAAAAGACCTTCGACACCTTCCGCATGCTGCAGGAGCAGGCGCCCGACATCAAGCTGTGCATGTCCACCAACGGCCTGGCGCTGCCCGAGCTGGTCGATGAAATCTGCCAGTACAACATCGACCACGTCACCATCACCATCAACATGGTCGATCCGGCCATCGGCGAAAAAATCTATCCGTGGATTTTCTGGAACCACAAGCGCATCACCGGCTATGAAGCCTCCAGGATATTGCACGAGCAGCAGATGAAGGGCCTGGAGATGCTCACCGCGCGCGGCGTGCTGACCAAGATCAACTCGGTGCTGATTCCCGGCATCAACGACGAGCACCTGATCGAAGTGAACCGCGAAGTCAAGAAGCGCGGCGCCTTCCTGCACAACATCATGCCGCTGATCTCCGAAGCCGAGCATGGCACGGTGTTCGGCCTGACCGGCCAGCGCGGCCCGTCGGCTTCCGAGCTGAAAGCCGTGCAGGACGCCTGCATGGGCGGCGCCAACCTGATGCGCCACTGCCGCCAGTGCCGCGCCGATGCCGTCGGCCTGCTGGGCGAAGACCGCAGCGAGGAGTTCACCATGGACAAGTTAGAGCAGATGGAAGTCGTTTATGACCTGGGCAAGCGCAAGACTTACCAGGACAAGGTCGAGGTCGAGCGCCAGGCCCAGCATGCCGCCAAGCAGGAAGCGCTGGCTGCGTCCAGCGCGCTGATGGCCGGCGATGACCTGCAGGTTCTGGTGGCCGTGGCCACCAAGGGCGGCGGCCGCGTCAACGAGCACTTCGGCCACGTCACTGAATTCCAGGTCTTTCAGGTCTCGGCCGCCGAAGC
Organism: Polaromonas hydrogenivorans; assembly: GCF_040105105.1. GTDB lineage: Bacteria > Pseudomonadota > Gammaproteobacteria > Burkholderiales > Burkholderiaceae_C > Polaromonas > Polaromonas hydrogenivorans. The sequence continues at coordinate 2,636,299 of NZ_CP157675.1, read as the reverse complement.
GTTGTTCGTCGGCCACCGCCGCGTGGACCAGTATTGCCAGGGCGGCGAGGGCGACGACGAGCAGCTGCCATCGGTGGTTCGCGCCATCAACGACTGCCATGCGGTGCTGGTCGCCAAGATCGGCGCCTGCCCGAAGGATGACCTGACCGCCGCCGGCATCGAGGCGGTTGACCAGTATGTCGGCGAGTTCATTGAAAAAGCCGCGCTGGGCTGGTTCAACGACTACCGCAGCCGCATCGCCAGCGGCGCCGTGGTTCACCAGAACCGTGGCGACGCGCAGATTCGCCAGGGCGCTTTCACCGGTCTGGCCGAAGCCGCCTAAAGTTTTTCACCCCCAACCTTATCGGAGACCCACCATGCCACTCAAGATCATCGCCTCCACCTGCACCGCCTGCTCCGCCTGCGAGCCTGAATGCCCGAATGTCGCCATCCGCGAAAAAGGCGGCACCTACGTCATCGACCCGAAAAAATGCACCGACTGCGAGGGTCACTTTGATGAGCCTCAGTGCATCGCCGTTTGCCCGGTGGATGGCTGCATCGTCAAGATCTGATTCCGCCTTACAAAAGGATTTAAACCATGCTGCCCAAAGTCACCATCACCCCCGCCGCCGCGAAGTTCATCAATCGCATCGTGCGTTTCTCCGGCCTGCCTGCGGGCGCCGGTTTGCGCCTGGCCGTGACCCCGGGCGGCTGCTCGGGTTACTCGTCAGAGTTCAGCGCCGAGGCGGCTCCCCAGACGGGCGAGCAAATGCTCGAAGTCGGTGGCGTGCGTCTGTTCCTGGGCGCCGAAAGCCGCCTGATGCTCGAAGGCATCACGATTGATTTCACGGAAACGGCGACCCAGTCGGGCCTGTCCTTCATCAATCCCAACCAGGCCGCCTGCGGCTGCAGCAGCGCTGAAACGGCGGCGCCCCCGTCCGGCGTGACCAGGATCGAGATCAGCGCCATCGGCCGTGGCCGTCCGGCCGCCCCGATCCTGGCTTCCTGAGCGACCAGCACCCAAGGGGCAGTTCCATGGATGCAGCAAGCCTGGGCTTTGACGACAACCTGGCGGCGTTTGCCGACAGCGCCATCGGCGGCGGCTTGAGCCCGCAGGTCGAGGCGCTGATCAAACAGGCCGGGCTGCTGCGCCATCTGCCGCAGCAGGCGCTGCCCTTGCTGGAGCAGGCCCGGGCGGCGGCGCCCCGCCACCCGGTGCCGCTGATTGCGCTGTACCGCTTTTACTTTTATGGCCACCAGCTGGCCCTGGCGCGCGCCGCCGGCGAAGATGCGCTGGCGATTGCGCGCAATGCGCTTGGCCCCGATTTTGGCGATCATCCGCCCAGCGATGAGGCGGCGCGCGATGATGCCGCCGTGCGCTTTTACCTGTTTACCCTCAAGGGCCTGGCCTATCTGAACCTGCGGCTGGACGACTTTGAAGAAGCCCGGCTGATGCTCGGCGAGTTGCGTCGCCTGGACCCGCAGGACCGGGTGGGCGGCGCCTTGCTGTCGCAGGTGCTGGCCCGCCATGAGGCCGGCGAGGCCGAAGATTCACTTTCAGCCTACCCGGTGCGCGGCTGGAGTGGCATCGGACCGGCGCTATGAACACGCCGGGCGCCCCTTTTAGGGGAACCGCATTGGGCGGAACCAGTTCGCGCGCCCCGGCGGGCGACATTGCCCCCCAGCACTGGCAGGGCGGGCCGCTCCAATGCGGTGACTGCTGCTATGCGGCCTTGCGCACTCAGCCGGGCGAGCAGGGCTGCGAGCCCGGCCACGCCTGCATGCAGGATGTCTATGCCCGGCGCATCGACCGATTTTTCAACTGGCATCCCGATTTGGGCGATGCGCAGCTGGAGCATCCCTATTTTGAAGTGCGCGCCATTGCCGCGCGCCATGCCAGCGTGTTTCGCCTGCTGGCGATGGTCGATGACCCCGACGAGACCGTGCGCCTGCAAATCGCGCTGCGCCTGCCGCTGGCGCAGCTGATCCGGCTGGCCAACGACCCGCATCGCGAAGTGCGCATCCGTGTCGCGCAGCGCCTGTCGCCCACGGCGCTGGCCAGCATGCGCAACGATGAAGACTATGGCGTGCGCGAACTGGTGGCGTTGCGCATGCCGCTGGCCCTTTTGCCCCTCATGACCAGCGACCGCGACCGGGCCGTGCGCATGCGCGTGGCCCAGCGCCTGGAGATGCCGGCCCTGCTGCGCATGGCCGACGACACCGAAGTCGAGGTGCGCCGCATCGTCGCCGAGCGCCTGCCCGCGCCGCTGCTGTCCCGCCTGGCGGCCGACACCGACTGGCGCGTGCGCTGGGAAGTGGCCCAGCGCGGCGATGCGGCCGTGCTGGCGGCCTTGCAGGGCGACGAAGATTCTGAAGTTCGCCAGACCGTTGCCGAGCGGCTGGGGCACGAGGTAATTCAACTGGGAGTGGCACATGGCTGATATCAACCGCGATGACAACGAAATTGAACTTGCCTCGCCGCCGCGCTTCAAGTATGGCGAGCGGGTGATTGCGCGCTCGGTCATCCGCAACGACGGCACCTACAACGGCCGCGACATCGGCGAAGTGCTGGTCAACAAGGGCGAGATCGGCTACGTCATCAACATCAACACCTTTTTGCAGCAGTTCTACATCTACGCCGTGGACTTTGTTGATTCCGGCCACCGCGTGGGGATGCGGGCCAAGGAGCTTTGCACGCTGGACAACCTGCCCGACGACGTGCTGGAGCAGCTCGGCGCAAAAGCCGGCGTGCTGCAGACACTCGGAAATGCCCAACCACTTGAGGAGAAGTCATGAACGCCAATGTGAATGCCAACGCCATGCCGGGTGTCGAGCCCCGCGAACCGGCCTACGCCTGGGGCCAGCGCGTGATTGCGCTGGATGACTTGGTCAACGACGGCAGCCACCCGGAGCGCGCGGTGGACGCGCTGCTGGCCGCACGCGGCTCGGTCGGCGAAATCGTCAATATCGGCCATGCGTCGGATCTGAACGAGCCGGTGTACCTGGTGGAGTTCGACGGCTGCGTGGTCGGCTGCCTGGAAATTGAACTGGTTCCCGCGCCGCACGGACTGCTGCCGGAGACCGAGGACGGACTGTGAACACGGCGGTGGCGGTGGCTGCCTCTGCCAGCGGCCAGGTTCGCGACTTCATGCTGCACCGCCTGGAGCGGGCACTGCGTGAGCGCGTGCGTTACCGCTATGTGCAGCCGCTGGTGCTGCGCGAAGGCGACAGCTTTCGCATCCAGAGCCCGTGCTGCTCGCGCAACGTGGACCCCAGCGGCGGCGTGATCGACATCGCGCTGCTGGCGCCCGGCGCGGGCCAGCGCTGGAGCCTGTCGGCGCGTGACCATGCCCGTGGCGCCTGGGTGCCACGGTTTCAGGATGAACCGCTGGACGAGCTGCTCGACGCCCTGTGCGTGGACAACGAACGCCAGTTCTGGCCCTGAACTGAATTGACGACGCTCTGGCCATCACCATGATCTACCTCGACCACAACGCCACCACGCCGCCCGCGCCTGCGGTCATCGCGGCCATGCTGCCGGTGCTCTCAGGCCTGTGGGCCAACAGCTCCTCGCAGCACGGACCGGGGCAGGAAGCCAGGCGCGCCCTGGGCGCTGCGCGAGGCGCGGTGGCGCGGGTGCTGGGCTGCAAGCCCGTCGAAGTCATTTTTACCAGCGGTGCCACCGAGGCCAACCACATGGCCGTGCGCGGCCTGCTGGCTGCCGCCGCCCCTGAGCGGCGCCGTGTCGTGTTCAGCCGCATCGAGCATGCGGGCCACCTGCGCCTGGCGCGTGCGCTGGCCGAGAGCGGCGTTCAAGTCGATTTTCTTCCCGTGCTGGCCGATGGCCGGCTGGATCTGCCCGCAGCCGCCGCGCTGATCGGCCCCGACGTGGCGCTGGTCTCGCTGATGGCCGCCAACAATGAAACCGGCGCCCTGATGCCGGTGGCCGAAGTCGCCGCGCTGGCGCAGGCCGCCGGGGCGCGGCTGCATGTGGACGCCACCCAGTTCATCGGCAAGCAGCCGTTTGTTTTTTCCACCTGCGGGGCGGATGCCGTGTCGCTGTCGGCGCACAAGTTCAATGGCCCCAAGGGCGTGGGCGCGCTGCTGCTGCGCCAGGGGACGCCTTTCATCGCGCAAACGCTGGGCAGCCAGGAGCGCGGCCGTCGCGGCGGCACCGAGAACCTGGCCGGCATTGTGGGGCTGGCGGCGGCGCTGGACCTGCTGGGCGATGTGAGCGTGGAAGCGGCCCGCGTGGCCAGTCTGCGCGACGAGCTTGAAGCCGGACTGATCCGCGCCTTGCCAGCCACCCATATCTGGTGCCGCAGCGTGCCGCGCCTGCCCGGAACCAGCTACCTGCGCTTTGGCCAGCTGTCGGTCGATGTGGTGCTGCAGCGGCTGGAGCGCTTGGGCGTGGCCGCGTCGTCGGGCGCGGCATGTTCCTCCGGCGGCAGCGAGCCTTCGCATGTCCTGACGGCGATGGGCGTTCCCGCCGACGAGGCGCTGGCCGCCGTGCGCCTGTCGCTGGGCCGCACCACCACGGCCGAAGACGTGGCTTCCTTGCTTGCCTTGCTGCCGCCGCTCCTGAAGCCGCTGCTGCAGGAAGAAATGTTGATTGCTCCTTAAAGCGAACTCTTAAAACCATGTTGATACCTACCAGGAGCCAAAGATGAAACTGATGATCCGCAAAGACAGCAAGGGCACGTTGACCGGCTATGTGCCCAAGAAAGATCTGGAGGAGCCCATCATCAGCATGGTCAACCCCGGCATGTGGGGCGGTCTGGTGACGCTGGGCAACGGCTGGCAGTTCGATCTGCCCGCCATGCCCGCCGACACGCCGCTGCCGATCACCGTCGAAGCGCGCCGCCTCCCGGTGACTGAGGACTAAGGAGCACCGCGATGGCCATGACCCCTGACTACCTGCGTGATGCCGGCGAAGTGATTGGCGCGGCGTCATCGCTGCGCGACGCGGCAACGCTCTGGCGCGCACGCGACCCGGACATGCGTGTCGTGCTGGTCGATGCGATGGACATGAGCGACGAGACCCCAGCCCTGCTGCTGGGCAAGCGCCGCGTCTATCTAGGCACCTCCAACGGCCACTGCTGGTCCATCACCCAGCAGCCCGAAGAGGCGACCGCACTGATCCTGACGCAGGAGGACTGACACCATGGAAATCGACGCCATCTCCCTGTTTGAACCCGAATGCGGCGACCGCGAGATTGAACTCGTCTGCGCCGTGCTGCAGTCAACCCGCTGGGGCGACGGCCCGATGCTCGAAGGCTTCGAGCAGGCCTTTGCCGGCTGGGCCGGGCGCAAGTACGCCGTGGCCGTGGGCAGCGGCACGCTGGGCACCTGGATTGCATTGCGCGCCATGGGAATCGGCCCCGGCGACGAGGTGATCTGCACCTCGCACGCCTGGCACCAGGTGGCGCAGGCCATCACGCTGGCCGGCGCCACCCCGGTGTTTGCCGACATCAACTACTGGACCGGCAGCCTGAGCCCCGAAAAAGCCGCCCTCAAGATCACCCCGAAAACCCGCGCCATCCTGGCGGGCAACACCAATGGCCACCCGGCCGACTGGGAGCCGCTGCGCGCGCTGGCCGACGCCCACGGCCTGAAACTCATCGAAGACAGCACCGAAGCCCTGGGCTCGCGCTACAAGGGCCGCACCGTGGGCAGCTTTGGCGACGTGGCGGTGTTTGACTTTTCCCTGCCCTCGGCGCTATGCACCGGCGAAGGCGGCATGCTGGTCACCGATGACGACGAGCTGATCCACGAGCTGCGCTACCTGCGCCAGCGCCGCATTGCCGACCGCAATTCGGTGTCTGTCGGTTCGCGGGTGCCGCTGCAGGCCGGCATGAGCGAGCTGACCGCCGCGCTGGGCCTGGCGCAGCTGGCCGAACTCGACGAGCGGCTGGCCCTGCGCAAGGAAGCCGAAGGCTGGTATCTGGCGCACATGGAGAGCTTTGAGGGCGTCAAGCCGCCCTACATCAGCGAGAACGTCGATGAAGTCAACTGGATGCTCTACGTCGTGCATCTGGGCAAGCGCTTCACGCTCAGCGCCCGGGCGCAGATGATTGACGACCTCAAGTCCAGCGGCGTCGAAACCGCCGCCTACAGCCATCCGCTGCACCAGCAGTATTACTACATGAATGCGGGCGAAACCATCGGCCGCCAGCGTGGCCTGCTGCGCGACACCGACCGCATCGGCGACCGCGCCCTGGCGCTGCCGCTGCACACCCAGCTCGACGAAACCCAGGTCCAGTACATCGTCACGACGCTCAAGGACACCGCGACCAATGTCGGTGCCGGCGCAGCCATTTACCTCTGAGGACTTCACCATGAACGCTTTGATCCGCGATATTGCCCAACAGCTCGATGCAGGCACCGTCATTCCCTATCTGGGGCCTGACATGCTGTCGCTGTGCAGCGACCTCAAGGTGCCGGCCACCCCGCTGGCACTGGCCGAGATCATGACCTCCAAGGTCAGCGTGCCGCACAAGATCCGCAAGCGCCTGACCCAGGCCGCGCAGTTCATCGAGAACTTCAAGCACCGCAAATCGGTGGTGCATCTGATGAACGAGGCCTTTGCCGCCACGCCTGTTCCTTCGGCCTTTCACCTCGCGCTGGCCGGCAGCGGTGCCGGGCTGTGGGTCGATACCTGGTATGACGACACGATGGCCGCCGCGCTGGCGCAAACCCAGTCCCCAGGCGACTGGGTGCAGGTGCAGGGCCTGTCGCAGTCCGAGCATTTTGGCCACTGGACCGGCGTCTATGGCGACGATGGCGCCGTGTTGCCCGAGATGCCAGCCGATGCCGGCCGCATTCTCTACAAGCCCATCGGCAGCCACGGCCCGGCGGGAAACTTTCTGGTGTCCGACAGCGACTATGTTGAAGTGCTGACCGAAATCGACATCCAGACGCCGATTCCGGCCGCCGTGCAGGCCTGGCGCACCGGCCGCAACTTCCTGTTCCTGGGCTGCCGCTTTGACGACCAGCTGACGCGCTGCTTTGCCCGCCAGATCATGAAGCGCTCGTCCGACCGCCATTGGGCCGTGCTGCCCGAAGAACCCACCCGCATGGAGGCGCGCTTTCTGCAGGAGCAGGGCATCACGCGCATCAACCTGCCGCTGGCGCAGTTTGCCGATGCGCTGATGGACACCATGCAGCCCGCGCTGGCCGCCTGAAGACTTTCATCCTTTTTCCGTTCCCTTTCCTTTTCATCAACCCACCCTTCCTAAAAATCATCATGACGACACTTACCCCTGAATCCGCACAAACCACCATGACGACCATGACCGTCATGCCTTCCGGCAAATCCTATGAAGTCGCGACCGGCACGACCTTGCTCAAGGCCCTGCAATCGGTCGGCGAGCCGATCAAGAGCAAATGCGGTGGCGAAACCAAATGCGAAGCCTGCCACGTCTTCGTCACGTCAGGCCGCAAGACCCTGTCCAAGATCAGGCCCGCGGAAAACGAAAAGCTCGACGGCATGGTCGGCATCAGCTCCAACTCCCGCCTGGCCTGCCAGGCCGTGCTGGGAACAGAGCCGATCACCGTTGAACTGATTGCCTGACTGACTAAGGACACGGTCAGCAATAACTTCCCTGCGTCGTCATACCCGCGAAGGCGGGTATCCAGACTCGTCTGAGCATTTCAGCCCGCGTTGCTGGATTCCCGCCTTCGCGAGAATGACGGACGGGAAGTTATTACTTGCCAGATAACTAAAAGCCAAAGGATTGACATCATGGTCGCCATCGTTCCACTTTCCTCGGCCCGTGTGTTCGATGTCGCCATCGTCGGCGCGGGCCTGTGCGGGCTGGCGCTGGCGCGTGTGCTGGCGGCGCGCGGCCTGGATGTGCAAGTGATTGAAGCCCGCGACCGCCTGGGCGGGCGCGTGCAGACCCGGCATTGCGACACCACCGGCCAGGCGCTGGACCTTGGTCCGGCCTGGTTCTGGTCCGAGACTGAGCCGCGCATCACCGCGCTGCTCGGCGAACTTAGGCTGGCCAGTCAGCCACAAGCTGATCCCGGTGACGCCCTGTGGCTCACCGACCCCAACCGCGAACCCGAACGCCGGATCGAAGCCGGCGGCGTGCATGCCAACGCCCGCCGCATCGAGGGCGGCGCGGCGCGACTGGTCCAGGCCCTGGCAGCCGGGCTGCCGCAGGGCTCCCTGCACCTTGGCGTTGCGGTGCGCGCATTGCGCGACCGGGGCGCCTTCATTGAATTACTGCCCGCCACCGGCCACCCCTTGCGGGCGCGCCAGGTGGTGCTGGCGCTGCCGCCGCGCCTGGTGCATGAGCGGCTGCAGTTTGACCCCGAACTGCCCGCCGCCGTGGCCGAGGCGCTGGCCGACACACCGACCTGGATGGCTGCGCAAGCCAAGGCGGTGACGACGTTTTCCCAGCCCTTCTGGCGCACGGCAGGCCATTCCGGCAATGCCTTTGTGCGCCACGCCCAGGCGGTGCTGGGCGAAGTGTTTGACGCCAGCGAAGGCAGCGCCGGCGCACTTGGCGGCTTCATCGCCCTGAATGCCGCCCAGCGCGAGAATTTCAGGCGCGGCCTGCCGATGCTGATCGACAGCCAGCTGGCCCAGCTCTACGGCCCCGAGGCGCAGCACGGCCAGCAGTTCGTGCAGGACTGGGCCGAAGAGCCCTGGACCTGCAGCGCCGCCGACCGTGCTAGTCCGCCCGAGCCGCCGCAGGCCAATCCGCTGCTGCGCCAGCCGCAGTGGGCGGGCCGTGTGTTTTTTGGGGGCAGCGAGACTGCGGCCCACGGCGCCGGTCACATGGAAGGCGCCCTCGAATCGGCCGACCGTATCGCCCACGCCTTGCGCCGCCCCACGCCAGGCGCCAGCAGCGCGCAGGCGCTGGCCGCCGTGCATCTGGCGCGGCCTGCCGACGGCGCCCGTGCCGAGGCCGTCGGCGCTTTTTCGGCCAGCGTGCTGACGCTGCGCGGCATCGCGCCCGAGCGCTACCGGCTGCACCTGACCCGGCTGCTTTCCAGCCAGCAGTCTGATCTGCTCACGCAGCGCGCCTTGCTGGCCACGGCCGACCAAGTGTACAGCGAGTCCCTGGCCCGCCTCGACCATTTGCTGCCCGCGCTGGACGCGACCAGCGCAGAAGTGGTCAATGGCCGCCACGCGCTGACGGCGGCACTGCTGGCGCCGTTCGAGGGCTGGAACAAAGGCCTGCTGGAGGCCGCGCTCAGCTTTAACGGCACCTCCTGCGCGCTGTCGAACTTTCCGCTCGACCACCAGCCCGATGCCGGCATGCTGCGCGCCATCACGCTCGACCTGGGCGCCGCCTGGCGCGAGTTCGCGCTCGAACTCAACACGCGGCTGCTGGCCGCCTGCGGCGCGGCGCAGACCGTTTAAGGCACCATGACCCCCATCATCACCACGGCCCTGCTGGGCCTGATTGAACAGGCCGGCACCGCCATTTCCATCCTGATTGAAGGGCTGGAGCGGGACGAGCTGCTGCGCTCGCGCCTGACCCGCATCGAAGTGCTGCGCCAGCTCAAAACACTGGCCGACAGCGCCTGGCAAGTCGAGCCCGGTGCGCGCAGCGAGATGCCCGAGCTGGACTGGAGCGGCTGGGATGCCATGCGCCCGCGCTTTTGCGGCCCGCCCGGCGAAGCGCTCGACGATGCCCTGTGGTTTGCCTGCGAAGCGCTGGTGCCCGCCACGCTGCTGTGGCTGCGCGTCTATCAGCAAAGCCAGCCGGAGCTGTTCCGAATGGCGTCGTGAACCTTCCCCTTGGCGAGCCCCGCTTTGCCGCGCTTGGCCTGGCCTATGGGCAGGCGGTGGCGGCGCTGCCGCTGCCGGACGCGCAGCGGCTGTATTTCAATGCCGCGCTGGCCGATCAGATCGGGCTGGACCCGCGCTGGTGCCAAAGCCCGGCCGCGCTGCCCCTGTTGACCGGCAACGCCGCCTGGCCCGGCCAGATGCCCAGCGCGTCGGTGTATGCCGGTCACCAGTTTGGCGTCTGGGTCAGCCAGCTCGGGGATGGCCGCGTGCTGACGCTGGCCGAATGGCGCTCGCCCGACGGCAGTCCGGTGGAATTGCAGCTCAAGGGCGCCGGCCCCACGCCCTATGCGCGCGGCAGCGATGGCCGCGCCACGCTGGCCTCGTCGGTGCGCGAACTGCTGGCCTGCGAGGCGCTGCATGCGCTGGGCGTGCCGACCACCCGCGCCCTGTCGCTGGCCGGCTCCAGTCTCTCGGTGCAGCGCGACATGCTGGAGACGGCGGGCGTGCTGGGCCGCACCGCGCCGTGCTTTGTGCGCTTTGGCCATTTCGAATTCCATGCCCGCCACGGCACGCCGCAGCAGCTGGCGCTGCTCGCCGATCACGTCATCGAGCACCACTTTCCGTATCTGGCGAACCAGCCCCCGCGCCAGCGCCATGCCGCCTGGCTGGCCGAGGTGGTCGAGCTGACGGCCGCGCTGTTCGCCCACTGGCAGACGCTGGGCTTTTGCCACGGCGTGCTGAACACCGACAACCTCTCGGTGCTCGGCCTGACGCTGGACTACGGCCCTTACGGCTTCATGGAGCGCTTTCGCCCGCACCATGTCTGCAACGCCTCCGACCACGAAGGGCGCTACGCCTACACCGCGCAGCCGGCCATCGGGCGCTGGAACTGCGAGCGCCTGCTCGACGCCTGCGCAGGCCTGCTTGCCCCGCAGCCCGAAACCGCCAGCCATCTGGCGCAGGCGCTGCTGGCGCGCTACGACGAGGTGTACCGCCAGGAAGTGATGCGCCGCTGGCGCGCCAAGCTCGGGCTGCGCGACGCACGCGCCGGGGATGCCGGCCTGCTGAACCGCTGGCTCACGCTGCTGCAGCGCGGCAAGGCCGATTTCACGCTGGCTTTTCGCCGCCTGGCCGACGCCATTCAAACAGACCCGGCCGAGGCGCTGATCTGTCTGCCCGCCGGACAGGACGCCGTGCTGCGCGACTGGCTCAATGACTGGCGCACCCGCCTGGCCAGTGAAGGCGGCCTGCCTGCCGGGCGCGCCAGCGCGATGCGCCGCGTCAATCCCCGCTACGTGCTGCGCAACCACCTGGCCCAGGCCGCGATTGAGGGCGCCCAACGCGGATCGAGCGTGGAACTGCACCGCCTGCTGGCCGTGCTGGCGCGGCCGTTTGACGAGCAGCCGGGGGCGGAGCACTACGCCACGCCGCCGGCGCAGGGGCTGGAACTGGAAATCGGGTGTTCGGCTTAGCGGCTGGGATTTTGCGAGTCAAAATGTAAAAAGACATGTTGTCGTACAACCTACTTTACGCTCTGCCTTGAATTCAATTCACGGGCTTGAAAAGGGTGTCTTCATGTCTGCCGACGGCTGCAGGGTGTGTGCGTTGTTGCCCCGGCGCAGGCGTTCGCGGCTGTTGGAAAGATGGGTCCGCATGGCGGCACGGGCCGCTTCCGCGTCCTGGTCGCGAATGGCGTTGTAGATGCTTTCATGCTCGGTATGGACGCGCTGCAGGTAGTTCAGGCGCCCCTCGGGCGCGCTGTGCGCCGTGTTGACCCGGGTGCGCGGAATGATCATGGTGCCCAGGTAAGTCATCAGGTCGGCGAAGTGCCGGTTGCCGGTCGAGCGGGCAATTTCCATGTGAAACTGGAAATCGGGCGGCACGGCATCGGAGTCCCGCTGAATCGAGTCCCGGAAGGCGTGCAGGGCGGCTTCCATGGCCAGCAGGTTTTCCGGCGTTCTCCTCTGGGCCGCCAGGCCGGCCGCCTCGGTTTCAAGGCTGATGCGCAGCTCCAGCACTGAAATGACATCGGCAATCGTGGCGAAGTCATCGGCCGCTATCTTGAAGTTTCCGGCTGCCTGGGGCGATAGTACAAAGGTGCCAATGCCATGCCGGGTCTTGACCAGCCCGGACGCCTGGAGCTTGGACAGCGACTCGCGGACCACGGTGCGGCTGACATCGAACCGGGCCATGATTTCTGCCTCTGTCGGCATCTTCTCGCCGGGCTGCAGTTCTCCTGCGTGAATGCTGGCCGCCAGGCTTTCGACGATTTCTCCCACCAGCCCGCGCGGTCGGCGAGCGCGCGGTGGTGTCTCAAGGGCTGAACGGGCATCGCCGGTTTTGGCCGGACTAGGGGTTTTCCATGAGTTCATTTAAAAATTATTGACATGTGTGGGAAGTACTTAGACAATTTGAGTCATCAGACAACGTACAACAGATGTTTGAATGAATTGACTCTAACAAAGTGGATGAAAAAGTCCAGTGTTTTACAACTAAACGGCCTTTAAAAAAATGACCATCAAAGTTCACGACAAGCTGCTATTGACCGGCGCCGCCGGTGGTCTGGGCAAAGCCTTGCGCGACCGACTCAAAGCCAATTGTTCAGTCCTGCGGCTGTCCGATGTCCAGGCTTTTGGCGATGCGCTTGAAGGCGAGGAAATCATACTGGCTGATCTGGCCGATGCGGCGGCGGTTAACGCCATGGTGCAGGGCGTGGACGCCATCGTTCACCTGGGCGGCATGTCGGTCGAAGGCCCGTTCGGCCCGATTCTGCAGGCCAACATCCTGGGCGCCTACAACCTGTATGAAGCGGCCCGCAAGCACGGCGTCAAGCGCGTGGTGTTCGCCAGTTCCAATCATGTGACCGGCTTTTACCGCCAAGACCAGACCCTCACCGCCGACCATCCGGCCCGGCCCGATGGCCTGTACGGCCTGAGCAAGGCCTTCGGCGAAGACCTGTCGCGCTTTTACTTCGACCGCTACGGCATCGAAACCGCCTGCGTGCGCATCGGCTCCTCGTTTGCCGAGCCCAGGGACCGCCGCATGCTGGCCACCTGGCTGAGCTTTGACGACCTGCACCGCCTGATCACCGCCTGCCTCACGACGCCGGTGCTGGGTCACAGCATCATCTTCGGCATGTCCGACAACGCCGTGACCTGGTGGGACAACAGCCGCGCCCGCCATATCGGCTATGTGCCGCAGGACAGCTCGGATGTGTTCCGCGACGCCGTTTATGCGCGCACCGCCAACCCCGACCTGAACGATCCGGTGGCCCAGTACCAGGGCGGCGGCTTCGTGGTGGCCGGACCGTTTGGCGGCTGAACGAGCATGAGCAGCGACTTCATCAAGGCAGAGTTGGTGCTCGACGCGCGCAATGGAACGGGTGAAAGCCCGGTCTGGCACGGCGCGGAGCAGGCGCTGTACTGGGTCGATATTCCGGCGCGCAAGCTGTGCCGCTGGACGCCGGCGACCGGCGAAGCTAGCTGCTGGCTGGCGCCTGAAATGCTGGCCTGCGTGGCGATGATGGCCGGATCGAACGGCTGGATTGCCGGCGCAGAAAGCGGAATTTTTAAGCTACAGCTTCAAGACGACGGACAGCTTGGCTTTGAAAGCCTCGCACCCGTCAGCCATGCCCTGCCGGGCATGCGCTTCAACGATGGCCGCTGCGACCGCCAGGGGCGCTTCCTGGCCGGAACAATGTTGATGAATATGGCTGCTGGCGCAAGTGTTGGTTGCGTCTATGGCTATCAAAAAGAGAGTGGACTGACGAAGCTGCTGGACGGCTTCATCACGCCCAACGGCATGGCCTTCAGTCCCGATGGCCGCACCATGTACCTGTCGGATTCGCATCCTTCGGTGCAGTCGGTCTGGGCTTTTGACTACGACCTGGACAGCGGAACGCCCTCCAATCGCCGCCTGTTCATCGACATGAAGCCGCTGCCCGGCCGGCCCGACGGCGCGGCGGTGGATGCCGACGGCTGCTACTGGATCTGCGGCAACGATGCCGGGCTGGTCCACCGCTTCACGCCTGACGGCAAGCTGGACCGTTCGCTGGCCGTGCCGGTGAAAAAACCGGCCATGTGCGCCTTTGGCGGCGCCGGCCTGGACACCCTGTTCGTGACATCGATTCGCCCCGAAGGCATCGATTTATCTGACCAGCCGTTGGCCGGCGGTGTGTTTGCGCTGCGCCCCGGCGTGCGCGGACTGCCCGAGCCCGCATGCCTGAATTGATTAAAACTTTTTCCACCACCAACTAGATCGAGGATGACATGACGATTCAAAAAACACTGCTGGCTGTCGCCGCCGCGCTGACCCTGGCCCCCATGGCCAGTTCCGCCGCTACTTTGCGCTCCGCCGATATCCACAACGCCGACGACTACCCGACCGTGGTCGCCGTGAAATACATGAGCGATGTGATGGAGAAAAAGAGCGGTGGCAAATACAAGATCAAGGTGTTCAACAAGGGCGCCCTGGGCACCGAGAAGGAAACCATTGACCAAGTCAAGATTGGCGCGCTCGATTTGACCCGCGTCAACATCAGCCCGATGAATGCGATCTGCCAGAAGACGCAGGTTCCGACCATGCCTTTCCTGTTCCATTCGGTCGAGCACATGCGTAAATCGCTGGATGGCCCGGTCGGCCAGGAAATCCTGAAGGATTGCGAAGCCCAGGGCTTCATCGGCCTGGCTTTTTATGACAGCGGCGCACGCTCGATCTATGCCAAGAAGCCGATCAAGACCGTGGCCGACGTGAAGGGCCTGAAGATTCGCGTCCAGCAGTCCGACCTGTGGGTTTCGCTGATTGGCGCCATGGGCGGCAACGCAACGCCGATGCCCTTCGGCGAGGTCTATACCGGCCTGAAGACCGGCCTGATCGACGCGGCTGAGAACAACATCCCGTCGTTCGACACTTCCAAGCACTATGAAGCGGTGAAGTTTTACTCCAAGACCGAGCACTCGATGGCGCCTGAAATGCTGTTGATGTCCAAGGTGATCTGGGACAAGCTGCCAAAGGCCGACCAGGACATGATTCGCAGCGCGGCCCAGGAGTCTGTGGCGGTGCAGCGCAAGAAGTGGGATGAGCAGGAAGCCAAGTCGCTGGCGGTGGTCAAGGCCGGCGGCGCCCAGATCGTCGAGGTGGACAAGGCTTCGTTCCAGGCCGTGATGGGTCCGGTTTATGACAAGTTCATTGTCACGCCAGACATGAAGCGCCTGGTCAAGTCCATTCAGGACACCAAGTAACCATCAGCCAGCAAGCCCCCGTCCTCCGGCGCCACGCCAGGGGATGGGCAGCGCTTCGTCCCTGTGTTGGGGGCGGGCGCCGCGACAAGGCAAGGCGAAAAACATGAACTTCTATACAAAATTTTGCGCGATGCTGTCCAAGATCAGCCTGATCCTGGCCGTCATAGGACTGCTCGCAGTCGTCCTGTGCGTGCAGTGGCAGGTGATTGGGCGTTACGTCCTCAACGACACGCCCACCTGGGCCGAGGCGCTGGCCCTGCTGCTGGTGCTGTTCGTCACGGCCTTCGGCCTGGCGGTCGGTGTGCGCGACGCCGGCCACATCGGCCTGGAATCGCTGGTCGTACTCTTGCCCGAAAAATGGCAGCACCGCATTGAAATCCTGATCCATGGGCTGGTCGGCCTCTTCGGCGCGATGATGGTGCATGGCGGCTGGCTGTGGATGATGGCGAAATGGGACGAGAAAAAACCCATGATGCCCGTCCCCGACGGCATCGACTACCTGCCGCTGGTGATTGCCGGCGTGCTGATCGTGCTGTTTTCGATTGAACATGTGATTGCGCTGCTGCGCGGTCAGGAAGTGGAGCCAGCATGGAACTGACCGTACTCGCCCTGAGCTTCACGCTCTTGCTGATCATCGGCGTGCCGGTCGCGTTCGCGATTGGCCTGTCGTCGGTGGCCACCATCCTTGCCGCCGGCCTGCCGGTCGCGGTGGTGTTCCAGAAGATGGTCGGCGGCATGCAGATCTTCTCCTTCCTCGCCATTCCCTTCTTTGTCTTCGCCGGCGAACTGATGCTCTACGGCGGCATCGCCGAGCGCATCGTTCGCTTTGCCAACAGCCTGGTCGGCCATGTGCGCGGCGGCCTGGGCATGAGCAACGTGATCGGCTGCACGCTGTTTGGCGGCGTGGCCGGCTCACCGCTGGCGGACGTGTCGGCCATCGGCTCGGTGATGATTCCGCTGATGAAGAAGGAAGGCTACGACGCCGATTACGCGGTCAACGTCACGACGCACGCCGCGCTGGTCGGCGCCATCATGCCGACCTCGCACAACATGATCATCTTCACGCTGGCGACCTCGGGCATCGCCTCGGTCAGCGTGCTGAGCCTGATCCTGGCGGGCCTGGTACCGGCGATTCTGCTGACGCTGTGCAACCTGGGCGCGGCCTACTACGTGGCGGTCAAGCGCGGTTATCCGACACGCGGTGCCTTCCCCGGCTGGGGCGAAGTCATGCGCGCCTTCGGTGCCTCGTTGCCGGGCCTGCTGGTGGTGGTGATCATCCTGGTCGGCATCCTGTCCGGCGCGTTCACAGCGACCGAGTCGGCGTCGATTGCCGTGGCCTGGGCGCTGTTCATCACGGCAGTGGTTTACCGCACGATGTCCTGGAAAAACTTCATGACGGCCTGCGCCAAGGCGTGCAAGACCACCGGCGTGGTTCTGCTGCTGATCGGCATCTCGAACGCGTTCGGCTACTTCATGGCGCTGTACGAGGTGCCGCAACTGACCGGCGAGATGATGAAGTCGGTCAGCAGCGAGCCCTGGGTCATCTTTTTCATGATCAACGTGCTGCTGTTCATCCTCGGCACCTTCCTGGACATGGCCGCGACCATCCTGATCTGCACGCCAATCTTCATGCCGATTGCCATGCAGTTCGGCATGGACCCGGTCCAGTTCGGCATCGTGATGCTGATCAACTGCGCGCTGGGCCTGAACACGCCGCCGGTCGGATCGGTGCAGTTCGTCGGCTGCGCGATAGGCGGGATATCGGTCGGGCAGGTGATGCGTTCGATCCTGCCGTTCTACAGCGCGCTGGGCATCTGCCTGCTGCTGGTGACCTATGTGCCTGCATTCTCGATGTGGCTGCCCAACCTGATCACCAAGTAAATCCGGCGCTTTATTGCTTCGGCGCATTTCAACTCAACTTTTTTTTCCTCGAAGAACTTTTCATGAATCCGCAAGACCTCAAAACCATCGTCAGCTCCGGCCTCCTGTCTTTCCCCGTCACCGACTTTGACGCGCAGGGCGACTTCCGTCCCAAGACCTATATCGAGCGCCTCGAATGGCTGGCCCCCTACGGCGCCACGGCGCTGTTTGCCGCCGGCGGCACGGGCGAGTTTTTCTCGCTCACAGGCGACGAATACCCGCTGATCATCAAGACGGCGGTCGATACCTGCGCCGGCAAGGTGCCCATCATTGCCGGCGTCGGCGGCCCGACCCGTTTTGCGATTGCCTGCGCGCAGGAAGCCGAGCGCCTGGGCGCCCACGGCATCCTGCTGCTGCCGCACTACCTGATGGAAGCTGGCCAGGAAGGGCTGATTGCGCATGTCGAGGCCGTCTGCAAGAGCGTGAAGTTCGGCGTGATTGTGTACAACCGCAACGTCTGCAAGCTCACGCCCGAGTCGCTGGCTATTCTTGCCGACCGCTGCCCGAACCTGATCGGCTTCAAGGACGGCGTGGGCAACATCGAAACCATGTCGTCGATCTTCATGAAGATGGGCGACCGCTTTTCTTATCTGGGCGGCCTGCCCACGGCCGAGGTCTATGCAGCCGCCTACAAAGCGCTGGGCACGCCGGTGTATTCGTCGGCGGTGTTCAACTTCATCCCCAAAACGGCGATGGATTTTTACCATGCGGTTGCCAGCGACGACCTGGCCACACAGCACCGCCTCTTGAGAGACTTCTTCATGCCTTACCTGGCGATTCGCAATAAGAATCCTGGCTACGCGGTCAGCATCGTCAAGGCCGGCGCCACCATCGTCGGCCATGACGCCGGCCCGGTGCGTCCGCCCCTGACCGACCTCAAGCCGGCCGAGATGGAAGAGCTGGCCGTGCTGATCAAGAGCCTCGGCCCGCAGTAACTGACTAACCGGAGCCTTTCGCATGACTGCATTGCCAAGCTCTCAGCCCCGCTACATCCTCATGCACGAGGCCGACAACGTGGCCATCGTCGTCAATGACGGCGGCCTGCCTGCGGGCACCGTTTTTGCCTCCGGGCTGACATTGCGCGACAAGGTGCCGCAAGGCCACAAGGTCGCGTTGGTCGATTTGCCGCAGGGCAGCACCGTGCGGCGCTACAACGTGCCCATCGGCTACGCGCTGAAGGACATCCCGGCCGGCAGCTGGGTGCATGAGCGGCTGCTGGACATGCCGGCCGCGCGCGGGCTGGACAACCTGCCCATCGCCACCGTCAGGCCCGAGCCTTTGCCGCCGCTGGAAGGCTACACCTTCGAGGGCTACCGCAATGCCGACGGATCGGTCGGCAGCCGCAACATCCTGGCCATCACCACCACCGTGCAGTGCGTGGCCGGCGTGGTGGAGTTTGCTGTCAAGCGCATCAAGGACGAGCTGCTGCCGCGTTTCCCGAATGTGGACGACGTGGTGGGGCTGGAGCACAGCTACGGCTGCGGGGTGGCGATTGACGCGCCGGATGCGATCATCCCGATCCGCACCCTGCGCAACATCACGCTGAACCCGAACTTCGGCGGCGAAGTCATGGTGGTCAGCCTGGGCTGCGAAAAGCTGCAGCCCGAGCGTTTGCTGCCGCCCGGCACCATCCCGATTGTTGACGAGCGCAACGTGGCCGATGTGGGCGTCACTGCGGAGGCGCCGCTCGATGTGGTGTGCCTGCAGTCCGAACACCATGTCGGCTTCATGTCGATGATCGACTCGATCATGAGTGCGGCCGAACTGCATCTGGAGCGGCTCGATGCGCGCCGGCGCGAAACCGTTCCGGCCAGCGAACTGGTGGTCGGCGTGCAGTGCGGCGGCAGCGATGCGTTCTCGGGCGTGACGGCCAACCCGGCGGTCGGTTTTTGTACCGACCTGCTGGTGCGCGCCGGCGCGACCGTGATGTTCTCCGAGACCACCGAAGTGCGCGACGGCATCGACCAGCTCACTTCGCGCGCCACGACGCCCGAAGTCGCCCAGGCGATGATCCGCGAAATGGCCTGGTACGACGCCTACCTTGAAAAAGGCCGCGTGGACCGCAGCGCCAACACCACGCCGGGCAACAAGAAGGGCGGGCTGTCCAACATCGTCGAAAAGGCCATGGGCTCCATCGTCAAGTCGGGCAGCGCGCCCATCAGCGGCGTGCTGTCGCCGGGCGAAAAGGTCAGGCAAAAAGGCCTGATCTATGCCGCCACGCCAGCCAGCGATTTCATTTGCGGCACGCTGCAACTGGCCGCCGGCATCAACCTGCATGTGTTCACCACCGGACGCGGCACGCCTTACGGACTGGCCGAGGTGCCGGTGATCAAGGTGGCGACCCGCACCGACCTGGCGCGGCGCTGGCACGACCTGATGGACATCAACGCCGGGCGCATCGCCGATGGCGACGCCACGATTGAAGACGTGGGCCGCGAACTTTTCCAGTTCATGCTGGACGTGGCCAGCGGCCGCAAGAAAACCTGGGCCGAGCACTGGAAGCTGCACAACGCCCTGGTGCTGTTCAACCCGGCGCCGGTGACCTGAATAACAAATCCCTGTCAACACACCATCAACCCATTTCAAGAACGACATGACCCAGAAACACGACAACCTGATCGGCGGCCAATGGCTGGCCGGCAGCAACTACACGCCCAACATCAACCCGTCCAACCTGGGCGATGTGATCGGTGAGTACACGCAAGCCAGCGCCGAGCAGCTCGATGCCGCCGTGCAGGCCGCCCGCGCCGCCTTTCCTGCCTGGTCCGTCTCGGGCATCCAGGCGCGGGCCGATGCGCTCGACAAGATAGGCACCGAAATCCTGGCGCGCCGCGAGGAACTGGGCACGCTGCTGTCCCGCGAGGAAGGCAAGACCAAGGCTGAAGGCATTGGCGAGGCGACCCGCGCCGGCAACATCTTCAAGTTCTTCGCCGGCGAGTGCCTGCGCCTGACGGGCGAAGTCGTGCCGTCGGTGCGCCCCGGCATCGGCGTGGAAATCACCCGCGAGCCGGTCGGCGTGATCGGCATCATCACGCCGTGGAATTTCCCGATCGCCATTCCGGCCTGGAAAATCGCCCCGGCGCTGGCCTACGGCAATTGCGTCGTCATGAAGCCCGCCGACCTGGTGCCTGGCTGCGCGTGGGCGCTGGCCGAGATCATCAGCCGCAGCGGCATTCCGGCTGGCGTGTTTAACCTGGTCATGGGCCGGGGCAGCGTGATCGGTGATCCGCTGGTCAACCATCCCGGGGTCGATGCCATCAGCTTCACCGGCTCGCAATCTGTGGGCGCCCGCATTGCCCAGCAGTGCGCGGTCAACCTCAAGAAAATCCAGCTGGAAATGGGCGGCAAGAACCCGCAGGTCATCCTGGACGATGCCGATTTGGCCCAGGCGGTGGAACTCAGCGTGCAAAGCGCATTCTTCTCGACCGGCCAGCGCTGCACCGCGTCGAGCCGGCTGATCGTCACCGAAGGCATCTACCCGAAATTCATCGAGGCGATGAAGGCCCGCATGGCCGGCCTCAAGGTCGGCGATGCGCTGGCCGCCGGCACTGACATCGGCCCGGTGTCGTCGCTCTCGCAACTGGAGCAGGACATGCGTTATGTCGATATCGGCCAGGCCGAAGGCGCAGTGCTGCTGGCCGGGGGCGAGCGCCTGAAGCTCTCGACCGACGGCTTTTTCATGGCCCCGGCGCTGCTGACCGACACCACGGCCGACATGCGCATCAACCGCGAGGAAGTGTTCGGCCCGGTCGCCAGCATCATCCGCGTCAAGGGCTACGAGGAAGCGCTGTTTGAAGCCAACAACACGCCGTTCGGCCTGGCCGCCGGCATCGCCACCACCAGCCTGAAGCACGCCACTCACTTCAAGCGCCACAGCCAGGCCGGCATGGTCATGGTAAACCTGCCGACGGCCGGCGTGGACTACCACGTCCCGTTTGGCGGCCGCAAGGGTTCGAGCTACGGCTCGCGCGAGCAGGGCCGTTATGCGCAGGAGTTTTTCACCATCGTCAAGACCGCCTACACGCTGCCTTGATGACAAGCGGCCGGGTTATTCATTCGTCACCACCAGCCCGGCCGGTCAGACCGGCGGATTGAAAAAAGGAGAAGTTCCATGACACAAGCCACCCCTTACCAGAGTTTTCCAAACAGCCTCAAGCAGGGCCTGCGGGCCGGCAAGAAGCTGATCGGCTGCTGGTCGTCGCTGTCCAATGCCATCACCACCGAAGCGCTGGGCGTGGCCGGCTTTGACTGGATTCTGCTCGACGCCGAACACTCGCCCAACGACGTCTCGACCTTCATTCCGCAACTGATGGCGCTCAAGGACAGCGTCAGCGCGCCGGTGGTGCGGCCCACCTGCAACGACACGGTGGAAATCAAGCGCCTGCTGGACGCCGGTTTCTACAACTTCCTGATTCCGTTTGTCGAAAGCGCCGACGAGGCGCGGCGCGCGGTTGCCGCCACGCGCTACCCGCCGCAGGGCGTTCGCGGTGTCTCGGTGTCACAGCGCAGCAACCGCTACGGCACGATCCCTGACTACTTCAAGTCGGTCAACGAGCACATCTGCGTGATGGTGCAGATCGAAAGCCTGGCCGGCGTGGCGGCCGCGCGCGAGATCGCAGCCATCGACGGCGTGGACTGCGTGTTCGTCGGACCGTCCGACCTGGCCGCCAGCATGGGCCACCTGGGCAATGCCGGTCATCCGGATGTGCAGGCGGTCATCGCGGCGGTGTTCGCCGACGCCAAGGCCTGCGGCAAACCGGCAGGCATCCTGGCGCCGGTCGAGGTGGACGCCCGCCGCTACCTGGCGATGGGCGCGACGTTTGTCGGCGTCGGCAGCGACCTGGGCGCCTTCCGCTCGGCCACGCAGGCCCTGTGCGACCGCTATCGCAACTGAATAGCCACATCTTTTTAAATTTTGACTGGAGTCCTTCAATGAGCAAGCTTGGATTTATCGGCCTGGGCATCATGGGCGCGCCGATGGCCGCGCACCTGATCAAGGCGGGGCATGAAGTGTTCCTGACGACCCGCAGCAAGGTTCCCGCAGACCTGCTGACCGGCCAGGCAAGCGCCTGCAATTCGGCCAAAGAGGTTGCCGAAAAAGCCGACATCATCTTCCTGATGCTGCCCGACACGCCCGATGTGGCGGCCGTGCTGTTCGGCGACGAGGGCGTGGCCGCCGGCCTGAGCCAGGGCAAGACCGTCGTTGACATGAGTTCGATCTCGCCGATGGAGACGAAAGAATTCGCGCAAAAGATCAATGAGCTCGGCTGCGACTACCTCGATGCGCCGGTGTCCGGCGGCGAAGTCGGCGCCAAGGCCGGCAGCCTGACCATCATGGTCGGCGGCCCCGAGGCGACTTTCGAGCAGGTCAAGCCGCTGTTCGAACTGATGGGCAAGAACATCACGCTGGTCGGCGGCAACGGCGACGGCCAGACCTGCAAGGTCGCCAACCAGATCATCGTGGCGCTGAACATCGCCGCCGTTGGCGAAGCGCTGCTGTTTGCCAGCAAGGCCGGCGCCGACCCGGCCAAGGTGCGCCAGGCACTGATGGGCGGCTTTGCGGCATCCCGCATCCTGGAAGTGCATGGCGAACGCATGATCAAGCGGACCTTCAACCCGGGCTTCCGCATCGGCCTGCACCAGAAGGACTTGAGCCTGGCGCTGGCCGGTGCCCGTAGCCTGGGCGTGGCCCTGCCGCAAACCGCCGGCGCGGCGCAGCTGATGCAGGTCTGCGCCGCCAACGGCATGCAGGACCTGGACCATTCGGCGCTGGTGCGCAGCCTGGAAATCATGGCCAACCACGAAGTTGCCTGAGCCGGCATCTTCATTTAAAAACATTCAGGAGGCAAATATGTCCATCAATCGACGTGATCTCATCGGCGCTTCACTGGCCCTCGGCATCGGCGCGGCCGGCGCGCAGCCGCAAAACTGGCCCTCCAAGCCGATCCGGCTGGTGGTGCCTTACCCACCGGGCGGCTCCTCGGACATCATTGCCCGGTCGATTGCCCAGCCCCTGTCGGAGGCGCTCAAGCAGTCCGTCATCGTCGAAAACAAGGCCGGCGCCAACGGCAACCTGGGCGCCGATTACGTCGCCAAGTCGGCGCCCGACGGCTACACGCTGCTGCTGTGCGACACCGGCGCGCTGGCCATCAGCCCGTCGGTGTACACCAAGCTGCCGTTCGATCCAACCAAGGACCTGCGCGGCGTGACCATGCTGGCGTATTCGCCGCATCTGCTGGTCGTGCATCCTTCGGTGCCGGCCAGCAACCTCAAGGAACTGGTGGCGCTGTCGAAAAAAACCGAGCTGAACTTTGCCGTCACCGCCATGGGCAGCGCGCCGCACCTGGCCGGCGTGGCGGTCGAGCGCGCCAGCGGCGCCAAATGGCAGTACATCCCGTACAAGGGCGGCTCGCAGGCAATTACCGACACCATTGCCGGCCAGACGCAGATACTGATGAACGGCATGCTCGCCACCCTGCCTTTTGTGCAGAGCGGCAAGCTCAAGATATTGGGCGTTTCCAAAGGCAGCCGCATGCCGCTGATCGGCAACGTGCCCACGCTGGCCGAGCAAGGCCTGAGCGGGTTCGAATCAGGCACCTGGCAGGGCTTGCTGGTGGCCAACGGCACGCCGGCCGCCATCATCAACCGGCTCAATGCCGAACTGATCAAGATCATCCGCAACCCCGACATCCGCGCCAAGCTGGCCGGGCAGGGCGCCGAGGTTGTGACCATGACGCCAGTGCAGCAGGACGAGTTCTTCAACCGCGAAAAAGCCCGCTGGGCAAAAGTCGTGGACCAGGCAAGTATCAAGCTGGATTAACTACTCCTGATTTGATAGCTGTAAGTGCACGTACAGCGTGCGCAAAAGGCTGATTTGATTCATAAAAATGCCAGATTCTGGCCTGGCCTGCCAGCGGCCGCCGGATACTGGCAACAAGAGACAAGCACATGCGTACAAGCATCAAGGGGCTTTTGTGCCTGTCAATCGCCCTGTCTGCCGGCATGAGCCTGGCGCAGACGCGGCTGCGCGCCTGGAACATTCATCCCGATGGCTATCCGGTCACCGAGGCCATGAAAAGCTTTGCCGCAGAGGTGGCAAAAACCACCCAAGGCAAGTACCAGATCGGGATTTTCTCCAACGCCACGCTGGGCGACCAGCCCAAGGCGGTGCAGATGCTCAAGGCCGGGGAAATCGACATTGCCGAATTCAGCTCCGGCCCCCTGTCCGATGCGGTGCCCGGCATCAAGGTGCTGAACCTGCCGTTTTTGTTCACCGATTCGGCGCACATGTTCCGGCACCTGGACGGCAAGCTGGGCCAGCGCTTTGCCGCCAGCCTGAAGGCGGCCGGCTTCGTGGTGCTGGGCTGGTATGACGGCGGCGCCCGTTCCTTTTACTGCGCCAGCCGGACGGTGACGAACGTCAGGGAATTGGCGGGCGCCAACATCCGGGTGCAGCAGTCCGAGATTTACACCGAAATGGTCAAGCTGCTCAATGCCAGGCCCGTGGCCTTGCCCTACAAGGACGTGCTCGATGGCCTGCAGCAGGGCAAGATCGATTGCGCGGAAAACAACATGCCTTCGTACGAGTCCACCGGCCATTACAAGGTGGCCAAGAATGTCTTCGTCACCAACCATGTGATTTCGCCCGAAGCGCTGGTGGTGTCCACCCAGCTCTGGAGCAAGCTCGGCCAGGAAGAGCAGGCCGCTTTTTCAGCAGCGGGTGCCCGGTCGGCCTTGCTGATGCGCGAGTTGTGGAACAAGCGGGTCGCTCTGGCGCTTGAAGTCACTGCAGGGCAGGGCGTACAGTTCGTCAAGGTGAAGGACACGTCTTCGATGATCCGCCGGATGTCGCCGCTGTATGACCGCTACATGAAAGACCCGACCACCCGGCAGGAGTTGCTGAGCATCATTCCGCAATGAAGCCCAAGGCTTCTTCGCTTCTTCATCGGCCCGCCTGCTGGAGCCGTCCAGCGCAGGGCGGCGTTTTTCCTCAGTGGCGCGACGCCAGGTAGTCGCGCACCGAGGTGATGTGCTCGCCGACCTGGGCCACCGCTTGCTCCAGCTCAGCTTCGGTGCAGTGGAACTCCTTGCTCCAGTATTCCAGCTCGACCGGGTCGATGGGGTTGATGCGCCCAGGGTCCAGCGGTTTGAAGTGCGTCAGTGGATCTGATACCAATCCCGACAGAGAAAGAACCAAAGTCAGTGATCGGAGTCTGACCAGTCTTGGCTCTCGCAGGAGGTTACGAAAATGTTATCTCAGCACATCATTGATCAGCTGCAGCCCTATGACTTTGACCGTCTGGCCCACAAGGAAAAGGATGGGCGCCGCCGACTGCGATTGATCGCGCTGGCGCACCTCAAGGACGGCAAGAGCTATACCGAAGTGGCCGCTGCATTGCGCTTGACCCGTCACGCCGTCATGCGCTGGGTGCAGTGGTTTAGCGCTGGCGGCGTGGCCCGTCTGGCCGGCATGCCGCACGACTGGAGTACGCAGCGCCTTGCCAAAGCACAGGAAGAAGCGTTTCGCCAGGCCGTCGAACAACTCCAGTGCGAACGCGGCGGTGGGCGGGTTCGGGGTAAAGATATTCGCCAGTTGTTGGACCGGCAGTTCGGCGTTGCCTACAGCTTGAACGGTGTGTATGACCTCATGAAGCGCTTGGGCATGGTATGGATTTCGGCCCGCGCCGTCAGTCCCAGTGCCGATCCGGTGGCACAAGCCGAATTCAAAAAAAAACTTCGTCCAGGAAGTCGCAGCAACGCTGCCCCCGAGCATTGCGCCTGAGCAAGTGGATGTTTGGTTTCAAGATGAAATGCGCATTGGCCAGCGCGGCACGCAAACGCGCCTGTGGGCGCGCAAGGGAACGCGGCCCCGGGTGGTGCGCCAGCAGCAGTCCGAATCGGCATACATCTTTGGCGCCGTCTGTGCGCAGCGCGATACGGCTGTTGGCCTGATCCTGCCGCAGGCCAATACCGAGGCGATGACCCTACACCTGCAGGCCATCAGCGAGGCCGTTCCTGCGGGGCGCCACGCGGTGCTGGTGCTCGATCGTGCAGGGTGGCATACCACCGCCAAACTGCCCCAGTTCTCCAACCTCTCATTGCTGCCGCTGCCCGCGGGTTCACCCGAACTCAACCCGGCCGAGCAGGTGTGGCAGCAACTGCGCGACCGGCACCTGGCCAACCGCTGCTATGACGGGTATGAGCAGATTGTGGATGCCTGCTGCGACGCTTGGAATGCCTTCACGCAAATCCCTGGTGCCATCCGCTCTTTGTGCTCCCGCAGCTGGGCAGTGCTGCCTTCAGCTTCGGTTATCTCATGACACGGGATTGGTATGACATGTTGCCTCCTGTTGGTTTGATGCGTGAATCAACACCATACTAGGGTCCGGGGCGGGAGGCAATCCCTTCCTGGGTACACACTCCCTTCTGAAACGCCCATAAAAAACGGCCAGCGCTTTTTACAAGCGCTGGCCGTTTTGCCGGGTTGATCGATTTTTAGAGCGTGTCGATAAAGCTGCGCAATTTATCCGAACGCGAAGGATGCTTGAGCTTGCGCAGCGCCTTGGCTTCGATCTGGCGGATGCGCTCGCGCGTCACGTCGAACTGCTTGCCGACTTCTTCCAGCGTGTGGTCGGTGGACATCTCGATGCCGAAGCGCATGCGCAGCACCTTGGCTTCGCGCGGCGTCAGGCTGTCGAGGATGTCTTTGACCACATCGCGCAGGCCGGCCTGCATCGCCGCCTCTAACGGCGCGGTGTTGGCGCCGTCCTCGATGAAGTCGCCCAGGTGCGAATCGTCATCGTCGCCAATCGGCGTTTCCATCGAAATCGGCTCTTTCGCGATCTTCATGATCTTGCGGATCTTCTCTTCAGGAATCTCCATCTTCTCGGCCAGGATGCTGGCGTCGGGCTCGAAGCCGAACTCCTGCAAGTGCTGGCGGCTCAGGCGGTTCATCTTGTTGATGGTCTCGATCATGTGGACCGGGATGCGGATGGTCCGGGCCTGGTCGGCAATCGAGCGCGTGATGGCCTGGCGAATCCACCAGGTCGCGTAGGTCGAGAACTTGTAGCCGCGACGGTATTCGAACTTGTCCACCGCCTTCATCAGGCCGATGTTGCCTTCCTGGATCAAATCGAGGAACTGCAGGCCGCGATTCGTGTACTTTTTCGCAATCGAAATCACCAGGCGCAGATTGGCCTCGATCATTTCCTTCTTGGCGTCGCGCGAGTTGGACTCGCCTTCGTTCATGCGCTTGTTGATGTCCTTGAGGTGCAGCAGCGGCACCACGACGCGCGCCTGCAGCTCGCCCAGCTTGGTCTGCAATTCCTGAATCGGCGGAATGTTGCGCGCCATGACGTTGGACCACGGCTTGCCGGCGGCGACCTGTTTTTCAACCCATTTCAGGTTCAGCAGGTTGGGTGGGAAATCCTTGATGAAGACTTCCTGCGGCATGCCGCACTTCTCGACGATGATGCGGCGCAGCTCGCGCTCCTTCTTGCGCACGTCCAGCACCTGGCCGCGCAGCAGGTCGCACAGCTTTTCAATCGTCTTGGCGGTAAAACGCACCGTCATCAGCTCGTCGCTGAGGGCTTTTTGCGTCTTCAGGTACGTCGGGCCGCCGTAGCCTTCTTTTTCGTAGAGCTTTTTGACTTTTTCGGCATATTCGCCAACCTTCTCGAAACGGCTGAGCGCTTCTTTCTTCAGCTCTTCGAGCTTCTTGGTCAGCGCCTTGGAGCCGCCCTTGCCGTCGTCATCGTCGTCTTCGTCGAACTCGTCGAAGTCTTCCTCGGCCACATAGTCATCGGCCTCGTTGGGGTTAGAGAACCCATCGACCACGGTGGAGATGACGACCTTGCCTTCGCGGATGTCATCGGCCAGCCGCATGATTTCGGCAATCGTCGCCGGGCTTTCGGAAATCGCTTCCATCATGCGCATCAGGCCGCCCTCGATGCGCTTGGCGATTTCGATCTCGCCTTCGCGCGTCAGCAACTCGACCGTGCCCATCTCGCGCATGTACATGCGCACCGGGTCGGTGGTGCGGCCGAACTCGCTATCGACGGTGGACAGCGCGGCTTCGGCTTCTTCCTCGGCTTCTTCCTCGGTCGCCACGGTGGCGCCGGTGTTGTTCAGCAGCAGCGTTTCGGCGTCGGGCGCCTGCTCGTACACGGCCACGCCCATGTCGTTGAGCATGTTGATGACGACTTCGAGCGTTTCGGCATCGACCAGCTTGTCGGGCAGGTGATCGGAGATTTCGCCGTGCGTCAGGTAGCCGCGCGTCTTGCCGAGCTTGATCAGGGTTTTCAGGCGCACGCGGCGCTTGAGGATGTCTTCTTCGGACAGCACGGTTTCGTCCAGGCCGAACTCCTTCATCAAGGCGCGTTCCTTGGCCTTGCTGATCTTCATGCGCAGCGGCTTGACCTTTTCGGTGGTGGCCGTGGCTTCGACGGCTGCCGGCTCTTCGGCGAACTCGGCTTCGATGTCGGACAGGTCTTCATCACCGTCCAGGCCCGATTCCTTGGTTTTGCGGGGCGCGCGCTTGACGGCGGCAGCGGCCACGGGCGCACCTGCTGCGGCCGGAGCCTTGGGCGGGCGGCCGGGTTTCTTTTTGGCAGGCGCGGCGCTTTTCAGCAGGGCGTCTGCAGCGGCGAGAAGTTGGGCTTGGGTGGACTTGGGCTGCACGGCAGGAACTTTCTTCAAAGACATATCAGGGTTCGCGGAATCAGGAAGCTTTTTGATTCACCGGGACATGTTGCGTACTGGGTTTAATGGATATGGCGGGTTTTCCGGATTTTTCAAGCTCAGTACCCGTACCAAACATGCATGCGCTGGCGCCCGGACCGGAGTCAGGAAACATGCGGCAAACATTCAGGATTCAAAGCGGAAGCGGTCAAAAATAAAAGCGGCCGGTGCTGGGGGGAGCACATGGACGCTTGATTTTTTGGGCAAGCTGGTTGGGCGAACATTTGGAATGCAGTCCTTGCGGGAAGTTGGCCGTCTCCTGGTGGAGTTTCCCTTGACTGAAGGGGGCCGGTGCCGGAGGTGCTGCTGTCGCGCTTGCCGAGAAAAATCGGATTATACCGTATCAACCTGTGTTCTGCCTGTATTCATGCGGGTTTTTGAGGTGTTTTCCCGGCCAGGGATTGCGCCAGCAATTCGCGTAAACGCTCCAAAACAGCGGGTTCGTTGGGTACGCGGGCGATGAGATCGTCGATTTCCCTTTGCTGTTGCAAGCCGAGTAGATGGGCCAGGATTCTGCGCATTTCGTCCCAGTCGTAATCCACGCCTTCAAGCACTTCTGCAAACTGGGCCACGGCATGGTGTTCATGGGCATGGCTGCGCAGGCCTTCGCGCAGGACGGCCCAGGACTGCGGGCCATGCTCGTGCAACTGGCTTTCGAGCCACGCAAACAGCGGCCCGTGCGGCGCCGGCAGGGCGAGCAGCAAATGATGTTCCTCGGTGCTGAGCCGGTCCCAGCTTTGCGGCTCGGTCAGCAGCAGCCTGAGCACCCGGTCTTCACGGCTGGCCGGCAGGATGCGGCCCGTCATCCGGCGCGGTGCGCTGCCGGACGAGAAGGGCTTGCGGCCGAATTTTCCCGGTTTGCCCGATGGGGCGACCGGCGACGGTGAATAGGCGGGCGGCTGCGAAAAGTAAGGCTCCGACGATGCGTAATCGGGCTCGTCGTGCAGGCCCATGGGCGGATAGTCCCCGAACTCGGGCATGCCGTGGTCCAGCTCGGGCGCAGGAGTTTCGGGCCGGAAGTTCTGGGGCTGTGGGGGCGGGCCGCTATTCTTTTTGTAATACGGTTTGCGCCCGCCCGAGGCGGGTTGCCAGAGCTGCAGCAGTTCCCTGCTGTCAATCATCACCTGCTCGGCGATTTCGGCCAGCAGTTGCGGCTTGATCGCGCCTTCGGGCAGTGCGCTCCACAGCGGCCTGGCATTGCTGGCCATGTGGGCGCGGCCCTCGGCGGTGTCCAGGTCGCAGCCTTCCGCAGCCGCTTCGATCAAAAACCGGCTCAGCGGCACGGCCTTGGCGACATAGGCGGCAAAGCCTTCCTTGCCATGCTCGCGTATGAAGCTGTCCGGGTCGTGCTCGGCCGGCAGAAACAAAAATTTGACGGTGCGCACGTCGCTGGCAAAGGGCAGGGCGGCGTCGAGCGCCTTGCGCGCCGCGCGCCGGCCGGCGCTGTCGCCGTCAAAGCTGAACACCACCGAATCGGTGAAGCGGAACAGTTTTTGCACATGCTCGGCCGTGCAGGCCGTGCCCAGCGTGGCGACGGCGTTGGCAAAGCCCAGCTGCGCCAGCGCCACCACGTCCATATAGCCTTCGGTGACCAGCGCGTAGCCGTGCTCGCGCAGTGCGGTCCGGGCTTCAAACAGGCCGTACAGCTCGCGGCCCTTGCTGAACACCGGGGTTTCTGGCGAATTGAGGTATTTGGGCTTTTCGTCGCCCAGCACCCGGCCGCCAAAACCGATGCATTCGCCCTTGACGTTGCGAATCGGAAACATCACCCGGTCGCGGAAACGGTCGTAGCGCTTGGCCTCGCCAGCGGCGTTTTCTTCGCCGGGCTCGCCGGTAATGACCAGGCCGCTTTCGACCAGCAAGGGGTCGTTGTAGTCGGGAAACACGCTGGCCAGGCTGCGCCAGCCTTCGGGGGCGTAACCCAGCCCGAAGGTCTTGGCGATTTCACCCGAAACACCGCGCCGCTTGAAGTACTGGATGGCTCGCTCCGACGTGCGCAGGCTCCTGATGTAGGCCAGGCCGGCTTTTTCAAGCACGCTCGTCAGCGTCGCCTGCTGCTCGCGCGCCTGCGCCGCCCTGGCTCGGTCCTGGGGCGAAACGTCGTCTTCGGGAACCTGCAGGCCGTACTGCTGGGCCAGGTCTTTCACCGCTTCGATGAACGTCATGCCGGCGTGGTCCATCAGAAAGCTGATGGCATTGCCGTTTTTTCCGCAGCCAAAGCAGTGGTAGAACTGCTTGGACGGGCTGACGCTGAAGGACGGCGATTTTTCGCCGTGAAACGGGCACAGGCCCATGAAATTGGCGCCGCCTTTTTTGAGCTGCACGTAGCGCCCGACGATATCGACCACGTCGGTGCGCGCCAGAAGTTCCTGGATAAATGATTGGGGTATGGCCATGGATTACAAAGTTTGAAGTCCAATTTAAGCATAGCGGCCTACACAAGCCCGGGCGAAAGGGTCTGCCGGTGACAAAGCCTGCCGCGCATAATGAATGCCACTCTTTTTCCGCCCCGCATGGCCGTGGCCAGACCCCATGACCCTTGAACCGCAGGCCGCTTATGTGCTCAGCCACCCCGGCGCTTTCGCGCTGCAGATCATCAAGGGTTTTCGCGCCAACCAGGGCCTGCTGCTGGCCGGCGCGGTGGCCTACTACGCCTTGCTGTCGATTGTTCCGCTGCTCATATTGATTGCGATTGCGCTGTCGCATGTGGTTGACCAGGACGCGCTGCTGGCATCGCTGGGCCGCTACATCGGCTGGCTGGCGCCTGGGGAATCCAATGTCATTGTCAAGGAGCTGACCAATTTCCTCGCGCACCGGGAAGTCATGGGCTGGGTCTTGCTGGTCACGATGCTGTTTTTCAGCTCGCTGGCGTTCACCGTGCTGGAAAACGCCATGTCGGTGATTTTCCTGCACCGCGTGGCCATCCGGCGGCGCCACTTCCTGGTCTCGGCCGTGCTGCCTTACTGTTACATCTTTTGCCTGGGGCTGGGTTTTCTGCTGGTGACGCTGGTGGCCGGAAGTTTTCAGGCGCTGGGCGACAAAAGCATCGAGTTCCTGGGCTGGAACTGGTCGCTTAGCGGATTTTCAGCCGTCCTGCTGTACCTGCTGGGCCTGACGGGCGAGATTTTCGTGCTGACGTCGGTTTACCTGGTGATGCCGGTCGGCCAGTTGTCGCTGCGCCGCGCGCTGATCGGCGGCGTGACAGCGGCGCTGCTCTGGGAAGTGACGCGCCATGTGCTGGTCTGGTACTTTGCCACGCTGTCGCAGGTCGGCGTGGTGTATGGCTCGCTGACCACAGCCATCGTCGTGCTGCTGAGTCTGGAAATCGCCGCCACGCTGCTGCTGCTGGGCGCGCAGGTGATCTCGGAATACGAGCGCATCGGCACCGTCGGACCGAATGCGCCGGCCCAGCCCCTGCAAACCTGATGCTGGCTTTTACGATTGAAATGCTACTGAAAACATAGCTGCCTTCGCCCGCCAGACAAGCGCAGAAGGCCTGTCTTGCTATCAATCCCCCATCACCAGGCCTTCGCGCCTCGGGTCGGCGCCGCCTAGCCACAGCGGCATGCCGTGGGCCTGGCCGCGCGTGATGGCCTGCAGTCCGCTGGTCATGGCCTGCTCGCGCACTTCGGCGCCGCGCGCCCGCAGGGCTTCGACCGTGGCCGGTGCAAAGCGCTTTTCCTCCAGCAGGGTCGGGCCGTTCAGCGACGCAAAGTTGGGCAGGTCAATCGCCTGCTGCGGCATCAGGCCCCAGTTCAGCACGCCATAGATCGTCTTGGCGGTGAAGTGGATGATCAGCGCGCCGCCGGGGCTGCCGCCGCTCATGACGAGCTGGTTCGTATTTTTGTCGAACACCAGCGTCGGCGCCATGGACGAGCGCGGCCGCTTGCCGGCCTGCACGCGGTTGGCGACCGGCTTGCCTTCGGTATCCACCGGCGCAAAGCTGAAATCGGTCAGCTCGTTGTTCAGCAAAAAGCCGCCTGCCTTGCCAGTGCCGCCATCGGTCATCAGGCGCGAGCCGAACTGGTCTTCAATCGTCGTGGTCATGGCAATCGCGTTGCCGAAACTGTCCACGATGCTGATGTGCGAGGTGCCGTGTTCAATCTGGTCGGGCATGGGGGCGTAAGCCGTCCTGACTTCGCCCGGAACGCCGGGCTTGGCGGTCTTCATGCTCGGGCCGGTCACCTGGATCAGCTTGGCGCGCTCGCTCAGGTAGCCGGGCGCCAAGAGGCTCATCCAGCTTCCGCCGGGCGGCTGCACGAAGTCCGGGTCGCCCAGGTACTGAGCCCGGTCGGCAAAGGCCAGCCGCGAGGCTTCGGTGTACAGGTGCAGCCAGTCGGCCGATGGCGTGGCTCCGGTGGTGCCGGGTACGCCGCCCATGCCAGTCACCAGCCCCAGCGTGGCGGCCGGCGTGTTGTTCAATATTCCCAGGATTTGCCCGATGGCGATGGCGCCCGAACTCGGTGGCGGCATGCCGCACAGGCGGTAGGCCTGGGCGTTGGCGCTGTAGTCGGAGCAGATCGGATCGCGCTTCCTGGCCTGGTAACTGGCCAGGTCGCTCAGGGCCAGCTTGCCGGGATTGCCGGCGTGGCCCTGCACTTTGGTGACGATGGCCTGCGCGACGGTGCCGGTCAGCAGCGCGTTCGATCCCTTGCTGGCGATTTGCCGCAGCACGTCGGCCAGCGCCGGGTTGCGCAGGGTGGCGCCCGCATCGACCGGCGTGCCGTCGGCCTTGTAGAAGTAGGCCGCCGCCGTGGGGTCGTTCTTCAGGTATTTTTCATCCTTGAGCAGCGTGTTCAGCCGGGCGCTGACCTTGAAGCCGTTGTCGGCCAGCTCGATGGCCGGTGCAAAAAGCTGGGCCCAGGGCAGCTTGCCGTATTGCTGGTGCGCCATCTCCAGCATGCGCACCGTGCCTGGCGTGCCGACCGAGCGGCCGCCGACCACACCCTCGTAAAACGGAATCGGCTTGCCGTCCGCGCCCAGGAACAGTTTTTCATCGGCCGCAGCCGGCGCCGTCTCGCGGCCATCAAAGGCCTCGACCGCGCGGCCGTTGGAATGCAGCAGGAACGCGCCGCCGCCAATCCCGCTGGACTGCGGTTCGACCAGGGTCAGCACCATTTGCACGGCAATCGCCGCATCAATCGCCGAGCCGCCGGCCTTCAGGATCTGGTAGCCCGCATCGGTTGCCAGCGGATTGGCGGCTGCGACGGCAAATTGGGTGGTGGCCCAGCCGGGCTTGGGCGTGAAACCCGACGAACCTTCAGGCTGCTGGGTCGGCGCGGTGTACGCAAACGGGCTGGTCGGAGAACTGGCGCAGGCCGCCAGCAAGGCAGCCAGGGCAACGGAAGTCAGCAGGCGTTTCATGCAATCTCCTCGGGAAGTAATGAGGAGCCATGGTACGTGAGGCTGGGAGGTCTGGAAAGGGAAGCGCTGCTATTTAATGGCCATTTAGGCCTTCTGCGCAAGAGGGGCGGGCGCAGCCAGCTATCAAAAAGAGAGTAAAGACAGCGCCGCCCGTTGCAGGCGGCGCAAGACTGCCTGGCTTAAGAAGCGCGTGCCTTCTTGACTGCGGCAGAGCCATTCTTCAGGGCAGATTCCAAGGTTTCTTCCACCTTGGATGCAGCATCCTTCAGGCCTTTGCCCACGGTTGCAAAAGCTTCCGGTGCTGGATGGGCCTTTTGGAACGCATCGACGCTGGAGTGGAATTGAGCAACGCCCAGGGCCGTGACATCTTTCAGGTTCTGTGTCGCCATCGCAATGCCGTTTTCAGCGGATGCCTTCATGGCTTCAAAGGCGGCTTGCGGCTCCTTGATGCTTTTGAATGACTCGACGGTCTCGGCCACGGCGGCTTGCGCACCCTGTGCTTGTTTCTGGGCCAGGTCGCCCCAGGCCTTGAGTTGTTCCATCACCGGCTTGAACGCTTCCTGGGAAGCGGCGGGGTTGAATTTCTCCGCATTTTCCTTCATGGTTTTGGCGATGGATTCGAAAGGAGTGTTGGTGAACATGTGATGGCTCTTGTTAAAAATGTTGCAGTGCAGCAAGTATGGGGCACAAATGCCTTGAGCGGGGAATTAAAGTGGCGTTCAAGCGCAATTAGCCGGAGTGACGTTTCCGGTGACGTTCTGACCGTACGGACGGTCAGAACATTCCTTGGCTTTATCCGGAAAGTGCCGGGGCTTAGCGCGGCGCCAGTCGAATCGCGCCGTCCAGGCGGATCACTTCACCGTTGAGCATGTCGTTTTCAAAAATGTGCTTGGCCAGCTTGGAATAGTCCTGCGGCGTGCCCAGGCGCGAAGGGAAGGGCACGGCGGCGGCCAGCGAGTCCTGCACGTCCTGCGGCATGCCGAACATCATCGGCGTGCCGAAAATGCCGGGGGCAATCGTCATGTTGCGGATGCCGTTGCGCGCCAAGTCGCGGGCAATCGGCAGCGTCATGCCGACCACGCCGCCCTTGGAGGCGCTGTAGGCGGCCTGGCCCATCTGGCCGTCGTAGGCGGCGACGGAGGCGGTGGAAATCAGCACGCCGCGCTCGCCGGTGGCTTCGGGTTCGTTTTTGGCCATGGCTTCGGCGGCCAGGCGGATCATGTTGAAGCTGCCCACCAGGTTGACGGTGATGGTCTTGGTGAAGGTCGCCAGCGTGTGCGCGCCATTTTTGCCGATGGTTTTCTCGCCGGGCGCGATGCCGGCGCAGTTGACCAGGCCCATCAGCTTGCCCATGGACACGGCCTTGGCCACCACGGCCTGGCCGTCGGATTCCTGGCTCACGTCGCACTTGACGAAAGCGGCAATGCCGTCGCCCAGTTCCTTGGCGATGGCTTCGCCTTTTTCAGCCTGCATGTCGGCAATCACGACCTTGCCGCCGTTGGCCACCAGCATGCGCGCCGTGCCTTCACCCAGACCTGATGCGCCACCGGTGACGATGAATACTTTGCCTGCGATGTCCATGGGATGTTCCTTGAAATTGAAAGGTTGAAAAAAATGGGAAAGCGAGGGGATACACAAAACGGTTTGACGTTTACGTCAACGTCAATCCAGCCATCAATTATGGCGCATGAAAAAGCCCGGCCATCTTCCAATGACCGGGCCTTGGGGCAAGTGCAAGCGCTTGTCTTGCTTATTTGTAGCCCACGCGGTCCAGCATTTGCTGGACTTTGGTCTGGTTGTAGCCGATGGCGCTGACCGGAATGGTTTCCGACTTGAAGCTGCCGCCGGTCATCGCCTTGAGTGCCGGGTTGCTCAGCTGCACGCTGGGCACGGCAGGCCATTCGTTGTTGCCGTTGGCAAAATAGTTTTGCGCATCAGGGCTGGCCAGGTATTCCATGAACTTGACCGCATTGGCCGTGTTCTTGGAGTTTTTGGCGACGGCGGCGCCGGCGATGTTGATGTGCGTGCCCCAGCTTTCCTGGTTCGGGAACACCACGCCAATGCGGTCGGCCACCAGTTTGTCCTCGGGGGCGTTCGAGCGCATGATGCGCGCCAGGTAGTACGAGTTGGTCAGCGCCACGCCGCATTCACCGCTGGCCACGGCCTTGATCTGGTCGGTGTCGCCGCCCTTGGGGTCGCGCGCCATGTTGGCGACCAGGCCCTTGAGCCACTGCTCGGTCCTGGCCTCGCCCAGATGCTCGGTGACGGCCGAAAACAGCGACAGGTTGTAGGGATGCGCGCCTGAACGGGTGCACAGCAGGCCCTTGTTTTTCGGATCGGCGAGTTCTTCGTAGGTGTCAACGTCGGCCTTCTTGACCTTCATCTTGTCGTACACCACGACGCGGGCGCGGGTGGAGAAACCGAACCAGGTCGTGCCTTCGGCGCCTGCCTTGGCGCGCAGGTTGACCGGAATGGCCGCTTCAAGCGCGGGCGACTTGATCGGCTTGAACAGGCCGTCCACATCGCCTTTCCAGAGGCGGGCGGCGTCAACGAGCAAAATCACGTCGGCCGGAGACGCCGCGCCTTCGGCCTTGAGACGCGCCAGGATGCCGGCATCGTCAGCATCCACCCGGTTCACCTTGATGCCGGTGGCCTTGGTGAAGTTGCTGTACAGCGCCTCGTCGGTCTGGTAGTGGCGGGCAGAATACAGGTTGACGACCTGTTCCTGGGCGCTTGCGCTGCCCGCGGCACCGAACAAGGCAGCGGCAGCAAGGGCAAGACCGGTAAAAATTGGCGCGCTTTTGATCATCTTGAAAAATCCTGAAGGCTTGAAAGTTAATGAGTTTAATGCAAATGCGAATTAGTCGCAATATCTTTGGGGCTGCTGGCGTATCCGTGGCCTGCAGGCCCATGCTGGGGTGGCTGGCAAAACTGGTGCTTCCTGCCCTGTTGGTCGCGGGCTGCACTTCGACGCCGGTGGCGCCCGTCAAGCCGGTTGCGCCGGATGTCGGCACGGCGCCAGCCCTCAGGAAGCCGCTGAAGATCGGCCTGGCGCTGGGCGGCGGGGCGGCGCGCGGTTTTGCCCATGTCGGCGTGATTGCGGTGCTTGAAGAGGCCGGGCTCAGGCCGCAGGTCGTGGTGGGCACATCGGCCGGCAGCCTGGTCGCGGCGATTTATGCCACCGGCAAGACCAGCGCCCAGCTGCAGCAGACCGCGCTCAGCATGGAAGAGGTGGCCATCACCGACTGGATGCTGCCGATCATCGGCAAGGGCATGTTTCGCGGCGATGCGCTGGGCCGCTATGTCAACCAGCTGGTGGGCGGGCGGCTGATCGAGAACATGGCGATTCCGCTGGGCATCGTGGCCACCGACCTCAACAGCGGCAAGGCGGTGCTGTTTCGCAGCGGCGACACCGGCACGGCGGTGCGGGCGTCCAGCGCGGTGCCGGCGGTGTTCGTGCCGGTGAAGATCAGCGGGCATGAATATGTCGATGGCGGCCTGGTGTCGCCGGTGCCGGTGCGCTTTGCCCGGCAGATGGGCGCCGACGTGGTGATTGCCGTGGACATTTCGAGCCCGCCCGAGGGCAACCCGGCTGGAGACACGCTGCAGATTTTGCTGCAGACCTTTGCCATCATGGGAAAAAGCATCAACCAGTACGAACTCAAGGAAGCCGATGTGGTGGTGCGGCCTTCGCTGGTTGGCTTGAAGAGTGCCGATTTTTCGGCCCGCAAGCTGGCCATTGATTCGGGCCGGGCGGCCATGCTGGCGGCGCTTCCGGCGCTGAAGGCGAAACTGGCCGCCGGCATGCTGGCTGTTCCTTGAATGCCGCCTTGTGCCTGCTCTTCTTTCGATAGCTGCCTGTGCTTGCTGGATGTGCGCAAACGCCTGATTTGACCAAAAAAAAGCCCAATCTCGCGATTGGGCTTAACGGAACCTCGAAACCTGATGTTTCTGCAGGGAACCGAGGAGACAACTGATTGAAAACCAGCCCGTTTGAACTGGTTTCAGGAAGCAGGCTCCATGAACTCTCAAGGTGCGCAGGGCACCGAAAGCTCATTGAAAATTAACGCTTCTTGGAAACGCTTTTGGACGCGTTCACGGCGGATTCGGATACCGTGTTGAAGTTGGTTTCGGCCATGTCGCCGGCTTGCTTGACGGCTTTTTGTACCGACTCGAAGGCGGAGTTGGCAGCGGTCATGGCGCTTTTCATCATGGTCACTGCGGTTTCGGAACCGGCAGGTGCATTTTGCGTGGCGCTTTCAACCAGGTCGGCAAACTTCTTCTGGGCTTCAGCGGTCTGGCCTTCCAGCGTCTTGCTGAATTCAGCACCGGCGGATTGGGCGATGTCATACAGGTGACGGCTGTAGGCAGCGGTTTTTTCAGCCAGGGGCTGGACCATGCTGGCTTGCAGGGCCAACAGTTCTTGTGCGTCTTTCGCGTTCAGCACGGCTTGCGCGTTGTTGGCGGTTTCGGCCAGTGCAGCCTTGGTGGCTTGAACATTCAGTTCAACCAGCTTTTCGACGCCTTCGAAGGCCTTTTGGGTCAAACCAAACAGGGTTTCGATGTTGGCTTTGTGGGAGGCCATGAGTTGTTCAGCGGTCAGCATAAGTAATCTCCAATATGTAGTTAAGGTTGATAGTTGCTTTGCGCTGAATTGCTGCACTGCAACATGGAAATAATTATAGAAGAAACGCGTGACATTGCAACCGTTTTCTGTTGCATCGCAGCAATCTAGATGCGTTACTCTGATTTAAATCAGTTATTTGAGGATGAATGGCCCGTGCAAGCTTTCTACGCCGACAACTTTGTTTTGCCGCTGCCCACCGGGCACCGCTTTCCCATGCGCAAATACAAGCTGCTGCGCGAGCGCCTGGTCGGTGAACTGCCTGCGGTGCGGATGATGCAGGCACCGGCCGCCAGCGATGGCGAACTGGCCCTGGTGCACACACCTGCCTATATACAGGCCATCACCCACGGCACGCTGCCCGCGCCGGCCCAGCGCGAGATCGGATTTCCCTGGAGCGAAGGCATGGCCGAGCGCGCGCGCCGTTCGGCCGGGGCCACCGTGGCGGCGGCGCGCAGGGCGCTTGGGCTGGCTCCAGGTTCGCGTCCCGAAGGCATCGCGGCCAACCTGGCCGGTGGCACGCACCATGCCTATGCCCACAAGGGCGGCGGTTTTTGCGTCTTCAACGATGCGGCGGTGGCTGCCCGGCTGATGCAGGCCGAATGGGCGCGCCAGCATCGCCAGGCCAGGCGGCCGCTGCAGGTCGCGGTGATTGACCTCGATGTCCACCAGGGCAATGGCACGGCCAGCATTTTTGCCAGCGACACCAGCGTGTTCACGCTGTCGCTGCACGGCGAAAAGAATTTTCCGTTCCGCAAGGAAGCCAGCGACCTGGATGTCGAGCTGCCCGACGGCTGCCTGGACGCGCCCTACCTGCAGGCGCTGGAGCATGCCCTGGACGAGCTGGAGCGGCGCTTCGAGCCCGGCCTGGTCCTGTACCTGGCGGGCGCCGACCCGTTTGCAGGCGACCGGCTGGGGCGGTTGAGCCTGAGCTTTGACGGGCTGGAAGCGCGCGACCGCCGCGTCTTCGACTGGGCCTGGCAGCGCCGCATTCCGCTGGCTTTTTCGATGGCGGGCGGCTACGGCGTCAACATCGACGAGACCGTTCAGGTGCAGATGAACACCTACCGGGTGGCGCTGGCGTATTGGCAGAAATGGCAATCGGCGCGCTGATGCACTGGCAAAATGGCGCTTCAATGACCCTGACTCCACGCCCCCAGGCCGAATACCGCCATGCCTACAAAGCTTTTCGCGCCATCGGCACCCGCTGGTCCGACAACGACCTGTACGGCCATGTCAACAACGTCGTTTATTACAGCTGGTTTGACACCGCCGTCAACGGCCTGCTGATCGAGCGCCGCGCGCTCGACATCCATGCCGGCAGCGTGATCGGCCTGGTGGTTGAAACCCAATGCAACTATTTTTCGCCGCTGGCCTTTCCCGAACCCGTGGTCGCCGGCATTCGCGTGGCGCACATCG
This sequence comes from Polaromonas hydrogenivorans, assembly GCF_040105105.1. Lineage (GTDB taxonomy): Bacteria > Pseudomonadota > Gammaproteobacteria > Burkholderiales > Burkholderiaceae_C > Polaromonas > Polaromonas hydrogenivorans. Next base: position 2,596,266 of record NZ_CP157675.1, on the reverse strand, counting down.
GCGCGTCCAGCGTGCGTTACGAGGTCGCGCTGTTTGCCGCTGACGAAAGCCTGCCGTGCGCCGCCAAAGGCCATTTCATCCATGTGTATGTGGACCGCGCCACGCGCCGGCCCGCCGTCTTGCCCCCTGAATTATTGTCTGTACTGGAGCTGCTGAAGTGAACCGAAACCATTCTTCCCATCCCGTCGTGGCTGGCGATTTTGCCCCTGACGATGCGCCTGCCAGCGCCTGCCAGCCGCCCGTCAACGCGGTGGATCATGCGATAGAAAGCCGCCAGTCGATGCGCGAGTTTTTGCCAACGCCGGTGCCCCGGGCAACCATCCTGCATCTGCTCGAACTCGCCAGCCGCGCCCCGTCGGGCACCAACACCCAGCCGTGGAAAGCCTATGTGCTGCAGGGCGCCAGCAAGGACAGCTTGAGCGAGAAGGTTTGCCAGGCGCATGACGCCCTGCGCGACGACCCGGCGCTGGCTTCCGAATACAGGGAAGAGTACGACTACTACCCGGAAAAATGGGTGTCGCCCTACATTGACCGCCGGCGCGAAAACGGCTGGGGCCTGTACGGGCTGCTGGGCATCACCAAGGGCGACAAGGACAAGATGCATGCGCAGCACCAGCGCAACTACCGGTTTTTCGATGCGCCGGTGGGCCTGATGTTCACGCTGGACCGGGTGATGGGCCGGGGCTCGCTGCTGGACTACGGCATGTTCATGGAAAACTTCATGATCGCCGCGCGCGGCCACGGCCTGCACACCTGCCCGCAGGCCGCGTGGAACGGCTTTGCGAAAATCATCATGCCGCACATCGGCGCGGGCGACAACGAGATGCTGGTGTGCGGCATTTCACTGGGCTATGCCGACGAGTCGGCGCGGGTCAACACCTTTCGCACGCCGCGTGTCAGTGCCGCCGAATTCACGACCTGGCTGGATTGAAAAGGAATGCCCCCCACGCTTTTCACTGCGTGTAATGCGCTGCCCCCCGAGGGGGCTTTTGCGCCTTGGGGCGGCCCTGCGGCGCAATGACCTTTTCCGTCGTCCAGCTGCTCGGCGGACTGTCTTATGCCACGACGCTGTTCCTGATGGCGGCGGGGCTGACGCTGATTTTCGGCGTCACGCGGATCGTCAATTTCGCGCATGGCAGTTTTTTCATGCTGGGCGCGCTGTTCACCGCGCATTGGGTGACGAACTGGTTTCCGGCCTGGGGCGAAAGTGGCCTGCTTTACCTGATTGCTATTTTTTTAGGAGCTGCCTGCGCAGGACTGGCGGGCGCAATAGCCGAATATCTCTTGTTGCGGCGAATGTCGGACGCGCCCGAGCTGTACCAGCTGGTCGCCACCTTCGGCCTCACGCTGGCGATGCATGACGCGATGCAGTGGGGCTTCGGGCCGGACGAGGTGTTTGCGCCGCGTTTTCCGGGGCTCAAGGGCTCGGTGCAGATCGGCGACGAATTTTTCCCCGTGTACCAGCTGGCGATGATTGCCCTCGGGCCGCTGGTCTGGCTGGGCCTGCACCTGCTGCTGCGCCGTTCGCTGTTTGGCCAGCGCCTGCGCGCCGCCACGCAGGACCGCTCCATACTGGCCGCGCTGGGCGTCAATCCGAAGCCGCTGATGCTGGGCGCGGTGGTGCTGGGCTGCGCGCTGGCCGGGCTGGGCGGCGCGCTGCAGCTGCCGCGCGAACCGGCGCATCTGCAAATGGACATGAACGTGATCGTCGAAACCTTCGTGGTCGTCGTGACCGGCGGGCTGGGCAGCATTGGCGGCGCGTTTGTCGCGGCCCTGCTGATCGGTCTGGTGCATGCCTTCGGTACCGCCGCGTTTCCCCAGGCGACGCTGGTCGTCGTGTTTTTGACCATGGCGGTGGTGCTGGTGTTCCGGCCGCAGGGGCTCAAGGGCAGTTCGCCAGAGCAGGGCGGTCACCGGGAGGCGGCGCAGAAGTTTCGCGGTCTTCGGCTGGGGCGCGCCTGGACGTCGGTGATTGCGTTGGCCTTCGTGTTGCTGGCTGGACTGGCCTGGTCGGGCGGGGCCTACTGGCAGGCGCTGGCCGCCGATGCGCTGATCCTGATGATTTTCGGCATCAGCCTGCAGTCCATGATGGCGCTGGGCGGGCTGGTCAGCTTTGGCCATGCGGCGTTTTTTGCCCTCGGCGCTTACGGCGCGGCGCTGTCGCACAGCCTGTGGGGTGCAACGCTGCCGGTGGCGCTGGCGACGGGCTGCGGCGCGGCGCTGGCCGTCGCTGGCGTGTTCGGCGCGGCGGTGGTCAGGAGCAGCGGCGTGTACCTGGCGATGCTGTCGCTGGCGCTGGCGCAGGTGGTCTGGGCCGGCGCGGCGCAATGGGTGAGCCTGACGGGCGGCGACAACGGGCTGATTGGCCTCGCGCTGGTGACTGACGACGGCCGGCCGGTTTTTTATGCGCTGCTGGTGGCGCTGGCTTTGATCTCGGTTTTCGCGCTGCGGTTTTTAAGCCAGTCGGTGATGGGCGCGGCGCTGCAGGCCGTGCGCGATGCACCCTTGCGCGCTGCGGCGTCTGGCTTGTCGGTCGGCTGGCTGAAATACCGCGTTTTTGTCGAAAGCGCGGTGCTGGCGGGGCTGGCGGGCGGGCTGTTTGCGGCGCACAAGGGCGCGGTGTTTCCGTCGCTGGCGGCCGTGGCCACTTCGGTCGATGCCTTGCTGGTGGTGCTGCTGGGCGGCGTGCATCAGCTCTGGGGCGCGGTTGTCGGCAGCCTGGTGCTGACCTATCTGGGGGCCGAACTGGGCCGCGAAGTGACTTACTGGCGCGGCTTGCTGGGCGTGTTCATCATGCTGATCATGGTGGCTTCGCCGTCGGGGCTGCTGGGCCTGCTTTCACGCTTGGCCGGGTGGCGCCAGCGTGCCATCGCGGGGAGCCGCTGATGCTGCAGGTCCGGCAACTGGTCAAGCATTTCGGCGGCATCCACGCGGTCGATGGCGTGAGCTTTGAGGTGGCCGCAGGCGAATGCGTGGCGCTGATCGGCCCCAACGGCGCCGGAAAATCGACCTGCTTTGCCTGCATCGCCGGCCAGTATCCGCTGACCGGCGGGCATATCGCGTGGAACGGCCAGGCGCTGGAAAAGCTCAGTCCGGCGGCGCGACTGCGGCACGGCGTGGCGCGCACGTTCCAGGTGGCGCAGGTCTTTGAAGCCCTCACGGTGCTACAAAATGTGCAGCTGGCCATGCAAGCTGGTATTGCGCAAAAGGCCATTTCGGCCTTCAAAAGGCTCGATGGGCAGTCGCGCGAAGCGGCTCAGGCGCTGCTTGAGGAAACCGGCTTGCTGGCGCTGGCCCATGACGATGCCCTGAGCCTGCCTTATGGCGCCAAAAAGCGGCTCGAACTGGCCATGGCGCTGGCTGCCCGCCCCCGGCTGCTGCTGCTTGACGAACCCGCCGCCGGCCTGGCCGAGGCCGAGCGCGCCAGCCTGATGCGGCTGGTGAAGCAACTGGCTGGGCAGGGCATGGCCGTGCTCTACACCGAGCACAACATGGACGCCGTGGCCGGCGTGGCCGACCGGGTGCTGGTGCTGATTGAAGGCCGGCTGGCCGCCGAGGGCTCGTTCAAAGAAATTTCCCGCGATGCCGAAGTGCGCCGGCTCTACCTGGGTGAAAGCCTGGACCCAGGAGGCGAGCATGCTTGAGCTGGACCAGCTCAGCGCCTTTTACGGCCCCGCGCAAGCCCTGTTCGGGGTGTCGCTGCGGGTGGCTGCCGGTGAACTGGTGGTGCTGCAGGGGCTCAACGGCGCGGGAAAATCGACGCTGCTCAAGGCCATCATGGGCCTGGAAGTGCGCACCGAAGGCGCCATTCGCTACCCGCTGCCCTCGGGCGCCGTGGCCATCGAGCGCTGGGAAACCCATCGGCGCGCGCAGGCCGGCCTGGGTTATGTGCCTGAAGACCGCCGGCTGTTCACCGAACTGACGGTGCGCGAGAACCTGCATGTGGCTGCGGGCCGGGATGCCAAGGCCCATGAAGCCCGGGCGCTCGATTTGTTTCCGGTCCTGAAAACGCTCTTGAACCGGCCCGCCGCGCAGATGAGCGGCGGCCAGCAGCAGATGCTGGCGATTGCCCGCACCCTGATGACCGGCCCGAAAATCCTGCTGCTCGACGAGCCCTGCGAAGGCATTGCGCCGGTGCTGGTCGAGTCGATTCGCGATGCGCTGCTGGCCCTCAGGCGCGAAGGCATGGCGCTGCTGGTGGTTGAGCAAAATCGCCTGCTGGCGTCGCGCGCGGACCGGTTGCTGTGGCTGGTTGCGGGTAAAGTCAGGGACTCGTAAAAATCAGCCCCGTTTGGGGCCGCTGATTCATTTTTCAATCCATCGTTAAAAGGACATTGCCATGACAACCACCACCACCGCCTCGGGACTGCAATACGAAGACACCGTGCTGGGCACCGGCGCCATCGCCAAGGCCGGCCAATATGTCAAGGTGCACTACACCGGCTGGCTGTACAACGACGGTGTGCAGGGCAAGAAATTCGACTCCAGCAAGGACCGTGGCCAGCCCTTCCAGTTCTCGCTCGGCGCCGGCGAAGTCATCAAGGGCTGGGACGAGGGCGTGCAGGGGATGTCGGTCGGCGGTACGCGCCGCCTGGTCATTCCCTCGGAACTCGGCTACGGCGCGCGCGGTGCGGGCGGCGTGATTCCGCCGAATGCAACCCTGCTGTTTGAAGTGGACTTCCTGGGAACCTGATCAGGCCGCAAGGGCTTGACATCAACGCCAGGCCCGGCAGCGGGCCTGCGCACCGCATTACCTGCCACGGGCGGGCCACCTTCCGGGTTCACCATGATCATCACCAGCCTGCTCGATACCGACCTGTACAAGTTCACCATGATGCAGGTGGTGCTGCACCAGTTTCCCGGCGCCGAGGTCGAATACAAATTCAAGTGCCGCAACGCCGGCGCGCCCGGCATTGGCAATCTGGCGCCGTATGTGAACGAGATCCGCGAGGAAATTCGCGGACTCTGCCAACTGCACTTCCAGGATGCCGAACTGGCCTACCTGAAGAGCCTGCGTTTCATCAAGAGCGATTTTGTCGATTTCCTGGGGCTGTTCAAGCTCAACGAAAAATACCTCCATGTCGCCGCCTTGCCGTCGGGCGAGATTGAAATCTCGATCAAGGGGCCGTGGCTGCACACCATCCTGTTTGAAATCCCGGTGCTGGCCATCGTCAACGAGGTCTATTTCCGCAATACCCGCAAGCAGCCCGACCTGAGCGAAGGCCGCAAGCGCCTGGACACGAAAATAGCGGCCTTGCAGATCGGTGGCATCGGAGAGCTGAAAATCGCCGACTACGGAACGCGCCGGCGTTTCGGCAAGGCCTGGCATGAAGAAGTTTTGCGCACGCTGGTGACCCGCCTGGGCACGGGCGCCGAGGGACAGCTGGCCGGAACCAGCAATGTGCTGTTTGCCATGAAGCTGGACTTGACGCCGCTGGGCACCATGGCGCACGAGTATCTGCAGGCTTGCCAGGCGCTCGGGCCGCGTTTGCGCGACAGCCAGGTGTTCGGCTTTGAAATGTGGGCCAAGGAATACCGGGGCGACCTGGGCATTGCGCTGTCGGACGTGTATGGCATGAATGCCTTCCTGCGCGACTTCGACCTGTATTTCTGCAAGCTGTTCGACGGCGCGCGCCACGACAGTGGCGACCCGTTCCAGTGGGGCGAGCGCATGATCTCGCACTACGTCGAAAACCGTGTCGATCCCAAGACCAAGACGCTGATTTTCAGCGACGCGCTCACGGTGCCCAGAACCATCGAGCTGTACCGGCAGTTCCGGGGCCGTTGCCAGCTGGCCTTCGGCATTGGCACCAACCTGACCAACGACCTGGGCTATGAACCGCTGCAAATCGTCATCAAGATGGTGCGCTGCAACGGACAGCCGGTGGCCAAGCTGTCCGACACACCGTCCAAGAACATGTGCGACGACGAAAAATACCTGGCCTACCTGCGCCAGGTTTTCGAGATTGCATCGCCAGCGGCCTAGTGGCATGCGCAAGCTGAATATATCAATGAGCGTTTTCCGCTGGCTTGGCGCTGTTGCGCTGCTGTCGCTATGGCCCGGCCTGTCGTTCGCGGCCTCGATGGACGGCAGCCAGCTGTCGGTGCTGTGGGGCGTTCCATTTGCCGGCCTGCTGCTGTCGATTGCGCTGCTGCCGCTGCTGACGCCTTCATTCTGGCACCATCATTTTGGCAAGGTGTCAGCCGCCTGGTCGCTGGCTTTCCTGCTGCCTTTTGCGCTGATCTACGGCCCGGGCATGGCGGCTTTCAGCTTCATGCATGCGCTGCTGGAGGAATACATTCCCTTCATCCTGTTGCTGACGGCGCTTTTTACCGTGGCGGGCGGCATCCATATCCGGGGCAACCTGCACGGCAGCCCGGGGCTGAACACGGCCATCTTGGGCGTTGGCGCGGTGCTGGCGAGTTTCATGGGCACCACCGGCGCCTCGATGCTGCTGATTCGGCCGCTGATCCGGGCCAATGACAACCGCGCGCACAAGGCGCATGTGGTGGTGTTCTTCATCTTCATTGTCTCGAACGCCGGCGGCTCGCTGACGCCGCTGGGCGATCCGCCGCTGTTCCTGGGATTTTTGAAGGGCGTGGATTTTTTCTGGACCGTCAGCCATATCTTCCCGGAAACGCTGTTTCTGATCGGCAGCCTGCTGGCCATTTTCTATGCCCTCGACGCGTGGTTTTATCACCGCCGCGAAGAACTCATGCCGCTGGACCCGACACCCGACACCCGGCGCATCGGCTTTGACGGGGCCGCCAATTTCTGGCTGCTGGCCGCCGTGGCGGGGCTGGTGCTGCTCAGCGGCATCTGGAAGTCGGCCGTGGTGTTCAACATCGCCGGCACCGATGTCGGCCTGCCGGGCCTGGTGCGTGATGCCGGGCTGGTCGCCATCACCTTGCTGTCGCTGAACATCACGGCGGCCAAAGTCCATGCCGACAACCAGTTTTCCTGGGGGCCGATGCTGGAAGTGGCCAAGCTGTTCGCGGGCATTTTCCTGACCATCGTTCCGGTGATTGCCATGCTCAAGGCCGGCACCAGCGGCCCGTTCGGTGCGGTGGTGTCCAGCGTGACACGGCCCGACGGCACGCCCGATCCGGCGATGTACTTCTGGGCCACCGGCATGCTCAGCTCCTTTCTGGACAATGCGCCGACTTACCTGGTGTTCTTCAATACCGCCGGCGGCGACGCGCAGGCGATGATGACCACGTTCGCCTCGACCCTGGCGGCGATTTCGGCCGGCGCCGTTTTCATGGGTGCCAATACCTACATCGGCAATGCCCCCAACCTGATGGTCAAGGCCATCGCCGAAGAGCGCGATGTCAAAATGCCGAGCTTCTTTGGCTACATGCTGTGGTCGGGCGGGGTCTTGATTCCGCTGTTCATCATCATGACTTTTATCTGGTTCAAATAAAGAAAGCAGACATTTCCCATGAGCAAACCGAAAATCCTGATTGCCCGCGCCGTCTTTCCTGAAATCATCGCCCGGCTGGAAGCGCATTTCGACGTCGAGTCCAATCAGGCCGACGCAAGCTGGTCCAAGGCCGAACTGATAGCGCGCCTCAAGGACAAGGACGGCGCCTTCACCACCGGCGGCGACCGCATTGATGCCGAGGTGCTGGCCGCCTGTCCCCAGCTCAAAATCTGCGCCAACATGGCCGTCGGCTACAACAATTTTGACATTGCCGCGATGACCGCCGCCGGCGTGCTGGCCACCAACGCGCCCGACGTGCTGACCGAAACCACCGCCGACTTCGGCTTTGCCCTATTGATGGCGACGGCCCGGCGCATCACCGAAAGCGAGCATTACCTGCGCGCCGGAAAATGGACGAAGTGGAGTTACGACATGTTCGCCGGCTCCGACATCCATGGCTCCACGCTGGGCATTCTGGGCATGGGCCGCATCGGGCAGGGCATTGCCAAACGCGGCGCGCACGGCTTTGGCATGAAGGTGATTTACCACAACCGCTCCCGGCTGGACGCTGCACTCGAAGCTGAATGCAAGGCCGGCTATGTCGGCAAGGAAGAGTTGCTCAAGACCGCCGACCACCTGGTGCTGGTGCTGCCGTATTCGCCGGCATCGCACCACAGCATCGGCGCGGCCGAGCTGGCGCTGATGAAGCCGACCGCCACGCTGGTCAATATCGCGCGCGGTGGCATCGTCGATGACGCCGCCCTGGCAGCGGCCCTGCGCAACAAGACGATTGCGGCGGCGGGCCTGGATGTGTTTGAAGGCGAGCCCTCGGTGCATCCCGATCTGCTGACGGTGCCCAATGTCGTGCTGACGCCGCACATTGCCAGCGCCACGATTCCAACGCGCCTGGCGATGGCCAGCCTGGCGGCCGGCAACCTGATCGGATTTTTCAAGGAAAACAAGCCACTTACGCCCTTGAATCCTGCGGTTATAGCTATCAAATAAATAGCGAACTGATTCATGGAGTCCTGGTTGATGATGGCCTTGCTGCTGGCCAACCTGCTCTTGCTGGTCTGGCTGGCGGTGCGCAAACCGGCGGAAATTGCAGGCGATGGAAATGCCGAGCTGCTGAACGGCTTTGCGGAAGTCAATGACCGGCTGGAGCGCGAACTGCGGCGCGAGATCAGCGACAACTCGCGCAGCAGCCGCCAGGAACTGGCAGCGACGCTCGCCACCTTCCAGCAGGCGCTGGTGCAGCAGGGCGCCGAAGCCACCCGCACGCAGAACACGCAGATCGATGCGTTTTCCCGCCAGCTTGGCCTGTTGCAGAAAAGCCTGTCGGACACGCTGGCGACGCAGCTGCAGTCGGTCAGCGAATCGAACGCGCGCCGCATGCTTGAGGTGCGTGAAACGCTGGAAAGGCAGCTGGCGCAACTGCAGCAAAGCAATGCCGCCAAGCTCGACGAGATGCGCCGCACGGTCGATGAAAAGCTGCATGACACGCTAGAAACCCGCTTGGGCCAGAGCTTCAAGCAGGTCGCCGACCGGCTGGAACAGGTTCACAAGGGGCTGGGCGAAATGCAGACGCTGGCGCAGGGCGTGGGCGACCTCAAGCATTTGCTGACCAACGTGAAAACGCGCGGCATTTTTGGCGAGGCGCAACTGGCGGCGCTGCTCGAACAGGTCTTTACCGTGGACCAGTACGCCGCGCAGGTCGTCACCCGGCGCGGCGGCAAGAATCCGGTCGATTTCGCCATCAAGCTGCCGGGCCGCTCCGACTCGGGCGAGCCGCTGTGGCTGCCGATTGATGCGAAATTTCCCAACGAAGACTATGAGCGCCTGCTCGATGCGCAGCAGCGCGCCGACGGGCCGGGCGCCGAGGTCGCGGGCAAGGCGCTGGAGGTGCGCATCCGCCTGGAAGCCAAATCGATCTGCGAAAAGTACATCGAGCCGCCTTATACGACCGACTTCGCCATCCTGTTCCTGCCGACCGAGGGCCTGTACGCCGAGGTGCTGCGCCGCCCCGGCCTGATCGAATGCCTGCAGCGCGACCATCGCATCACGCTGGCCGGTCCGACCACGCTGCTGGCCATGCTCAACTCCCTGCAGATGGGTTTCAGGACGCTGGCGCTGGAAAAGCGTTCCAGCGAGGTGTGGCAGGTGCTGGGCGCGGTCAAGACCGAGTTCGGCAAGTTCGGCGACGTGCTGGCCAAGGTCAAGTCGCAGACCGAAACCGTGCTCAACACCCTGACCAGCGCCGAGCAGCGCAGCCGCGTCATGGGCAAGGCCCTGCGCAATGTCGAGGCCCTGCCCGAGGCTGACGCGGTCCGGCTGATTCCGCTGGACAAGGAACTGGATTAACGCGGCGGTCCAGCGGGCCGCCGGACGAACTTAAAGTTCGTAGAAATTCTTGATGGCGTCCCAGGCGGCTTGCGGCTCATCGACATACTGGATCAGATTCAGGTCCTGCGGTGAAATCGCGCCTTCCTCGATCATGACGTCGAAGTTGAACAGCCTTTTCCAGTATTCGGTGCCGAAGAGAATGATGGGCACCGGCTTGGCCTTCTTGGTCTGCACCAGCGTGATGACCTCGAACAGCTCGTCAAGCGTGCCAAACCCGCCGGGAAAAGCCACCAGCGCCTTGGCTCGCATCATGAAATGCATCTTGCGCAGCGCGAAGTAGTGAAACTTGAAGTTCAGCGAGGGCGAGATATAGGGGTTTGAGCCTTGCTCGTGCGGCAGCACGATGTTGAGGCCCACGGTGAGCGCGCCCATTTCCTGGGCTCCGCGATTGGCGGCCTCCATGATGCCCGGGCCGCCGCCGGTGCAGATGAACAGCTGCTCCGCCGAGGGACGCGGATTGCTGTAGCCCGCTACGATGCGCGCGAACAGCCGCGCCTGGTCGTAGTACTGGGCATTGCGGACATGGCGCCGGGCCAGTGTCAGCGCAGCTTCATCATCGCCTTCCTCGGCCAGCTTGAGCGCCGCCTCAGCCTGCTCGGGGGCCGGGAAGCGGGCGCTGCCGAACACCACGATGGTGTTTTCGATGCCCTGGGCTTGCTGGTCGATTTCAGGCTTGAGCATTTCAAGCTGGATGCGCAGGCCTCGGGTTTCGCGCCGCAGAAGGAACTCCGGGTCGGCAAAGGCGAGCCGATTGGCATCGGGCCGCAGCGGCGTGGTGTCGGTGGAAAGGGCATGCAGTTCAGCCCAGGCGTTGGCCAGGCGGTCTTCTGAGAGGTCTTGAGTTTGTTCCATGAGCCTTTATCCATGATGCATGTAACCCTGTGTTTCAACACCGGGCCACACGGTAAGCAGAGTAAGAAAAACGCGGTGGGTAACGGGATCATCATAAATACGGTTTCCTTCGCTTTTCCTGTCTGGAAATAAAAAAAGGCTCCTGATGGAGCCTTTTTAGCGAAGCGATTGACGCCTGTTCAGACGCGCTTGCGGTATTCGCCGGTGCGGGTGTCGATTTCGACGACATCGCCCTGCGCCACGAAAATAGGCACGCCGATTTCAAAGCCGGTGGCCAGCTTGGCGGGCTTGAGCACCTTGCCGGACGTGTCGCCCTTGACGGCAGGCTCGGTCCAGGTGATTTCGCGCTGCACGCTGGTCGGCACTTCGACGGAAATGGCCTTGCCGTCGTAGAACACGACTTCGAGTTCCATGCCGTCTTGCAGGTAGTTCAGCGAGTCGCCCATGTTTTCGGCTTCGACTTCGTACTGGTTGTACTCGGTGTCCATGCAGATGTACATCGGGTCGGCAAAGTAGGAATAGGTGCATTCCTTCTTGTCCAGGATGACCTGGTCGATCTTGTCGTCGGCCTTGAAGACGACTTCGGTGTTGAAGTTGGCGATCAGGCTTTTGAGCTTCATGCGCACGGTGGCGGAGTTGCGGCCGCCGCGGCTGTATTCGGTCTTGAGCACGACCATCGGATCCTTGCCGTTCATGATGACGTTACCGGCGCGGATTTCTTGAGCGATTTTCATAGCAGTTTTACTGATTTACTAAGGTGGACCGCTAGACGTGTGCTGGGTGCAGCTTCTGCGGCGGGTTATGCGGGTTTACTTAATAGTTAGGGCTGGTGATGCGTTTTATCAACAGGCCAACCCGCAGAACCCGTGATTTTAGCGGTTTTTTGCCACAAAGCCGAGCAAACGGCTACACAGGTCATCCTGGGCCATCAGGCGGGAGCGGGCGGCAAGGGCGCAGGCCTGCCAGGCGGGCAGGTTCGGCGGCGGGGTTCTCAAGGGGCCGGGGCCTGCGCTTTTGCGGTTCCACACCCGGTGAAAGCTTCGCAGCGAAGGCGGCGCCTGCAGCATGTCCAGAAAAGCCTCCAGCTTGTCCAGGTGCGCTGCATCGCCTTGCGGGTAGATGTGCCAGACAAAAGGCCTGCCGGCCCAAAGGGCACGCACCACCGAGTCTTCGCCGCGCACAAAATTCAGGTCGCAGACCCATAGCATGTGGTCGAACTCCATCTGGGTCAACAGCGGGAGATATGAAATTGATAGCAGCTTATGCCCATGAGTATTGCGCAAAAGCCTTATTTCGTCATTAAAAGCTGTTTTCACCGCGCTGGCGGCCCGGCCCGCCGCCACCAGCAGGCGCACCGGTTCGCCATCCAGCCCGTGCTGCGCAAACTGCCGCAGCAGCCCAGGCAGCGCGTCCGGCTCATAGCAGAACAGCGAAACCAGTTTTTCTCCCGTCCAGGCAATGCCCTGGGTCGCCAGCCATGCCGGGCGGTCGAAGCGCGCCTGCGGCTCCAGCAGGCCGGGCTCGCGCAGCAGGCCGCCGGTTGCTTCGGTGAAGCCGGGGTAGAAAAACCACTTGCTCCAGCCGGCCGCCGGGCCGTCCCGTACCGGCGAGGGCAGGGCGTGGCAGCGCTCGACGTAGGGCTCGGCGGACAGGTATTCGAGGTTGATCCATACGGGTTTCAGGCCTTTTACGCTTGTCTGGTATGCACAAGCAGCTATGAATTCAGGAGCAATTTCGCAGCCGAACGATTCGATCAGGACATCAGGCGGCTGTTGCTCAAGACAGGCATCACTCAGGTCGAGCGGCGCATTCCAGGGCAGCACACGAACGCCTTCGCAGCCTTCCGGTGCCATCCAGGCCAGCGCAGAAGCATCGTCCACCCACAAACGCACCCGTTGGCCGCGCGTCGCCAGGTTGGCGGCCAGGCGCCAGCACACGCCAATGTCCCCGAAGTTGTCGATGACTTTGCAAAAAATGTCCCATTGCAGGCTGTGATTCATGAAACGATTGTCCACAATACGGCGATATATTCCATGAATGCCATGACCCCGACCCACGAATTCGATCCCCAACTGCTCAGCGAAGTGGCCGCGCTGCCGCCGCTGCCCGGCGTTTACCGCTACTTTGATGCGGACGGCGGCGTGCTTTACGTCGGCAAGGCGCGCAACCTGAAAAAGCGGGTCACCAGCTATTTCCAGAAAAACCATGGCGGCACCCGGATTGGCCACATGGTGACCAAGATAGCCCGCATGGAAACCACGGTGGTGCGCTCGGAAGCCGAGGCGCTGCTGCTGGAAAACAACCTGATCAAGACGCTTAACCCGAAGTACAACATCCTGTTCCGGGACGACAAGAGCTATCCCTACCTCAAGCTGACAGCCGCCCAGGTCAAGCCGGAGGGCGGCGCGCCGTCGGCAACGGCTTATCCGCGCATTGCCTATTACCGGGGCGCGGTCGAGAAAAAGCACCACTACTTTGGCCCGTATCCCAGCGCCTGGGCCGTCAAGGACACGATTTTGCTGCTGCAAAAGGTGTTCAGGCTGCGCACCTGCGAAGACACGGTGTTCAACAACCGCACCCGGCCCTGCCTGCTGTACCAGATCAAGCGCTGTTCCGCGCCTTGCGTGGGCCATGTGTCGCCCGAGCAGTACGCGCTCGACACGGCGAATGCCGAGCGGTTCTTAAAGGGCCAGACACAGGAAATCCTGGGCGAGCTGGAAAACAAGATGCTGGCGCACGCCGACCGGCTGGAGTTCGAGCAGGCCGCCGAACTGCGCAACCAGATGTCGGCGCTGTCCAAGATACTGCACCAGCAATCGATGGAGGTTGGCGGCGACAAGGATGTGGACATCCTGGCGGTGAAAGTGCAGGGCGGCAAGGCCTGCGTCAACCTGGCGATGGTGCGCGGCGGCCGCCACTTGGGCGACCGGCCTTATTTCCCGACGCATGTGGAAAACGCCGCCGACGTGGCCGCGCTGGATGCCGAACTGGATGCTCCGGCCGATCAGCCGAAGGAAAAATCGATTGAAGCCCTGGTGCTCGAAGCCTTCATCGCGCAACACTACATCGACGTGCCGGTGCCGCCCACGCTGGTGGTCAGCGAGCCGGTGGACAAGGACCTGATGGCGGCGCTGGCCGAGCAGACCGGCAGCCGCGTCGCCGCCGTTCACCAGCCGCGCGAGCAGCGCCGTGTCTGGCTGGAAATGGCGCAGAAAAATGCCGGCCTGCAACTGGCGCGGCTGCTGGCCGAGCAGGGCTCGCAGCAGGCGCGCACCCGGGCGCTGGCAGAGGCGCTGGAGTTGCCGCTGGACAACCTGGACGCCTTGCGCATCGAGTGCTTTGACATCTCGCACACGGCCGGCGAATCAACCCAGGCGTCCTGCGTGGTGTTCAAAGAGCACAAGATGCAAAGCAGCGAATACCGCCGCTACAACATCGAAGGCATTACCCCGGGCGACGACTACGCGGCCATGCGCCAGGTCTTGATGCGCCGCTACACCAAGCTGGCCGAGGCGGCGCGCAACGGCGAAGCCACGCTGCCCGACCTGGTGCTGGTCGATGGCGGCAAGGGGCAGGTGGCTATGGCGCGCGAAGTGTTCAGTGAATTGGGGCTGGATTTGGGGTTGATTGCCGGCGTTGAAAAAGGCGAAGGCCGCAAGGTCGGACTCGAAGAGCTGGTCTTTGCCGATGGCCGCGACAAGGTTTACCTGGGACGCGATTCGGCGGCGCTGATGCTGATTGCCCAGATCCGCGACGAGGCGCACCGCTTCGCCATCACCGGCATGCGCGCCAGGCGGGCCAAGGTGCGGGTGGGCGGCAGCCGGCTTGAAGACATTGCAGGCATCGGTCCCAAGCGCCGGGCCAGCCTGCTGCAGCGCTTTGGCGGAGTACGCGGCATTGCATCGGCCAGCGTCGAGGACATCGCCATGGTCGATGGCATTTCGACCGAACTCGCCGAGGAAATTTACCGGGCATTGCATTGAGCGCGAACCGCCTTGCAGCCTGTGTTTCGCGGGCTTCGGGCTCGACTCCCGGGACCAGATGGCCGCGCATGCCAAAATCGGTGCCATGTTTCTGACCATCCCCACCCTAATGACCTGGACGCGCATTGTTGCGATTCCGCTGATCGTGGGGGTTTTTTACCTGAACATCCCTGCTGCCGAACGCAACCTGATCGCCACCGTGATGTTCGTGGTGTTTGCCGCAACCGACTGGCTCGACGGTTATCTGGCCCGCAAGCTGAACCAGGCGTCGTCATTCGGTGCATTCCTCGACCCGGTGGCCGACAAGTTCCTGGTCTGCGCCTCGCTGCTGGTGCTGGTGCATCTGCAGCGCGCCGATGTGTTCGTGGCGCTCATCATCATCGGCCGAGAGATTGCGATTTCGGCGCTGCGCGAATGGATGGCGCAGATTGGTGCGTCGCGCAGCGTCGCGGTTCACATGCTAGGCAAGGTCAAGACCACGGTGCAGATGATTGCGATTCCCTTCCTGCTGTACGACGGCCGTCTGTTCGGCGTCATCAACACCCCTGTCTGGGGAACCTGGCTGATCTGGCTTTCCGCCATCCTGACGGTCTGGTCGATGGTGTACTACCTGCAAAAAGCGATTCCCGAAATCCGCGCACGGACCAAGTGAATCATTCCTGAATTGGGCCGGCCTTGAGTTCTTCGTCATCTTCTGGCGCGCTGATTCGCGCCATGCCTGCCGTCTTCGTGCTGATCTGGAGCACCGGCTTCATCGTCGCCAAGTTCGGCCTGCCTTACGCACCGCCGCTGACTTTCCTGGTGCTGCGCTACGCTTTTTCCATTGCTTGTTTTCTGGTCTGGATCAGGTTCAGCCGCGCGCGCTGGCCTCGCGGCCGGCAGCAGTGGCTGCACCTGGCGGCAACCGGCGTGCTGATGCATGCGGGTTACCTCGGCGGCGTCTGGGTGGCGGTGAAGGGCGGCATGGGTTCCGGCCTGGCGGCATTAATCGTCGGCCTGCAGCCCGTTCTCACGGCGCTGTGGCTCTCGTGGGCCGGCTCATCCAGCCTTTCCACTCCGTCGCAAGCGCAGGTCACACCCCGTCAGTGGGCGGGGCTGGGGCTGGGGCTGGGCGGCCTGCTGCTGGTGGTGGCCCGCAAATTCGGCAGCGGCAGCGAGGTTACCGCGCTGACCTTGGGCTGCGCGGTGTTTGCCCTGTTCAGCATCACCGTGGGAACGCTGTACCAGAAGCATTTCGTGCAGCCGACCGATGTGCGCAGCGCCAACGCCATTCAACTGGCCGCAGCCTTGCTGGTGACGCTGCCATTTGCCTTCATGGAAACCGAAGCGATTGTCTGGAATGCCGAGTTCATGGGTTCGATGGCCTGGTCGGTGCTGGCGTTGACGCTGGGCGGCAGTTCGCTGCTTTATCTGCTGATCCAGCGCGGCGCGGCCACCTCGGTGACCAGCCTGCTTTACCTGGTGCCGCCCACCACGGCAGTGATGGCATGGCTGCTGTTTGGCGAGTCCATCACGCTGGCGACCGTTGCCGGTACGGCGCTCACGGCATTGGGCGTCAGCCTGGTGGTACGGCCCGCGAAGCCGCAGGCAGCGTAGTTTTCCAGGGTTCGTCCTGGAATTGCGCGACCAGAAAATCAATCAGCAGCCGGATGCGCCGGGGCGAATCCGTGCGGTAAGGCGCCAGCCAGTGAATATCGGCGTCAGGCATGGCATGGTCTTCCAGCACCCGCACCAACTGGCCTGAAGCCAGCCAGGGCGCGATATCCCACAGGCTTCGCAGCATGATGCCGCGCCCGTCCAGGCACCAGTCGCGCACCAGTTCGCCCGAATTGCTCGACAGCGGACCGCGCACCCTCACCCGTTCGGGTGTCTTGCTGTTGCCTTTGTGCAGCGTCCAGGTGTCGAAGCTCTGGCCTTGGGCATTGCCGTTTTCGCGCACGATCAGGCAGGCGTGCTCCTGCAAGGCATTCAGATCTGCCGGCATGCCATGCTGCTGGAGATAGCCGGGCGCGGCCACCAGCACGCGCTGATTGCGCGCCAGCCGGCGCGACACCCATTGCGCCGCCTGCCGGCCCTGTACGGACCATAGCCAGATGGCGCCGTCAAAGCCTTCGCCGGCAAGGTCTGGCAGTTGCTCGGTGAGTTGCAGCTGGATGTCGATGCGCGGGTAGCGTTCCTGAAAAATAGCCAGCGCCGGCCCCAGCCACAGGCGCCCAAAGCCAAAAGTCGCGGCCAGCCGTATCAGCCCGGTGGGCTCTGCCTTGCGCTCCTGAAGCTCGGCCTCAAGCGCGCTAAAACCCTGCAGCAACACCACCGCCCGTTCACAGACGGTTTCGCCCTCGGCCGTCGGACTGACGCGCCGGGTCGTGCGCTGGAACAGGCGCTGGCCCAGCCGTGCTTCAAGTGCCGCGAGCCGTTTGGTGACCACGGGGGCTGCCACATCCAGGCTGCGCGCCGCCGCCGCCAGGCTGCCGTGGTCACGGACAGCCACCACCAGTTCCAGGTCACTACGTTCCATTCTTGCCTTTATGGGAATAATTGATTGATAAATTATTGCTTGAACTATCTACTTCATTGCGACAAAATTTCAGCGAGCTGCCGGATAAGCGGACGGCTCAAAATAAGGCTGGTTTGATGTTCAAAGATTTTGTTTCCTGCGCCGTCGATGGTCCTGCCGGAACCCTGCACACTTTGCGGGGCGGACGCGGTGCGCCGCTGTTGCTGCTGCACGGACATCCGCAAACGCATGCCATGTGGCACGCGGTGGCTGATGAACTGGCCCAGGTGTTCACCGTGGTCTTGATGGATTTGCGTGGCTATGGGGATTCGGTCCGGGTCGCCGCCGATGCTGGGCACCATGCCTATTCCAAGCGCGCCATGGCACTCGATGCCATCGCCGTGATGCGCCACCATGGGTTTGCGCAATTCCATGTGCTGGCCCATGACCGGGGCGCGCGGGTGGCGCATCGGCTGGCGGCAGACCATCCCGACGTGGTTCAGCGGCTGATGCTGCTCGATGTCGCCCCCACGCTGGGCATGTATGCCAACACGTCAGACGCTTTCGCGCGCGCTTACTGGCACTGGTTTTTCCTGATCCAGCCGTCGCCTTTGCCCGAGGCGCTGATTGATTCCGATCCGGTGCGCTATATCCGTAGCGTGATGGGCAAACGCCATGCGGGACTGGCGGCTTTTGCGCCAGCCGCGCTGGCCGAGTACGAGCGCTGCGCGCAGATTCCCGGCACGGGGCTCAGCATTTGCGAAGACTATCGCGCTTCTGCGACGGTCGATCTGGAGCATGACCGTGCCGACGTGGCTGCAGGCTTGAAATTGCTGCAGCCGCTGCGTGTGCTCTGGGCACAGCACGGTGCTGTTGGCCAGTGTTTTGATGTCATGCGCCTGTGGCGGGAGCGTGCCAGCAATGTATCCGGAGAGAGCGTGCCCTGTGGACACTACATTGCGGAAGAGGCCCCGGAATTGGTGCTCGCGCAAGCGCTTGAATTTTTTAACAACTGAACCAAAGGAAAATATCATGAGTAAAAAAAGAATCGCGGTCATCGCGGGCGATGGCATCGGCAAGGAAGTGATGCCTGAAGGCATTCGTGTGCTGGAGGCCGCGGCGGTCAAGTACGGAATCGACCTGCAGTTCGATCATTTCGATTTTTCCAGCTGGGACTATTTTGAAAAGCACGGCAAGATGCTGCCCGATGACTGGAAAGACCAGATCGGCGGGCACGATGCCATTTACTTTGGCGCCGTAGGCTGGCCCGACAAGATTCCCGATCATGTTTCGCTCTGGGGCTCGCTGCTGCTGTTCAGGCGGGAGTTTGACCAGTACATCAACCTGCGTCCCGCGCGCTTGATGCCTGGCATCATTGCACCGGTGGTCAGGCGTGATGGCAGCCCACGCCAGCCGGGCGAGATCGATTTTTATATCGTCCGCGAGAACACGGAAGGCGAATATTCCAGCATCGGCGGCAAGGCCTTTCCGGGTACCGAACGCGAGTTTGTGTTGCAGGAATCGGTATTTACCCGCATCGGCGTGGATCGTGTGCTGAAGTTCGCTTTTGAACTGGCGCAGTCACGCCCTAAAAAGCACCTGACCAGCGCCACCAAGTCCAACGGCATTTCAATTTCCATGCCCTATTGGGATGAACGTGTCGCCGAGATGGCAAAAAACTATCCAGCGATCCAACTCGACAAGTTTCATATCGACATCTTGACGGCACATTTTGTGCAGCGGCCGGACTTTTTTGACGTGGTCGTGGCCAGCAACCTGTTTGGTGACATCCTGAGCGATCTGGGGCCTGCTTGCACGGGAACCATTGGTATTGCCCCCAGCGCCAATCTCAATCCGGAGCGCAAATTTCCCTCGCTGTTCGAGCCCGTCCATGGCTCGGCGCCAGACATTGCCGGACGCAATCTGGCCAATCCCATCGGGCAGATCTGGTGCGGCGCCATGATGCTGGAATTTTTGGGGTACAAGGAAGCCCATGATGGCATTCTTGGCGCCATTGAGCATGTTCTCAAACCGCAAAATGGTGCGCCACGCACGCCCGATCTGGGTGGCCGCGCGGGTACTGCCGATGTTGGAAAAGCCATTGCCAATGCATTGACTGAACTGTAAAAACTGGTGTTGTCAAGCATGAAAATTACAGCCCATGCTTGGCATCCAAGGCAGAATCTACCAAAACAAAGATAGAATTCCGCTCCACAGCTTAAATACTTGCGCCGTATTGACAGCCTGGAAGTCCATCGCTTTAATGGATCCAGAATCAAGCCGTCCACGCCGCTCCTGCTGACACCGCCATGCCGTGTTTCTGGAAATAGGTATCAAGCCAACCAGATCAACTGACCAAATAACGAGGTGCTTTTTGTGAACAAGACTGAATTGATTGAGCACATTGCCCAGAATGCCGATATTTCCAAAGCTGCAGCAACGCGCGCTCTGGAGTCCACCATCAGTGCGGTAAAGGCCACGCTGAAAAAGGGAGGCTCCGTGTCTCTGGTGGGTTTTGGCACGTTTGCTGTCGGCAAACGTGCTGCCCGTACGGGCCGCAATCCCCGCACAGGCGATGCGATTAAAATCAAGGCGGCCAAGGTTCCAAAGTTCCGTCCGGGCAAAGCGCTCAAGGATGCATTGAACTGATGTAATGTTTTTATAGTGGGGTGCTTAGCTCAGTTGGTAGAGCAGCGCCTTTACACGGCGTAGGTCGGCGGTTCGAGTCCGTCAGCACCCACCACCCACTAAGAAAAGGCGAACCAGGGTTCGCCTTTTTTGTTGTTGCGCCCGCATGGGCTGTCATACAGGAAATTCGAGATGTTTGATTTCATTCGCAAGCACACCAAGTGGACCATGGCATTGCTGTTTTTGCTGATTGTTCCTTCCTTCATATTGGTTGGCATGAACAGTAAATCTGGTGCCGAAAAAGGTAGCGTAGTCGCCAAGGTGGATGGAACGGAAATTACCCAGCCCGAGTGGGACCGCGAGCATCTGAAAGAAGTGGACCGCCTGCGCGCCTCCATGCCGACACTGGATGCCAAGCTGCTGGATTCGCCCGAGGCACGCTATGCCACGCTGGAGCGCATGGTGCGTGACCGGGTTGTTGCCGTAGCTGCTGAAAAACTCAAACTCTCCACCAGCGACCAGCATCTTGCCCGAGAGTTGCAGAACAGTCCCGAAATTGCCGCCTTGCGGCGGGCCGATGGCTCGCTTGACATGGACCGCTACCGCCAGTTGCTGGGCACTCAGGGAATGAGTCCTGAAATGTTCGAAGCCAATGTGCGCACTGATTTGTCCAGGCGACAGGTTCTGGCGGGTGTTTCGGGCAGCGGATTTGCATCCAACTCGGCCGCTGACATGGCACTGAATGCCTATTTTGAAAAACGCGAGATTCAAGTCGCCCGTTTCAATACCACCGATTACGCCGCAAAACTGACGCCGACGGATGCTGACCTTGAGCAGTCTTACAAGGCCCATGAAAAACTTTTCCAGGCCCCCGAACAAGCCAGTATCGAATACGTACTGCTTGATCTGGAGGCGCTGAAAAAGGGCATTGCTGTCAATGAGGCTGATCTTAAAACCTATTATGAGCAGAATGCGCGGCAACTGAGTGGGGCCGAAGAGCGTCGCGCCAGCCACATACTGATCACTGCATCCAAGACCGCATCCCCGGAAGAGCGCGAGAAAGCCAAGGCCAAGGCAGAAGAGCTGCTGGCCACCGTTAGAAAGTCTCCTGAAACTTTTGCGGACGTAGCCAGGAAAAATTCCCAGGATCCAGGCTCCGCGACCAACGGTGGAGATCTTGATTTTTTTGCCCGTGGTTCCATGGTCAAGCCGTTTGAAGATGCTGCCTTTTCCATGAACAAAGGCGATATCAGCGAAGTGGTCGCGTCTGACTTTGGTTATCACATCATCAAGCTGACCGATATCAAGGCGCCCAAGCAGCGTACTTTTGAGGAAATGAGGCCAGAACTTGAAGCTGAACTGCAAAAGCAGCAGGCACAGAAGAAGTTTTCTGAAGCGGCAGAGGCGTTTTCCAATGGTGTGTATGAGCAGTCTGACAGCCTTAAGCCGGTAGCTGAGCGTTTAAAGCTTGAGGTTAAAACGGCTGGCAATGTAGGGCGTCAGCCTGCATCTGGCGCGACCGGCGCATTGGCCAATCCAAAATTTCTCAATGCTCTTTTTTCACCTGATTCCATTGAAAAAAAACGCAATACCGAAGCCGTTGAAGTGGGTCCAAGCCAATTGGTATCGGGGCGTATCGTGCAATACACCCCGGCTCGTACCCAGCCTTTGGCTGATGTAAAAGATAATGTTCGCCAGCGCTGGCTGGCGCAACGTGGTGCCGAAGAAGCACGCAAAGATGGAGTTGCCAAGCTAACTGAATGGAAGGCCGCACCTAGCACGGCTACGGCCCTAACTTCTCCCATTCTGGTATCGCGTGAGCAAGCACAACAATTGCCAGCTCAAGTCGTTGATGCAGCGCTTCGCGTTGATGCAGGCGCTTTGCCGATTTTTTCTGGTATTGATCTGGGAGCGCAGGGTTATGCCATCGTCAAAGTCAACAAAGTCGTGCCACGTGATGCTCCTTTAGAGGCTGCCGCCAAACAGGAGCGTAGCCAATATAGCCAATGGTGGACATCCGCGGAGGCACTCGCTTACTACAATGGCCTCAAAGACCGTTTCAAGGCGGAAATCCTGGTTGTCAAACCCACAGTGGCCAAGCTAAATTCAGAAGCAGGCGTAACTCAGTAATTAATACGGCAGCTTTACCGCTATAATGCATGACTCCGGTGGCTGTAGCTCAGTTGGTAGAGTCCAGGATTGTGATTCCTGTTGTCGTGGGTTCGAGCCCCATCAGCCACCCCAGTATTTATATGCAAACCCTGCTATTCAAAAGATAGCAGGGTTTTTTGCTTTTTGGCTCATGTAGCCACCGGTACAGCTTTTCTGTATCGTGTAGACAAAAAATAGCCAGGCTCCAAACAGGACTCAGAACAATGAATGAACTGTCAAGCCTTGGCGCCCTCGGCTTGGAGTTGCCCAGTCCGGCCTACCTCATGGGTTCAATTCTTTTCGGCATCATCGGCTATGTGGCGTTTCGCCGGGGTCGAAAAGCAGAAAGGCCCGAACTCACATGGGCCGGAGTGGCCTTGATGGCCTATCCCTACGCCATTTCACAAACCTGGCTGCTTTGGGTTGTCGGGGCTGTTTTGTGTTGTTGGCTTTATTCCAAGTGGAATTGAGCCCAGCCACTGCACCAGACTGTACAAAAACCACTCCGTGAGCGCAGAATCATCCGTCTGCGCCGCCATCAGGCGTGTTGCCATCAAGGAGTTTGTCGTGATTCGCAAAACCCCTATCGAGCGCTACCGCAACATCGGCATCAGCGCCCACATCGATGCCGGTAAAACCACCACGACCGAGCGCATCCTGTTCTATACCGGCGTGAATTACAAGCTGGGCGAAGTCCACGAAGGCACGGCGACCATGGACTGGATGGCGCAGGAGCAAGAGCGCGGCATCACCATCACCTCGGCGGCGACGACGACGTTCTGGAAAGGCATGGCCGGCAACTATCCCGAGCACCGCATCAACATCATCGACACGCCGGGCCATGTTGATTTCACCATCGAGGTCGAACGCTCCATGCGCGTGCTCGACGGCGTGGTCATGGTCTATGACGCGGTCGGCGGCGTGCAGCCACAGTCCGAAACCGTCTGGCGCCAGGCCAACAAGTACAAGGTTCCGCGCATCGCCTTCGTCAACAAGATGGACCGCGTGGGCGCCGACTTCTTGCGCGTGCAGCGCCAGATTGCCGAGCGACTCAAGGGCGTGGCCGTCCCGGTACAGATTCCGGTGGGCAGCGAGGACCATTTCCACGGCGTCGTCGATCTCGTGAAGATGAAGGCCATCCTCTGGGACGACACCAGCCAGGGTCTGCACTTCGAGTACGCCGAGGTTCCGGCCGACCTGGTTGAGCTGGCCAGGGAATGGCGCGAGAAGATGGTCGAGGCCGCCGCCGAAGCGAATGAGGAACTGCTGGGCAAATACCTGGCGGGCGAGCCCTTGAGCGAGGACGAGATCAGGCAGGGCCTGCGCCAGCGCACGGTTGCCAACGAAATCGTGCCCATGCTTTGCGGCAGCGCCTTCAAGAACAAGGGCGTGCAGGCCTTGCTCGACGCGGTGATCGACTACCTGCCTTCGCCGCTGGACGTGCCGGCGATCCTGGGCCATACCGTGGACGACAGGCCTGCCGAGCGTCACCCGAGCGACGAGGAGCCGTTCTCGGCGCTGGCCTTCAAGATCATGACCGACCCCTATGTCGGACAGCTGATCTTTTTCCGCGTCTATTCGGGCGTGGTCCGGGCAGGCGACACGGTTTACAACCCGGCCAAGGGCAAGCGCGAGCGGCTGGGCCGCATCCTGCAGATGCATGCCAATGTGCGCAACGAAGTCAAGGAGGTGCGTGCCGGTGACATCGCGGCGGCCGTGGGCCTGAAGGACGCGACGACCGGCGACACGCTGTGCGACCCGGGCCATGTCATCATCCTTGAGCGCATGAGCTTTCCGGAACCGGTGATCTCGCAAGCCGTCGAGCCCAAGACCAAGGCCGACCAGGAAAAGATGGGGATGGCCTTGAGTCGTCTCGCCCAGGAAGACCCATCGTTTCGCGTGCACACCGACCATGAATCCGGCCAGACCATTATTGAAGGCATGGGTGAGTTGCACCTTGAAATCCTGGTGGACCGCATGAAGCGCGAATTCGGCGTGCAAGCCAGCGTCGGCAAGCCGCAGGTGGCTTACCGCGAAACCATCAGGCAGGCCGTCAACGACGTTGAAGGCAAATTCATCAAGCAATCGGGCGGGCACGGCCAGTA
The DNA here is from genome assembly GCF_040105105.1 of Polaromonas hydrogenivorans. Lineage (GTDB taxonomy): Bacteria > Pseudomonadota > Gammaproteobacteria > Burkholderiales > Burkholderiaceae_C > Polaromonas > Polaromonas hydrogenivorans. Next base: position 2,572,223 of record NZ_CP157675.1, on the reverse strand, counting down.
CGGCCATGCCGTGCTCAACCTCGAACCCTTGCCGCCGGGACAGGGTTACCAGTTTGTCGATGCGATCAAGGGCGGCGTGGTGCCGCGCGAATACATTCCGGCGGTTGATAAGGGCATTCAGGAGAGCCTGCGATCTGGCGTGCTCGCGGGCTATCCGGTGGTCGATATCAAGGCGACGCTGGTGTTCGGCTCCTACCACGATGTCGATTCGAATGAAAACGCCTACCGCATGGCCGGCGCGATTGCGTTCAAGGACGGCATGCGCCGTGCCAGGCCCGTCCTGCTCGAACCGATGATGGCGGTCGAAGTTGAGATGCCCGACGAATTCATGGGCCACGTCATGGGCGATCTGTCTGCGCGTCGCGGCAGCATCCAGGGCATGGAAGACATTGCCGGCGGTGGCGGCAAGCTGGTGCGTGCCGAAGTGCCGCTGGCCGAAATGTTCGGCTACTCGACCGCGCTGCGCTCACTCACCCAGGGCCGGGCAACCTACACGATGGAGTTCAGGCACTATGCGCAAACGCCACCCAGCGTTTCCGCCGCGATTGTGCATACCCAATAGGTCATGCCGCTGTGCCGCGTGGGGGACGGGCCGCTTGCGGCATTCCCTCTTTATGGTTTCCGGGATTCCAATAAAGAACCCCCGCCTCAAGGGGCAGGGGTTCTTTGTTTGGATAAAGCCGAGTTAGAGCGGATGCACCCTGACTTTCAATCACGGAATTCAAGGCATCCAGCGGCTTATTGCTACTGAATTCATAGCTGCTTGCGCAGAGCGCGCCTGCGCAATAGGCCTATTTGATGCTAAAAAGTCGTTTGCTGGTTAATACGGGTTCGCTCTAAGGCAGCGGAATTGTTGTCGAACCCCCGGGTGTCAGCGATAACGTGGAAACTGCCTGCCCGCCGTAGGTGGTGCCGCCGACGTTGATACCCGTCATCGGCACTTTCACGGATGTGGTGGACGGATTGGTCAACTCAATGGTGGCCGTGGGGCCGTACACGATGCGGCCCTTCAGTCCTGCTGTGATGGCCGTGTTGTAGGCCATGCGCGCCTCCATGATCTGTCCGATCTCGGTCTGGCTCGGACTCAGTACCGGCAGGGTGTACATGGCCTTGTACTTGGTGACCACCGCGTCAAGCAAGTCCGACAGCACCGATTTGTTGTTCGGGCCAGCGCCGTCATAGTCGCGCAGGTTCGCGGCATGGAACATCCACGAGTTGGCGTTGTACTTGAGCATGTAGCGAACCAGAACCTCCGACTCCCGGTCCAGGATCTGCTCATACGTGGAGTCGCCACCAAACCACGACGTCTGGCCCGCAGGCGGAGGCACGACACCGGTAGCACCGAAAAAGTAGTTGTATTCAGACGTCCACTCCAGCGGTGTCGAAGCGTTGTAGTACAGGTTGGTTGGGTAGCGCGGAATGATGAAGATGCGCGGATTGCCCGGAACAAACGTGTCGCGTGTGCTGTAAAAGCCAGCGTTCGGCTTGACGGGGTCAAGCGTCGGCCTGAAGTCGTAGGTCTTGGACGTGTCCATCAGGATGTAGCGCAAGCCGAACTCCTGGGCCGCTTGCCAGAACACCGGGTTATCCAGGCCTGAGATGTCCGGCTGGATGAAGGCGTTCTTGTTGTACAGGGCAAACGTCACCGGCGGTGAGCTGCGCAGGCCGGTCGCCACTTCGTGGTTTGACTGGAGCACCTGCTTCATCCCGGTCACGGTCAGCGGCACAAAACCCGGGTTCGACGGATCGGTTGGCGCCAGCGAGGAGTGATCCCATGTATGGTTGATCCATCGGAATGCATTGGGATTGGCGCGCACCGCGGGAGAAAGCGTGTCAGTCAACTCACCCAGATTCAGCAGGTTGGAATCCGCCGTGTTGTAGCCAACGCCATTGAAAGGCACCTCAAGCCTGAACGCCGCTGTCTGAGGGTTGGCTCGCAGGGCTGTCTGCCAAGCCACCAGGCTGGTGTAGTCGGTCCCGTCATTGCGGTGACGAAAGGCTGGATTGCCCACCGGGGTGGTCTTGGTGAGCGGATCCCACAACTCATCCGGAATGAATACATCGTCAGGCTGCGCGCTCAGGTAGATCTTGCGCTCTCCCAGAAAGACGCCCTTGGTCACCCAATTGACGATGCCATAGCCCAGCAAAAGGGAATGGGTGAGTTCCGGGTTGTTGTCCGTCGCAATCGCCAGGTTTTGCCAGCCTTGGGTGGCCGTATGGACGGAGGCGATGGTCCTCGCGTCCGGCGTTTGCAACAGCGGTACGGTTGCACTTGAAACCGGCATGCTTGGGTAGGTATAGACACCTCCCTTGATCGAGATCGGATTGGCCGTGTTCAGGTAGCCAAAAGCTTGCTGCCCGAGCGGCGTGAATGTCGCGGTAAGCGCGCTTGCATCGGTCGCAATGGTTTCAACCGCCGAGGTCAGGCCATAGGTCAGATCCAGCGGCTGGTTGTTGACGTCGATTGTCTGAGCCGGACGCGTGTACATCGTCGCCGACCGCACGCCAAAATCAAATTGGTACTGCCGCAGCATGGCCCACTGCGCAGCGGTCATCGCACTGGGGTAATTGTTCGTGGGTGCGTTATATGCAGCAAGGTCACCTGTCGCCAGGATGATGCCCTGGTATTTCCCGTTGCCGGCGCCATCGGACAAGGTACCCGCCACCATTTGCAGCGCGGTCGGGGTTCCCGTGAGCACGATCTTGTCATAAGGCACGCCGATCTGGTCAAGTATCGACAGGGCGGCCAGGTAGCTTGGCGCTGTATCCACGGCCGAGATCACCAGCAGCTTCATGCCGACCGTCCTGGGTGCAACATTGAGTGCCGCCGATACCACCGGGCTACCGTTGGTCGGCGTGACGGTCGCTACCGGCGTGACTTCAAACGTGATGGGGTTGCCCTGGTCGGCGCCCACCAGCGTGTAGGTGCGAGCCGTTGCACCGGCAATGGCGACGCCGTTGCGCAGCCAGCGGAAGGTCGAGGCTCCCTGCGGATCGCTGTTGGCATCGGCATAGGTGTAGTTGCCGGTCAGCAGTTGGCCAACTTGCGCCGTGCCGCTGATGGCCACACTGCTGGCAGTCGGTGCGGCAGGCGCAACCACCACATCGGCAGCCGTCACTGCCGCCGTCGCGCCCGATGTTACCGGTGTGCCCGTTGTCGGCACAACGGTCGAAACCGGAGTCACTTCAAACGTGATGGGGTTGCCCTGGTCGGCGCTGACCAGCGTGTAGGTGCGAGCCGTTGCACCGGCAATGGCGACGCCGTTGCGCAGCCAGCGAAAGGCCGAAGCTCCCTGTGGATCGTTGTCGGCATCGGCATAGCTGTAGATACCGGTCAGCAATTTGCCAACTTGCGCCGTGCCGCTGATGCCAACACCACTGGCGGTCGGTGCGGCGCCAACGCTGGTGCCTGGATCTACCGGTGGCGTTGTGACTGGCGGCGTTGTGACCGGTGGCGTTGTGACCGGCGTTGTGACCGGCGTTGTGGTAACTGGCGCCACGGACTGCCCGGAACTTGAATCCCCGCCCCCGCAAGCGGCCAGTAAAGTGGTCGCCATAAAGGCAGCCATCAGTGACGCCATCTTGGAGAGCCGGTACTTGTTTGGCCGGATTTCAGCGTTCAGGGCAACCGTTGTTGCGTAATGGGGCAACACATCCGCCCTGGAGAGGGCGGAGGAACGCCAATGAGGAAGTTGTAGTTTCACGGTGGATTCCTTGCTCGATAAATCGGTTGAACAAAAACAGGTGCTGGCTCGGTCGGCGCCATTACCGCCGCGTGGGCACTGGCGGCTGGGGGGTTGATGGGTAATGCGGTGGCTTGACAGGGGCGGGTTGGGCCTCGCGGTGCGAGTGCTTTGCGTGGTCGTCAACAGGACGAACCGGGTCGGCTGTACTACTGCTGTTGGCGGGTGCATTGGGCGCGGCCTGCGCCAGAACCTGGCCAGCCAGGCACAAGGCTGCGAGCGCCATGCCAGCTTTGGTGAGCGGCAACCACCGCAGTGGAAATGGGGCATGTGTCTTCATGAACGACTCCTTGAAAAATGACTTGACTGATTGAAAAGTGCTTGGTTGACCAGGGGGTTGCACCGAGAGTATTTTTGTGATTATTTCCACATGCCTTATTCCAGCATTACCATGCTGGTGCGGGAATGGTCAGCGTGCCATTGGCACCTAAAGAAATGGTCGAAATAGTCTGCCCGCCATAGGTTTCCTTGACAGTGCCGTAGTTAATCCCGGTCAGGGGTGCCTTGACCGGTTTAACCGTTTTCAATGAAATACTATTGGTTATTCCCAGCACAATACGGCCACTGACGCCGGAGTCGTTATACGCCATTCTGGCCGCCATCAAAAGTCCGGTGTCATGCTGGCTTGGACTGCGTATCGGCAGTTTGTACATGCTGTTGTATTTCGCCAAAGTGGCATTGATCAGATCTCCAAGCAATGAATTCTTGTTGTCATAGGCACGCAGATTGGTCTGGTGAAACATCACGGAATTCAGATCAAATTTCAACAAATACCTGAGCCATATTTCAGACTCCTTATTCAGCAGTTCACTGTAGGTCAGTTTATGGTCCCAAGTAGGAAACAGACCGCCTGGGGCATAAAAATAGTTGTACTCGGACAGCCACTCAGTGGGTGTTGAGACGTTGTAGTACAAATTGGTTGGGTAGCGGGGAATGATCAGGATGCTGGGCTGATGGAGACTGTAGAAACCAGTGTTGGGGCTGGGATTTTTCCAGCCGGGCTGTGAAGTATCAGACAAAATATAGCGTATGCCGAAATCCTTGGCAGCCCTGAGAAACTCGGGATTATTCAGCCCTGAAATTTCGGGTTGAATCATGCTGTCTTTTTGATACTTGGTGAAACCCAGCTGTTGCGCCACCGTATGATTTTTGCTGAGTTGCGCCAGCGCATTGGCGTAGCTGATGTCGGTCAGCAACTCATGCTCGTAAGTGTGGCTGAGCCATTTGAATTGACTGGGTTTGCTTCGTATGGCTGCTGTCAAGGTATCGTTAGGATAAATCCCTGACGCACCAACACCGTTGTATGGCATTTCCAGTTCTATCTGCGCTGCATTCGTGTTCGATGCGCGCACTGCATTTTGCCAGGTGATGAGCCGGTTGTAATCATTGCCCGTTATCCGGTATTCACTCCCGGTCTGGTCGGACAAACGTAATGGATCCCAAATATCATCTGCAATCATGATGTCATCAGGTTGTGCGTTCAGGTAAACCTTGCGCTCCCCCAGAAAGAAACCCTTGCTTACCCAGTTGACTACGCCATAGCCCAGCAAAAGAGTGTGGGTCAGCTCCGGATTTCCATCGGTTGTGATAGCCAGATTCTGTCGGCCATCGGGGTAGGTATAAATGGATGCGAGGGAATAGCCATCCGCGGTGTTTAACAAAGAAACCGGGTTGCTACTCGAAATCGGTTTGACCAGATAAGTCCAGGCACCCGTAATGGAAACAGGGCTGGCTGGGTTCAAATAACCGAACAGTTGCTGTCCAGCCGTCGTCAAACTGGCCTTGAGCGGTGTGTAATTGGTATCGGCGGCGCTGATCGGTGTCAGTCCATAGTTGTCGGGTGCGCCTGCCGGATAGGTATACAGGGTTGCCTGCCTGACCCGAAAGTCAGCTTCATATTGCCAGAGCATTTGCCATTGGGCTTGGGTAAATGCGCTTTGCCAATTGTTCGGGGACGCTTCATAGGCGAGATTCCCGGTAGTGAGAAGGACACCCTGATAACGTCCTGCACCCAGTCCATCAGACAAGGTTTGCGCAGTCAGTGGGGTTTTACTGGCGACCAAAGTATCGTAGGGAACGCCGATCTGATTCAAAATCGACTTGATTCCAGAAAATACGGGTTCGTTGCCATCCGCCGATACAACCAGCAACTTCATGTTAATTGACCTGGGTGTTTCGGCAGCAGCTGGCGCAAGCCAGAAAATGGTAAAGAAAATTGCCGCGAGGATGAGTTTCAGGGTGCGTGATCCCCAATAAAAAAACTGCCGCTGCAATCGCTTTTCCGGTCCCTCCCGGATTAAACCGTTCGGCACAAGCGGCGGTTTGACGCCGCTTGTGACCAGAGCACGGTACAAGTAAAAATGTTGTAGTTTCATGATTTACTCCCAATTTAAACCATTATTCTTGGTTAGATCTATTTAATCAACACTTCATGCATTTACCGAAGATCCTTAACCATCTGCTGCGGTTTTGTAGCCAGTTTTTCAGGCTCGGCCCGAGCACGTTTGGCTTCGCGGTGCTTATGTGGATGTTTGACCCTGTCCGTTGAAACAATGACTGGGGATGCGTCATTCGGATTGGATGGGGCGGGTTTATTCGGTGCCGCCTGCACCGCCATCTGACTGACCAGCAATGCCAGCATCAAGCCGATTTTTGTGCTTGAAATCCAGGATGGAGATGAGCGAGAAAGTAATGCCATGGAAAGCTCCTTTATGAAATGAATTGATAAAAGCGATGTGACGCCGCAGTGCTTCTTCGGAAATGATGGAACTTGACAGGTTTCCATGGCAGCTTCTCCTTCAAAAAATGACCGGTTGCAACATGAATGTTTCGTATTCGAGCTGGTCGAGTTTTCGCAACAGGCTGACCAGGCCGAAGCTTCCCGTCAGCAATACGGCGAAGGCAAAGCCATAACCAAAGAAGTCCGGACCGAGGTGCAGGCTCAGCCAGGAAAAGAGCATGTTGGAGACGAAGAAAAGAAGGCACAGCCCCAAGGCGGCTTGCCGCTGGTCAAGGTAAAAAAGTACGTTCAATACCGCCAGCAGCAGCAACTGCATGACGACCGCCACTAGGTCAATGCTCAACAGGGCGCGATACGTCGGAGCAATACCGAACCACATCAGCAACTCGTCGCCCATCATGAGCAAAATGAATGTTGTTGCGCCCTGAACCTTGAGCATGGCGAGCATGCCGAGCCGCACGGCTTCAGCCAGGTCTTTCTTGGCCGCCATGACTTGGGCCAAGGTGCCGCCGCGCGTGATGGTCTGGTAAAACTTTTCACATTTCTCGGAGAAATCTGTTTCTATCCGGAGCAGGAAAACCGCCATGCCGGGTATCAGCGACAGATAACTGAGAAAGATCGGGAGGTCGTAGATCGGGGAGGCGCGCAAGGGGCCGACAACATTGACGCCGGTGAACGAATCGGTCCAGAAAAGAAGCTTGTCCGCCCAGACGCCGGCATTGTAAAAAAGCCCGGTAAAAATCAGGCTCGGGTAGATCTGGTCGCGCCGCAGGAAATCGAACGACACCATCAGATCCCCGGGATACTGGCGCACCACCAACACCAGCAAGGCGAAGAACAGGCAGACCTGGCCCACCACGAAACCTAGCAGCAAGCCCGCCAGGCCAAAATCCCGCAAGCCCAGCGACGCGCCGACGGTAATGCCATAGCCCATCAGGAACGCCAGCAAGATTTGTTGATAGGCCTTGATGGCCGACGCAAAAATGACCAGCACCCAGATGCCGCACAAGGTGACAAACCCTGTCAGCATGCATTGCCGGTACAACAGGGAGCCGTCGAACCATAGCGCCAGCGCAATGGTTCCCAAAAGACCGGCGCTCAAAAATGTCACCATCAAGGCGCCAAATAGATTGGCCAAAATCAGCCGTGGGCGCCGCTCGAACAGGCGGTCCGCCACGAAACGGGTAAACATCAGCTGCAGTGGACTGGTCAGAATCAGCGACAAGGCCATCAGGTACGTGATCGAGACCTGGAACTGGTCGATGAACTTCGAGGGAACATTCTGGCGGATATTGATCAGGCTGATGGCGAAGATCGCGACAATCGACAACACCCACGGTCCGCTTCCGATGATTGCGGCAAACGCATAAGCCTGGCTCCGCCCGCTGATCGAATTTTTATGCAGCAGCCGGCGCAGTTCGAAGCCGATTCCAGCCATTAGAGTTCACCCATCTCTTGATAGATGTCCCGGTAGCTGTCGATCACCCTGGATTGCTGGTAATAGCGCTCGACACGGGCAATCCCCGCCTGCTGTGCGGCACGCCAGCGCACCGGATCGGTCAGCAGCGCAAACGCCGCACGCGCGAGCGCATCGTGATCCACGATGGGCACCACATCACCGGCACGGCCCAATGCACAATCGGCGGGCTCCCTGCCGTCGATGAGCGCGCGGCAGGCGCCGACATCCGTTGCCAGTACCGGCAGTCCGCTGGCATGGCTTTCAAGGATGACCAGTGGAAAGGCCTCGCTGATGGACGTCAGCACCAGCAGCCCCAGCTGCGGCAGCAAGTCTTCGATCTTTTGAAACCCCATGAACCGGATGTGCTCTTCCAGCCGCAGACTTTGCACCAGCGCCTTGCATTCATCGACATAGCCCGGGTCTTCTTCTTCCGGGCCGATGAGCCAGCCCTGGACTTCCGGCAGCCTGTTCACCAGCACGCCAATCGTACGAATGAAGGTCTTGATGTCCTTGATCGGAACGATGCGTCCGATCAATCCCAGAACCATCGGTATCTTGTCTGGGCGGCATGCGCGCAAGGGTGCAAACCGCGCCACATCGACACCGTTGGGAATAATGTGGGTGCGCGCCGGATTGGCGCCGTCACGGATCTGGCGCTCCCGGTTTTTCTCGAAAAGCGTGATGACGGGGTCGGCCGCGACATACACCAGGCGTCCGATTCCCTCGAACAGCCGCACCCAGGCCTCGTTGTGGTGCTCCATGCCCGAATCGGGAATCGGCGTGAACCATCCCTGCTGCTCGCGCAGGAACATGGATTGCAACTCGATCTTGCGTTCCTTGGTATAGATGCCATGCTCGGTCAGGATGAGGGGCCGGCCGGTCCGTTGCTTGAGCATGGACCCCAGCAGCCCGGCATAACCGGTTGACAAGGTGTGAAAGACGCCAGAGGGTGCAATCGTGCGCGCGATGGCCGCAAGCTTCATCAGCGGCGTGTGCATATTGCGCACGGACCAGAAATAGGACTGGAATGAAGCATTCGGACAATAGCGGGCATAGCTTTCGCTTATTTGCGCCCACGCCGCCTTGCTGCGGAAGAAATCCTTTGCGCATGCGCCGTCCGTTTCGCCCTTTTGCAGCACCACCCGGTCCAGCCATGCGTTCTCCGGTTCGCCGTCGGGACTGCGAAACCACTCATGCAGCTTGGCGCTGTCCGAGAAATACGCACGGTCACCCTCGCGTTCATTCATATCCTTCAGCTCAACACCATCCATCAGGTAATGACACTGAAGATCGCGAACATTGGGCGGCAGCCGGTAACGAATTTCTTCGTTTGCCACGCGTTCCGCGCCAAGGTACACCAGCGAAAAGCTGAACTCTGGCAGGCCTTCGATCAACTGGTGCACCCAGCCTGAAACGCCGCCGCGCACGAAGGGGTAGGTGCCCTCCAATAGCAGCGTGATATCCGTCTTATGTTGTCTGGGTGAGGTCATGGCTTGGTTTTTCCCAGTAAGTTGAGACCTTGTTCAGCCGAAGCCGGCTGCTGCCATTTCCAGCCTGTACCAGGTGGTTTTTGACATCGGAATATTGCCGCGTGAGGAAGGCAATTTCGGCGAGAAACGGTTTGGTTTGCCGCAGGTCGATGCCCGACCGCCTGGCGTTCTCGAAGGCATCGCTTGCGCTGTCAAGCTTCATCTCGGTGAGCAGAATGCGGCCAAACAGAAGCTGCAGGCCACCGTCTTGAGGGCGCAGTTGGAGGGCGGCCTGCACATGTTCATGCGCACGGGCGCACAGAAGGAGTTGCGTGCTTCCCTGGGAGGCACCGAGATGGGCCAGTGCCCAGTAATCGTGCGCCAAGGCCTTGTGCTGCACAAAAGCCTGATCTGGCGCGCAGTTGCCAAGTTGCGCATTCCTATCGCGAATGCGCGCTTCAATGGTTTTTTCTTTCCGGTTCAGGAGGCCATAGGCCAGAAGCCGGACATCATCTTCCGGGTCTTTCAGCGCCAGCCGCAACAAGGGCGCCGCATCCTGGTCTTTCAGTGAGAGTGTTGCAATCAGGGCCGCGATCCGGTGCGCTGGATCAGCGGCATACTGAAGTGGGCCGGCCAGTTCGCAGGCTCTTGAGATGCCCGCCATGCCGCGCGGTTTGGCGGGCTGGATCGGCAAGCCGAGCGCCTCCTGTGAATGCGTCCACTTGTCCGAGCGTGGAGTCAGGCTCTGATGGCGTAAGGCGGGAACGATGCAGGCCAGCAGTCCAATCATTCCCAGTACGGGAATAAAGACGATGGTCGCGAAAACAAACAGGCACGATGCGGCCAGGGGTTTGCGGTAGGGGCCTGGCAACAGCTTGAGCAGCGCCAGTGAAAACAGCAGGCATGCGCTTGCGTGCGCGACCGAAAGAACAACCAGGCCCCCGACCGAAGGCTTGCCGTCCAGCAGCAAACTGAACAGTCCTGCATCGAGCAGCAGAAGCATTGCGCACCATGGCTGTGCCGGGATCACAGGGCTGCCTCCGAGAGAAAATGCAGAGGCTTTTCCGGCATGGATTCAGGGGCCTCCATGTCACATGCGGCGCAGACCTCCGCCAGCATTTCATCGGCGGTACGGTTCTTGTCCAGCATCCATTGATACGTGACGAGTCCGTGCAGTGCCGCGTCACTGCCCGCTTGCTCGCGCTCCAGCCGCGCCAGGTAACTCTTGACGCCGGCCTCATCGGTCAGTGGCAAGAGCTTCACAATCACCGACTGGCCTTGCCGGTTGATTGAAATCCAGCTTTGGTCCAATCCACGGCTGCTGTTGCAGCAGTGGTTCACCAGGCTGTCGCGATGCTCGGCATCGACAATCTTGCAGGCGATCAATGCCGCCGGCAAGGCATGTCGTTTGGCATCCGCAAGATTGCGCTGCAGGCACTCGCGCAAGGCGAACGGACTTTGCGTCTCGCCCATGGGCCGGGTCCGGCGCGACAAAATGTCCCCGATATGCCTGCCCAGCACCCCCAGCAATTCAAAAGTATCCTGATGGATGCTCAGGAACGGCATGTCGTAGATGCCGACGATGCCATGAATATGGCCGGCAGCATCGATCAGGGGCACGACGGCGATGACATGTTCGTGCACCGCTTCATTGTTCGCATGCACGCTGGTCAGCGAGCCGGTACGCAGCGTTTCCCGCAGCAAAGGGTTGAACAGCGAGAGGTCCGTGGCTTTGCCGACCATGGCGACGGATGGCAGGCGCAGAATGCCTTTCCCGTTCATTTCATACAGGGCCGCGATATGCAGGTTGCCGGCCTCCACCATGATCTCCAGAAGCCACTCGCCGATTCCGCCGAGCGGCTCATCACGCGTCACGTCGAAGACCGGGTCGCGCAGTTCAAGCCGGTCCAGTGCGGCGCGTAAATTGTTGGTGCCGCCGGCCATCCTGCGCTCAAGCTGTGAATGCGAGACCTGCAGGAGCTGGTAAGCACTGGTGAACTGCTCCAGGCGGGTCTGATGGTAGTGGCACAAATAGTCAAGTTTTCGGACCCGGGCATTCCAGATGTCGCGCGCTTGACCTGCACCCATCCCGACGAGCAACAGGCCAATCGCTTGCGTTTTCGGAAATTCACCCAGCAAACCAGGCTTGAGGTAGGCCATCCCGGCAAAAACAAGCACCGTCAGGAGGGAGCCGCAGGTACCGGCCAAAAAGCCGTATTGCAGGCCCAGCAGCAGGGGAAACAGCACCAGCGCAGGCAACACCATTGGCAAGGACTGAGCCTGGACAAACCATAGCAAGGCGGTGGGAATCAAGCCGCCGAGAACAATGATTTCGAGAAAAGTCGCGCCCGCCAGCTTCATGTCGAAATTCGATGAGGCCAGGCTGCGAGCAGCGCTCCCGTTTCGGTTCATGGGTGCGCCGTCCGAGGTGCGTTCCTGCGCTGGCGTTTCAGGCGTGGCACCCGGCGAGCGAAAACCCCGTACTTTGATTGGCCTGCGCAAGAGCAATGTCCATTTCATAAAATGCCCTCAATGGTTCATACCGTTTCGGATGCAATGGAACTTTTTGCTTTAAAACTCATGCCGGTACCAGACACCGATCCCGCGATTGGCCGCCGATGACACGCCGCCCTGGACATTGGTGTAAAACGCTTCGGCCCTGACCTGCCCGGCGCTGGAGACCGGGATGTTCAGGGCGGCACGCAGGCTGTAGGCGCGGTCGCTGGCCGGCCATTGCTTGCCGACCCATCCGTCAATCAAGCCATGAACACGGCGTTCTCTTCCTTCGGCTTGGCCGAATCTCAGCGTGGCGCCAATCCCGAGCGTGCTGAAGCGGGTCGCCAGCACCCCTTCAATGGTTTGAAACGCCGGCAGCACCGGCCCGATCAGGTACGCGGGCAGGCGATCCGTCACCCGGTTTCTTTCCGAGCTTCCGGAAATGCGCATCTGCCATGCCGGAATGCTTTTGAGAACGGTGGTTCCCATCTCGCCTTCGACCCGATAGCCATGGCCCAGCGCGTCGCCGTTGCGGGTATTGAAGTTCTGCCTCGCCATTTCAGCGCGGGCATACGTCAAATCGGTCAGGTTGCCGCTGACGCCCAGCGAGACCTTGTCCTTGCTGCCAATGGCGCGCAGCGCGGAGGTTTCCTCGGTCAAGCCATTGAGCGAGACATCCAGACGGGTATTCAGGCGCGGGCTGAGCACATGAATCCATTCGAAGCGGCCGTAGGTCAGCGATTTGTCGGAGCGCTGGTTGCGGCCAAGGGTGACTCGCATCGGGTTGTCAGTGACGGGAAGCTCGGTCAGGAATGACAGGTCGTTTTCGCCATGGAATCCCGACACCAGCAAATTGGGGCTGTCCGAACTCAGTGCGTTATGGGCAAGGCGCACGGTCGTTCGGCCTTTGGCGTGCGGGAAGCTGGCCGCAACTTCGCTGCGCCTGATTTTCAGGTCGGAAAGATTCCGGGCCTCAAACCCAGCCTCAACGCGGCGGGCCAACTGAGTCTTGAGCTGGTCGCGGTGCTGGCGCAGCAATTCGCTGGATTCGTCTTCCGCTTCGAGCAGGCTTTTTTCAGTCAGCGAAAGCGCCAGCTGATTGTGGCCAAGCTGGCGCAGCGCGGTGACCCGGTCAGGCGTCGAAAGGTCTTTCTCGCGCTGCTGCAAGACCTGCTCGATGGCCTGCGGGTCGTGCCTGGCCATGGCGACGGCCAGCAACTGGTAGGCGGGAAGCTTTTGGTGATCGGCTTCGGCGCGCGCCAGCCAGTCATGCGCTGCATCGAAATTCTTCTGCGCCAGGCTCGATGCAACCAGCGACTCGTAAACGTCCGCATCCGTGTAGCCGCGCTCCAGCGTATCTTGCAACACCTGATCGCCAGCGGCCACGCCATCAAAGTCGCGCACCATGGACGCATAGGCCAGCAGCACCACCTTGCCGTCGGGTTTGGGCATGTCATTGACGATGGCCAGCCGGTCCTTCAGGCGCAGCACGATGGCGCGGCGCAGGCGTTCTTCCTGTTCCGGCTGTCCGGCGTGGGACAGCGCCGAGACATAACTCAATTGCCACAGGAAGTCGTCCGGCTTTTCACGCGCCTGCTTGTCGAACCAGACCAGCGATTCATCCACGCGTTTGAGTTGCAGCAGCGCGACTGCGTAAGCCGACCAGTAGGCCGGTTTGGCCTGTGCGTCGTCCTGCCATTGCGCCAGATGATCGCCCAGTTGCTGCTTGTCGCCGCCGTCGATCTCGAACCACAGGATCTGCGCCCGCGTTGGCACTGACGCGGGGTTCAGCGCCAACGCTTGCTTGTAGGCCGCGCGCGCGCGCTCTTTCTGGCCATCGTGGTTGGCACTATGCGCCTCAAGCAGCCAGTACATCTCGCTGCTCCTGAATTTGTCCTCGGCGTTTTTGGCCTGCGCCGTCAAGTCGCGCAAGTTGTCCCACAGCGACGCCTGGGAGGCTGCGTCCATCGCCAGCAGCAGCCAGCGCGCCTCGGCGAGACGCTGGTAGCCCTGCTCGCCGATGGCGATGGCCTGCTTGGGCTCGCCGTTCGCGTTGTAGTGTTGAATCAGCCTTTCCATGGCAAGTCCGTTGGTCGAGCCTGCCTCCCAGACGGTGCGGTAAGCCAGCACCGCCTCCGGCTTGGCTCCGCGATCCCAGGCCTGGTCACCGTAGAGCTGCCAGTACGCCGTGTCGCCGGGCGATGCATGAACGCGCGCACCGCGCAAGACCTCCCACGCTTCATTGGGCTTTTGCGCGAGTGACAGCTGTTCGGCCTGGCGGCGGGCCGACTCAATCGGACTGACTGGCCGGGTCGCGGCTGATGCCCCGCTTGGAAAGCTCATGGCCACAAGCCCCGCAAGCGTGAGCGAACGCAGCAGGGGGGACGCACATTCGAAGCCATTTTTCGTGGCGGCTAAGTTCACTCTCATTTTTTGACTCCAATGGAAATCATGTCGAGACCGGGCGTCGCCACCCACGATGCGAATCCCAGCGCCGTGATTTGCCGGGCAGTTTCTTGCGCCAGATCGGGCTTGTCCTGGGGGACATAGTCAATGACCGTGATTGGCAGGCCATAGCGAAGGTGGGCATGGTTCAGGCGCGCCAGCAGCCAGTTGCGGTCTTTTTCGCTGACGCTTTCGTATTCCTTGGTGGTCGGGTTCCAGCTTTGAAACAGCGATTCCGCCACCAGCCCGACGGCCAGCGGCCCGGCCTCGGGCAATACGGCAAATCCCCGGTTGAACAATAGCTTGACGCCGGGGAAGCGCTGGTGCATGGCGCGAATGATCTCGACAAGCGCTTTTGCCTGGGCCTGCCGTGCCTCCGGGCTCTTGGCCACGATTTCATAGCTGTCCAGCGTGTCAAGGAAGAAGCCGCGATAGCCGTCCGCCCAGAGCCGCGCCATGCGCACTTCGATGAGAAAGTCGCGCCAGCCCGGTTGGGTCAGGTCGGCGATGCGGCTTTGCCATGCCATGTTGGCACCCATGAACAGGTGCTTGGGCAATGCGCGAGAAGAAGCTCGCCAGCCCTCGGCTTCACCGACGCTTAAATAGGCGAAAACGTCGGCTCCCGCAACGCGCAACCCGTCAGGGTTTTTGATATTTTCTGCTTCCACCACGATGCGCTGAAATTTCGACAACGCAAGCACCGGAACGGGGGTGCCGTAGAAGAACGCCGTACTCGGAGGAGAAGGAAACGGTAGCGACGGCGGCGCCATCGCGCAGCCATGCATCAGCAGGCAGGAAGACCATAAAGCCCCCACTTTGCAGGACATGCACTTGCGTAAAAAGTGTAAAAGGCCTCGATAGCTATCCGCAGGATTCAACAATAAATGTATCGGCCCCGCACGGGTGGCAATCAGTCCCATGGCGCGTCCTTTGCCCGGATGCTCCGCACTGTGTGCATCCAGCTGCTCGGAAAGGTGGACGGGGTTCCGGGAAATCGCTTTGTCCCTCACAACTGCAGTCATGGGTGTTCCCTTGTTGGTTAATTTCGCGGCACTTTTGGTGCTTTGCCTGGCCCGAAATTAACGTGGGGGCGTGGTTACCCCACTTGATAAATCACAACTGGAAACTAAATTTAACGTCAGCTTGTTGACTTTTCATCCTGAGTTTTGTGGCGCGTATCAGCACAGCTCCAGCAGGCAAGCGCAGCGCAGGCCAGCATTCATGCGGATTGGCGAGGTGATGCTTGGATTTAGCCTTTTGCGCATAGCTGATGGGCGAAGTTAGCTATTAAAAAAATAGCAAATGCCACGCCGATGAGAAGGCGGCGAGCCGCGCGCCTTCAGCGAATGCCGGGCCGAGGTGTTGCCTGGCCCCGGTTTTGAGCCGTCGGATTCCTCAGATCAGGTGGCGCATGGCCTGCGCGGTTTCGCTCAGCACGGACAAAACGCGGGCAACGGCATCTTCGCTGGACTCGTGCCCGATGGGCATGGTGACGCTCAAGGCCCCCATGACTTCACCGTGCCGGTCCCGCAGCGGCACGGCAATACCGCGGTGATTGAGTTCGAGCTGCTGCTCCGAAATGGCCCATCCCTGGGCGCGCACGCGCGCCAGTTCGATGCGCAGGCGGTCCTTGCTGGCAATGGTGTAGGAGGTGTAGGCCTTCAGCTCATGGGTGTTCAGCCAGGACTCCAGCCAGCCAGGTTCGCGCAGCGCCAGCATCATCAAGCCTGCGGCGGTGACCTGCGCCTGGACCCGCGAGCCCAGCACATAGCCGGTGTTCATGGCGCGGTTGGCGCCATTGCGCGCGATGTACACAATCTCGTCGCCGTCCATCACGCTGACATAAGCGCTTTCCTGCGTTCCAGCGGTCACGCGTTGCAAAAAGGGCTGCACCATGCGCGGCAATCGCGCCGATTCCAGGTAAGACTGGCCCAGCCTGAGCACGCGCGGGGTCAGCCAGAACAGCTTGCCGTCGGTGGCGACATAACCCAGGTGCTCCAGCGTCAGCAGGTAGCGGCGTGCGGCGGTGCGCGTCATGCCGCAGCGCGCAGCCGCCTGGCTGGCGGTCAGGCGGGGATTGGCATCGTCAAAACACTCAATGATGGACAGGCCTTTTTCAAGGCCGGCAATCCAGTCGCGTTTGTCGAGCGTGGAGGTCGGGGTGTTTTGCACGGAAGGCCGGGACAGGGGTTGGGCGGGCGAAGTCATGGCCAAAGTATTGTGGGTAATCAGCAAACGTAAATCTCGGGTGAAACCCTTGTTTCGCGCGATAAACGAACATTTTTGTTCGTTTATCGCGCAAATAGCTATTTTTGGCACTTCTCAAGAAGGTGTGCAGCCACTAAAGTTCAGGCCAATTCAAGTTTTGTATCGATTATCGAACGCTTAAGGCTTTGCACCCCATGCTTCCCACCCTCAACGGCGCCACTGATGTTTACCTGATCCTGGGTGATCCGGTCGAGCAGGTGCGTGCGCCCGAATCGTTCAACCTGATCTTTGCCACGCTGGGCATCAATGCGGTGCTGGTGCCGGTGCATGTGCCGGCCGCCTCGGTGCGGGACTTTGTTCGGGCCGCCTTTTCGGCCCGCAACATCAAGGGCCTGTTCCTGACCATCCCGCACAAGTCGCTGGTGATGGACCTGCTCGATGAATGCTCGGAACTTGGGCGCCTGGCCGGCGCGGTCAACGCCGTGCGCTGCGATGCCGATGGCCGGCTGGTCGGCGCTTTGTTCGACGGCGAAGGGCTGGTCGATTCGCTCAATGGCTTCAACATCGCGTACACCGGCAAACGGGTGCTGATTCTGGGCGCGGGCGGCGGCGCGGCGGCCATTGCGGCTTCGCTGGTCAGCCCGGCTTCCCGCGTATCGAAGGGCGCGGCAGGCGAAGTGGCCCTGTACGACCCGACACCGGGCAAGGCTCAGGCGCTGGTCGAACGGCTGGCTCCGGCGACCTCGGCCAGGGTCACGGCGGCAGGCAGCAACGACCCGGCCGGGTTTGATGTGGTCGTGAACGCGTCGCCACTGGGCCTGCAACGCACCGACCCCATGCCCTGCGACGTGTCGCGCATGGCGCCGCATGCCGCGCTGGTGGATATTTTGATGAAGAACCAGCCCACGCCCGTGGTGCGGGCGGCGCGCGCACTCGGCCTGGTGGCGCATCCGGGGTTCGAGATGATGATCCGGCAGGGCGCGCTCTACCTTGATTTCTTTGGCCTGCATGCGGCCGCGCAGGCGGTGCAGCGCGATTCCAGCTTTATCCGGCAGCAGATTTACCCCGCTGAGCTGCAAGGCGAAATTTCACTTTTTTAAACCCCCCGAGGAGACAAGCATGAACAAACGATTCGCTCTTAAATTAATAGCTGCCTGTGCAATAGCAGCAAGCGCAACAGCCGGTTTTGCTCAAGAAGTGATCAAGATCGCCAACATTGTCGAGTTGTCGGGCGGCGGCGCCAGCGCCGGCACCAACTTCAAGAACGGCGTTGAACTGGCGGTCAAGGAAATCAATGCCGCCGGCGGCATCCTCGGCAAAAAGATCCAGACCACCACCAACGACACCCAGAGCAACCCCGGCGTGGCCAAGGGGCTGACGCAAAAAGCCATCGACAACGACGTGTTCGCCATTTTCGGCCCGGTGTTCTCCGGCTCCATCATGGTCAGCATGGCCGAGTCGCGCCGCGCCGAGGTGCCCAACTTCACCGGCGGCGAGGCGGCCGGCATCACCGAGCAGGGCAACCCCTACGTGTTTCGCACCAGCTTCACCCAGGCGAGCGCCATGCCCAAGGTGGCGCGCTACATCAGTGA
The DNA here is from genome assembly GCF_040105105.1 of Polaromonas hydrogenivorans. Taxonomy (GTDB): domain Bacteria; phylum Pseudomonadota; class Gammaproteobacteria; order Burkholderiales; family Burkholderiaceae_C; genus Polaromonas; species Polaromonas hydrogenivorans. The sequence continues at coordinate 2,554,071 of NZ_CP157675.1, read as the reverse complement.
GCAGGCCAAGCTGAAAACCATCGCCATCATTTACGTGAACAACGACTTCGGCAAGGGCGGGCTGGATGCGCTGAAAAAAGCGCTGGCCAATTCGCCGACCAAGGTCGTGGCCGAGGTTTCCACCGACAGCGGCCAGGTTGACTTTTCCGCCGCCGTGCTCAAAGCCAAGCAGAGCAATGCCGACGGCGTGTTTGCCTATTCGAACGAAGAAGAGTCGGCCCGCATCCTGCGCGAATTGAAGAAGCAGGGCTGGACCAAACCCATCATTGGCGAAACCACGCTGACCGGCCAGAAGGTCATCGAGCTGGCTGGCGACGCCGCCAACGGCGCGATTGCCCATGTCGGCCTGACGGTCGATGCGCCGCAGCCGGCGATTCGCGCCTTTCGCGCCAAGTTCGAGAAGGAATACAAATATGTCTCCGACCACAACGGCATGAAGGGCTACTCGGGCATCTACATCCTCAAGGCGGCAATTGAAAAGACCGGCAAGCTCGACCGCAAGGCGGTGGCCGCCACGCTGCACACGCTGAAGGTCAAGGCCGCCGACCAGCCCGGCGTGCTGATGGATGTGTCGTTCGACGCCAAGGGCGACCTGGACCGCGAGAGCTTCATGATCGAGGTCAAGAACGGCAAGCAGGAAGTCGTTTCCATCCTGCCGGCGCTGGGTGCCGGTGCCGCGCCAGCCGCCGCAGCAGCGAAAAAATAAGCCGCCGGCCCTCGGGCCGCAGCCTGTCGCATCAGCACCCGCGCCCGGGCGCAGGTGCGACGGACCCTCCAACCTCCTCGCAAGCCACTTTATGCAAGCCCTGCCATGACAGACTTCCTCCAACTCCTTTTCTCAGGTCTGGCCACCGGCGCGATCTACGCGCTGGCGGCCCTGGGCTTTACCCTGCTGTGGCAGGCCTCGGGCACGATCAATTTTGCCCAGGGCGAATTCGTCATGCTGCCGGCCTTCATGATGCTCGGCTTCATGTCGCTGGGTGCGCCCATGCTGGTGAGCTTTGTTCTCACCGTGCTGCTGGCCATTTTGGTGCTGGGCTGGGTGTTCAAGCGCGGCGTGGTCGATCCGCTGTTCAAGTACGGCATGATGCCCATCGTCGTGGCCACCATCGGCCTGTCGATCTTCATGCGCAACGGCGTGCGCGCCGGCTACAGCGCCGAAGCCCATCCTTTCCCGAGCCTGTTTGCCGACAAGCTGTTCAACATTGCCGGCGTCACGGTGACGCTGCAGGACATCGGCACCTTCGTGCTGGCGATGGCCATCGTGATGGGAACCCAGGCCTTCCTGGCCAAGACCGTGACCGGCCGCGCCATGCAGGCCGTCGCGCAGAACACCGAAAGCGCCTCGGTGCTCGGCATCAACGTGCCGCGCATGATTTTCTACACCTTCGCCATCAATGCCGTGCTGGCGGTGGCGGCGGCGCTGCTGGTCACGCCGACCTACCTGGCCAAGTTCGACATGGGCGAGGGCCTGGGCAACAAGGCCTTTTTTGCCGCGATCATCGGCGGCTTCAACAACTCGCGCGGCGCGCTGGTGGGCGGTCTGCTCGTCGGGGTGTGTGAAAACCTGGCTGCGGCCTATATTTCGCCCGCCTACAAGGATGCGGTGGCGCTGGTGATTTTCATGGTCGTGATCCTGTTCAAGCCGCAAGGTCTGCTGGGCAAGAAAGAGGAGCGAAAAGTATGAACGCTATTTTCAACAACAAATTTGCCACGCTGTTCACGGTGCTGGGCGCCTTGCTGGTGCTGGTGGCGCCGCAATACCTGAAGAACTACGGCATTTACCTGCTGACCTACTGGCTGATCTTCATCATCGCCACCATGGGCCTGAACCTGACCATCGGCTACGCCGGCCAGAAGTCGCTCGGCCATGCGGCCTTCTTCGGCATCGGCGCCTACACCGTGGCGATCATGATGAAGGCCGGCATCAGCTTCTGGCTGGGCCTGCCGGCCGCCGCGCTGCTGTGCTTTGCCATCGGCCTGATCCTGGGCTTTCCGGCGTTGCGGGTGCAGACGATTTACCTGGCGTTTGCCACGCTGGGCTTCAACACCGCCGTCTGGCTGGTGATGCGCAATGAAGAGTGGCTGACCGGTGGCACCTTCGGCATCAACAACATTGCGCGGCCGGTGATTTTTGGCTATTCGCTCGAAGCCAACCGGCCTTACTACTACTTCGTGCTGGCCGTCACGCTGGTGCTGGCCGGGCTGCTGTGGGGCCTGCTGCGTTCGCCCTGGGGCAAGGCCTTCAAGGCGCTGCGCGACAACCCGATTCGCGCTGAAAGCCTGGGCGTGGACATCCGCAACTACACGCTGTTGAGCTTTGCCATCGGCGCGGTGTATGCCGGCGTGGCCGGCGCGCTGTTCGCTTCGCTGGTGCAGTTCATCGAGCCGGCGCCTTTCGCGGTCGGCGCGTCGATCATGATGTATTTGATGGTGGTGGTCGGCGGCGCGGGCTATTTCCTCGGGCCGGTGATCGGCGCGGCTGTCGGCGTGGTGCTGCCCGAATGGCTGCGCGACGTGCCGGGCGTTGCCAACTGGTATTTGCCGCTGTTCGGCGCCGCCGTGGTGCTCTTGATGATCTGGCTGCCCGATGGCTTGCTGAGCATTCCCGACCGTATCAAGGCCAAGCGGGCCGCGCGCGCAGCGTCGGCGGCGCGCACCGCAGCGGCCAGCAGAATTGGAGCTTCGTCATGAGCAATGCCTTGCTAAAAGTAACAGGCCTCAAGAAAGCCTACGGCGCCATCCAGGCGGTCGGCGGGGTGTCGTTTGAAGTCATGCCGGGCGAAATCTTCGGCGTGATCGGCCCCAACGGCTCGGGCAAGACCACCATGTTCAACAGCGTGCTCGGCCAGATCACGCCCGACGCCGGAACGATTGAACTCAAGGGCCAGAACATCACCGGCCTGTCGCCGCTCGAACTCAGCCGCCGGGGCGTGGGCCGCACCTTCCAGACGCTGCAGGTGTTCGGCAAGATGACGGTGCGCGACAACCTGATCGTGGCCGCGCAGGAGCATCACGGCAGCATGTGGAGCCGCATGTTCGCACCCGGCGACTCTGGCCTGGGCGACAAGGCCGACGCGCTGATCGACCAGTTCCGCATCCGGCATGTGGCCGATTCCCTGGCCGGCACACTGAGCTACGGCCAGCAAAAGCTGGTCGATATCGCCATGGCCTTCATGGCCGAGCCCGACCTGGTGCTGCTTGACGAGCCGTGCGCCGGCGTCAACCCGAGCCTGGTGGGCGGCATTTCCAGCCTGCTCAAGGAACTGAACAAGACCCGCAAGGGCTCGTTCGTGGTCATCGAGCACAACATGGACTTCGTGATGGACCTGTGCCACCGCATCATGGTGATGGTCGAGGGCAAGGTGATGGCCATTGGCACGCCCGCCGAAATTCGGGCCAACAAACAGGTGCTCGACGCCTACCTGGGGAATTGAACATGGCAGACGATATTTGCATTGAATTCGACGACGTGGTGGCCGGCTACAAGGACTTCATGATCCTGAACAACCTGTCCTTCAAGGTCAGGCGCGGCTCGATCACCTTGCTGCTCGGCCCCAACGGCGCGGGCAAATCGACCGTGCTCAAAACGCTGTTCGGCCTGCTCAAGCCGCGCCAGGGCCGCATTTTGCTCAATGGCGAGAACATTGCCGGGGCCAGCCAGAAAGAGCTGCTGGCCAAGGGCATCGCCTTCGTTCCGCAGGGCCGCAACCTGTTCGGCCAGCTCACCGTGTTCCAGAACCTGGAGCTGGGCGGCATCACGCTGGGCACCAAGATCACGCATGAACGCATCCCGGAAGTGCTGGAATTCTTCCCGCGCGTGAAGGAGCGGTTGCACTCGCAGGCCTCGGCGCTTTCGGGCGGCGAGCAAAAGCAGCTTGAAGTCGGCCGCGCGCTGCTGCTGCGGCCCAAGGTGCTTCTCATTGACGAGCCGTCGATCGGCCTGTCGCCGCTGGTGGTGCAGGACGTGTTCAAGCTGCTGCAAAAGCTGGCCGCCCAGGGCACGACCGTGCTGATGGTCGAGCAGAACGTCAAGAGCGCGCTGAAGATGGCCGACGACGCGATTGCGCTGGAGTCGGGCCAGCTGGTGCTGCACAAAAAGGCGTCCGAGCTGCTGGCCGACCCGAATATCGAGCGGCTCTTTCTGGGCGGCGGCCATGTGCCCGGCGCGGCAGGCGGATCAGTCGCCAGCGCGCTGCTTTGATGGTTTAAACCGAATTTTTTGCATTCAACTGGAAAACCCCATGAGTACACCGCTGCAAGCGTCCGCCGCCGACCGTGAAGCCATCCAGGAGGCCGCCAACCCGCTGGGGCTGGACGGCATCGAGTTCATCGAATACGCCACCGCCAAGCCGCAGGCGCTGGGCCAGGTGCTGGAGATGATGGGCTTTCGTCCGATTGCCCGGCACCGCTCGCGCGAGGTGATGCTGTACCGCCAGGGCGGCATGAACGTGATCGTCAACGCCCACATTCCCGTCATGCCCAACGGCGCGCAGCCGGCCGACAAGCCGCAGCTCGCCGCCGTGGCGCTGCGCGTGCGCGACGCCGCAGCGGCCTATGCCCATGCGCTGGAAAAAGGCGCCTGGGCCGTGCCGCCGCGCGTCGAGGTGATGGAGCTGAACATCCCGGCCATCCACGGCGTGGGCACCAGCCGCATCTATTTCGTGGACCGCTACGACAAGTTTTCGATCTATGACGTGGACTTCGTGCCGATTCCGACGGTGGACCAGCATCCGCCGGCCGTGGCCGGGCTGCATTTTTTCGGCATCGTGCAGTACATCGGCACCGATCGCACCGAGGACTGGGCCGAGTTCTACCGCGAACTGTTCGGCTTCATTGAATTGCCCGCCGAGCAGCGCTTCGGCATCCTGCCCAAGGGGCGCATCCTGCGCAGCCCGTGCCCGGCCTCGTCGCGCTTTTACCTGCAGCTGATCGAGCCCGACGCCAGCGTGCTGGAAGTCGAAAGCAACGAAGGCCTGCAGCGCATCGGGCTGGGCAGCCCGGACGTGCTGGCGACGGTGGCCGAACTCGGCAAGCGCGGCGTGGAATTCGTCGAGTCGCGCGGCGTGCACACCGAGGACCGGGGCGCGCTCACCAAGACCTGGATGGGCAGCGTGAGCTTCGAGCTGGTCCACAACCTACGCTGAGCAGGCAGGAACACCCCATGAACCACAACAGCGGCAATATCGGCGATTTCGGCATGGACACGATTTCGCTGGCCGGGCCTCTTGAGGCCAAGCTCAAGGCCGTGCGCGAGGCCGGCTTCACCCAGATCATGCTGGCCGCCCGCGACCTGGTCGGCCACCCCGACGGCATGGAGGCCGCCGTGGCCGCCGTGCGCGCCAGCGGACTGCGCGTCACCGGCTTTCAGGTGCTGCGCGATTTTGAAGGCCTTTCGGGCCATCTGCACGCCTACAAGATCGACATCGCCAAGTCGATGCTGGCGATGTGCCACGCGCTTGACTGCCGGCTGCTGCTGGTCTGCTCCTCGACCTCGGTGCATGCCAGCGGGGACACGCAGGCGCTGGTCAAGGACTTGCGCAAGCTCGCCATGCTGGCCATTCCGATGAACATCAAGGTCGCCTACGAAGCACTGTCCTGGGGCCGGACCGTCAATGAATTTCCGCAGGCCTGGGACCTGGTCTGCCAGGCCGACATGCCCAACCTGGGGCTGGGCCTGGACTCGTTCCACCTGTTCGCCACCAACACGCCGCTCGACGAGCTGGAGATGCTGGACCCGCAGAAAATCTTTCTGGTGCAGCTGGCCGACTTCATGTGGCTTGACATCAAGTCGGTCCAGGAGCGCATTGACACGGCGCGGCATTTCCGGGTGTTTCCGGGCGAGGGCGTGCACAGCGAAGCGCTGGCCGCGCTGGTGGCCCGGCTGCACGCGTTGGGCTACCGGGGCGACTACAGCTTTGAGGTGTTCAACGACGACTACCAGCAGATGCCCCTGCCCACGGTGGCCCGGCGCGCCTGGCGCTCGGCGCAGTGGCTGGGCGAGGACGTGCTGCGCCGCTCGGTGCCGCTGCCCAACCAGATCCGGCTCAAACGCTGAACCGGGTGGTTGATTCGTTGATTGATTGACCGGGCTTTGCATCGCATGAGCAGCATTTTTGAAGGTTTCCTGTCCACTTCCGAAATCCAGGAGGCTTTCAGCGAGCGCAATTTCCTGGATGCGATGCTGCGTTTCGAGGCTTCGCTGGCGCGGGCGCAGGCGCGGGCCGGCCTGATTCCGGAGGCTGCTGCCCAGTCCATCATCGGCACCTGCAAGGTCGAGCTGTTTGATGTGGCCAAGATCGTGCGCGAAAGCGGGCGGGCCGGCAGCGTTGCGATACCGCTGGTCAAGAGCCTGAAGGAAACCGTGGGGCTCTTCAACAAGGAGGCCGCCCGCTTTGTCCATTTCGGCGCGACCTCCCAGGATGTGATCGATACCGCGCTGGTCCTGGTCACCCGTCATGCCCTGGCGCTGATTGAAGCCGACGTGCGCAAAGCGCTGGCAGCTCTCCTGGTGCTGGCCGGGCGCCATGCGGCCGATCCGGTGCTGGCCCGCACGCTGATGCAGCCGGCCTCCGTCACCAGTTTTGGCCTCAAATGCGCCGGCTGGGCCGCGCCGCTGGTGCGCAGCCTGCAGCGCCTGCGGCTCAGCAGCGCCAATGCCCTGAGCCTGCAACTGGGCGGCGCGGTGGGGACGCTGGCCGAAATGAAGGACAGGGGGCCCCAGGTGATTGCACTCATGGCCGCCGACCTCAAGCTCAAGGCGCCGCTTTTTTGCTGGCACACGCAGCGCGACGAATGGGTGGCGCTGGGCTGCGAACTGGGGCTGCTGGTGGGCAGCCTGGGGAAAATCGCCAGGGACATTTCGCTCATGGGCCAGTACGAGGTGGGCGAGGTGGCCGAGCCGTCGGAAGCCGGGCGGGGCGGCTCGACCGCCATGCTGCACAAGCGCAATCCGGTGGCCTGCATGGTGGCGCTGGCCGCAAGCGTGCGGGCGCCGCAGCGCGTGGCGGCCTTGCTGGCCGCGATGCCGCAAGAGCATGAGCGCGCCCTGGGCAACTGGCAGGCCGAACTGGCCGAATGGCCGGGGCTCCTGACGGCGGCGCATGGCTCTGCCCGCGCCATGGCGCATGCGCTGCCCGGCCTGCAGGTGGACACCCAGCGCATGCGCGCCAACCTGGACGCCGTGCGCGCGGCCTTGCCGCCGCAGGCCGCTGAAGAATGGTTCAGCCCTGCGCTGGCGCAGCATGCCGCCGGACTGGCCCGCGCCCAGGTGCAGGCGCTGACTGAACTGCACACCTCCTTGACCCACAAACCGTGAAGCCACCATGCCTTTAACTGATCCTGATCCTTCTGTTGATTCCCGCGTTTTCCAGCTGGCCGTGGCTGGCGCCGGCCTGATTGGCCGGCGCCACATCGAGCTGATCCAGGCCAGCGCACGCACCCGTTTGTGCGCCATCGTGGACCCGACCCCGGCGTCGGTGGACTTTGCCGCCAGCCTGGGCGTGCCGCACTTCGCCAGCCTCGAAGACCTGTTTGCCGCGCAGACGCTTGCAAAGCCCGATGGCGTCATTCTGGCCACGCCGAATCCTCTGCATGTGCCCGGCGCGCTGTGCTGCTCGCAACACGGTGTGCCGGCCTTGATTGAAAAACCGGTGGCCGACTCGCTGCAGGCGGGCCGGCAGCTGGTCGATGCGCTGGCCCAAAATCCGGTGCCGATGCTGGTCGGCCATCACCGCAGGCACAGCAGCACGCTGCAGCTGGCGCGGCGCGCCATCGAGTCGGGCGAGCTGGGCCGGGTGGTCACCGTCATGGGCAGCGCGCAGTTCTACAAGCCCGACAGTTATTTCGAGCAGGGCGCCTGGCGCAGCCAGGCGGGCGGCGGCCCCATCCTGATCAACCTGATCCACGAGATGGACAACCTGCGCTACCTGTGCGGCGAGGTCGAGTCGGTGCATGCCGTCGCCTCGAATGCGGTGCGGCAATTCGCGGTGGAAGACACCGTGGTCATGACGCTGAAGTTTTCCAGCGGCGCGCTGGGCACCTTCACGCTGTCCGACACGGTGGCCTCGCCGCGCAGCTGGGAGCAGACCTCGGGCGAAAACACCGACTACCCGCGCTACCCGTCGGAAGACTGCTACTTCATTGCCGGCACCCGGGGCTCGCTGGCCGTGCCGACGCTGCGCACCTGGTCTTATGCGCCGGGCGGCGGGGAGCCCGGCTGGTGGACGCCCTTTGCCCTAAACACCCTGGCGCTTGAAGCCGTCGATCCGCTGGAGGCGCAACTGGGCCACTTCTGCGATGTGATTGCCGGCAAGGCCGCGCCGGTCATCACCGTGGCCGATGCCCTGCAAAGCCTGCGCACCGTTGAAGCCGTGCGCTGCTCGGTTGCCAGCGGACAAACCGTGAGCCTGCAGGACAACTGCCTGGGCTGAAATCGCCCTGGTCGGTCAGGCGAGTGGAGCGCTCGCTGGCCGGGCAGCGCGTGCCGATGAATCCGTGAGTTGCCCGGCGCAGGCATCCCGAACACACCCGCGCAGCCAGCGATGCGCGGGGTCGGCATCGAGCCGCGGGTGCCAGAGCAATGACACCGTGATCTCCGGCGTAAAGACTGGAAGGGGAAAACTATGCATTCCGGCTCGCAGGTTTGCGGTGTGCCGTTCGGGAACACTGGCGATCAGGTCGGAGGCCCGGGCCAGGGCCAGCGCGGCTGAAAAGCCGCCGACGGTCGTGACGATCTCCCTTTCCAGCCCGAATGGAGCCAAGGCTTCATCAATCGGCCCCCTGTCCTGACCCCGCCTGGAAACGCAGATGTGCCTGCCGGCCGCATAACGGGCGGGAGTGATTTCGCCCTGGTTCAGCGCGTGTCCCATGCGCACGACGCCAATGAATCGGTCCCGGATCAATGCCTGCGCTCGCACCTCCGGCGCCGTCGTCTTTCCCACAACGCCGGTTTCCAGATCGACGCTCCCGTCGCGCAGTGGCGCGCTGCCCTTGTCTGGCTTGGGCACGAAGCGCAGCCGCACGCCGGGCGCTTGCTCGCCGACGCGGGCAATGAGGCTTGGGCCGAAGTTCTCGACAAAGCCTTCGCTGGTCCGCAGCGTGAAGGTTCGGACCAGCTGCTGGAGGTCGAGCTTCTCGGCAGGGCGCAGAACCGCTTGGGCCTCATGCACAAGCTGGCTGACCCGCTCGCGCAGCTCGACCGCCCGGGGTGTGGGAACGAGACCGCGCCCGGCCCTGACCAGCAGCGGATCGCCCGTCGTCTCCCGCAATCGCGCCAGCGCCCGGCTCATCGCCGACGGGCTCAGCCGCAAGCGCTGCGCTGCGCGCGCAACGCTGCCTTCCTGGAGCAATACATCCAGGGTGACCAGCAAGTTGAGATCGGGCATCGACATGCATCGACCATAGCGCAGCTGGATCGTGATGTGGCGTTGAACGCATGAATAAAGTGCAAGTGGCGCGTCTTCCGCTATGTCAGGCAAAGAATTACGCTTGCATGACCGCTCCTTTTCGGGAGTCGCCAGACAAAGGAATTCATGTTCAAGTCAATCATTGCAAAACGGGATGAGGCAGTCGCCGCAAGCGTGGAACGCACGCCTTCGGTCCGGTGGGTGCTCGCCAGCCTGTCGCTTTCCATGCTGCTGTCCTCGCTGGGCACCAGCATCGCCAATGTCGGCTTGCCGACGCTGGCCCAGGCCTTCAGCGCTTCCTTCCAGCAAGTGCAATGGGTCGTCCTCGCGTATCTGCTCGCCATCACCACCCTGATCGTCAGCGTCGGGCGGCTCGGTGACATCACCGGCCGACGGCGGCTGCTGCTAGCCGGAATCTTCCTGTTCACGGTGGCTTCGATCCTGTGCGGCGTCGCGCCCACGCTCTGGTGGCTGATTACCGCCCGGGCGGCGCAGGGCTTGGGCGCGGCCATCATGATGGCCCTGACCATGGCCTTTGTCGGTGAGACGGTTCCGAAGGCCAGGCTAGGTGGCGCCATGGGGCTGCTGGCAACGATGTCCGCAGTGGGCACCGCGCTCGGTCCATCGCTCGGCGGCGTGCTGATTGCCGGGTTCGGCTGGCGAACCATCTTCCTCGTCAACGTCCCGCTGGGCATCGCGGCGTTTCTGCTCGCGCATCGCTACCTGCCGGTTGATCGCCGGGGGCCAAAGACGGACAGTGCCGGCTTCGACCTTGTGGGCACGCTGCTGCTGGCGCTGACGCTCGCGGCGTATGCACTCGCCATGACGATGGGGCGCGGCAGTTTCGGTGCGCTCAACATGGCGCTGCTGCTGGCGGCTGCCCTGGGCGTCGGCCTGTTCGTGCGCGCCGAGGCGAGGGCCGCATCGCCTTTGATCAGACTGGCGATGTTCCGTGATCCAGTCTTGAACGCGAGCCTCGCCATGAGCGCTCTCGTCTCGACGGTGATGATGGCGACGCTGGTGGCCGGGCCGTTCTATCTGTCGCGCGCGCTCGGGCTTGACGCGGCGCTGGTCGGTCTTGTATTGTCGGCAGGCCCGTTTGCCGCCGCGCTGGCCGGCGTGCCGGCCGGTCGCATGGCGGACCGTTTTGGCGCGCAGCGCATGACCATCGCCGGGCTCATCGCCATGGTGGCCGGTTGCTGCATCCTGTCCATGCTGCCGGCCAGCTTCGGTATTCCCGGCTACATCGCTCCCATCGTCGTCGTCACCGTCGGCTATGCGCTGTTCATGACGGCCAACAACACCGCCGTCATGGCGGATGTCCGTGCGGACCAGCGGGGTGTCATTTCCGGCATGCTCAGCCTGTCGCGCAATCTCGGGCTCATCACCGGCGCATCCGTCATGGGCGCGGTGTTCGCGCTCGCATCGAAGGCGGCCGACATCACCACGGCGCGTCCCGAGGCGGTTGCCGCCGGCATGCGGATCACGTTCGCCGTCGCGGCGATGCTGATCGTCGTCGCGCTTGCCATCGCGGTTGCAAGCCGTGCGCGCGCAACCCGCCATTCGCTTTCTGCGGACGTGTCATGACGCCGCCGCCAGCTGGCCGGCTGGGTAGGGCTGCATGAAGTCCATGGTTTGCGCCACGGGCGCTGCCAGCCAGTCGTGATAAGCCCCGTCCGGCAGTATCACCACCATTCTTTTTTCATCCGCCGGCTTGTGGTAGTTTTTCATCAGCGCATGGCTGTCCGCGTTGATGGTCAGCATGCAAAAGCTGTGCAGCACTTCGCCCTGGGGCGATTTCCATCGGGACCACAAGCCAGCAAGGCCCATGGGCTTGCCATCGGCGCGGCTGATGCGCGTGGCAACGGCCTTGCCGCTGCGCCAGTCCGGTTCAAAGAAGGCGTCTGCCGGAATGATGCAGCGCTGGCCGTGGCGCCAGGCATCGCGAAAACTCGGCTTGCTCGCGGCCGTCTCGCTGCGCGCGTTGTAGGTGCGCCGGCCCACGGCGCTGTCCTTGGCCCAGTGCGCAACCAGCCCGAACTGGCCGGGCAGGGCTTCGCGTTCGGGCACGGCTTCATCGCCGGCATCGGCTTCGGGCGGGCGGCGGATCAGGCTGGCTGCGTACAGCGGCCAGACATCGGCCTTGCCCGTATCGGCCGGTGGCTCGACCGCAAAATGGCGCTGGTAGCGCTGTCGGTCCTGCACGGATTCGTAGTGGCTGCACATGCGCGTATGGTAATGATTGGCAGGACGCTCGCCAAGATGGCGGGCCATTTTCAAGCCCTTTGAGGCCCTGCGCACGGCGGCCGGGGCTGTCAGCGCCAGCGTAGCCCTTGCTGGGCGCTGATTTTATGATAAAAACTGCCATTTACGCATGTCCTGTATGCATATATAGCTACTAAAAATATAGCATGATAATTTTTGCAATGGATGAGCCCATCCTTGCGACACAATCCCCAAGCCTGATTGCCCTCTGTGGGCGCGCCACCCCGAACAGAAAAAGAGCCTTGCATGCGTTTTATCCATACCGCCGACCTGCATATCGACAGCCCCTTGCGCGGCCTGAGCCGCTACCAGGGCGCGCCGCTCGAACGCCTGCGCAGCGCCACGCGCCGCGCGCTGGAGCGGCTGGTGGAACTGGCGGTTGAAGAAAAAGTCGATTTTGTGCTGATGGCAGGCGACCTGTACGACCGCGACTGGCAGGATTTCCACACCGGCCTGTTCGTCAATGCGCAGCTGGTGAAGCTGAAAAATGCCGGCATCCAGGTTTTCATCGTCCAGGGCAACCACGATGCGCAGAGCCACATGACCCGGCAGATTCCCTGGCCCGACAACGTCAAGGTGTTTTCCAGCCGAACCGCCGAGACGGCGCACCTGCCCGCGCTGGGCGTGGCGATTCACGGCCACAGTTTCCCGAACCGCGAGGTGCCCGAGAACCTGGTGCCCGGCTACCCTCCAGCGCTGCCGGGCTGCTTCAACATCGGCCTGCTGCACACCAGCCTGACCGGCATGGACGGCCACGACACCTACGCGCCAGCCACCCTGTCCGACCTCAAGGCCAAGGGCTACGACTACTGGGCGCTGGGCCATGTCCACGCCCGGCAGGTGGTGTGCGAAGCGCCGCGTGTCGTCTTTCCGGGCAACCTGCAGGGCCGCCACGCCCGAGAAACAGGCCCCAAGGGTTGCGAGCTGGTGACGGTCGAAGGCGCAACGCTCACGGCGCGTTTCGTGCCGCTGGACGTGGTGCGCTGGCATCAGGTGGAAATTGATATGCAGCCGGTTTTGCAGCTCGATGAGGTGCGGCGAACGGTGGTGCAGGCGCTGCAGTCCGCCGTGGCCGATGCCGGCGAGGTGCTGCACGCCATGCGCGTGGTGCTGACCGGGCAGACGCCGCTGCAGGCGCTCGAAGCCAGCCAGCCCGGCACGCTCGAAGCGGCGGTGCAGGCGGCGGCGCAGGAGGTGTCGGGGGCCGATGTCTGGATCGAGCAGGTCAAGCTCAGGCTGCGCTCACCGCTGGACCGCGAGCGCATCGGGCAGGGCGCAGGCGCGCTGGGCGAGCTGGTGCGCTGGGTCGATGAGCTCTCTAGCGATGGCCCGGCGCTGGAGCAATTTTGCCGCGAGGCGCTGACCGAAGTGCTGGGCAAGCTGCCCGCCGAGGTGCAGGCGGCGCTGGCGCACGACCTGGCCGAAGGCGACATTCCGCGCCTGGACGACGAGGTGGCGCTGCTGGCGCTGGTCAAGGATGCCGAAGCCACCTTGCTGGCGCGTTTGAACATTCCCGAAGAAAAGTCTGCCGCATGAAAATCCGCACCCTGTTTTTAAAGGCCTTCGGCCCGTTCACCGACACCACGCTGGATTTTTCCGGCCCGGCCGGCCTGCACCTGATTTATGGTGCCAACGAGGCGGGCAAGTCCTCGGCGCTGCGCGCCATCACCGACTTGCGCTACGGCATCCCGATGCGAAGCAAGGACGATTTTGTCCACGAGTTCAAGAACATGCGCGTGGCCGGCTGCTTCGAGGATGTGGCGGGCCGCGCCGTCGGCCTGGCCCGGCGCAAGGGCAACAACGACACGCTGACGGGCGCGGACCCGCTCACCGGCATGCAGTTGGCCGGCGGCGTGGTTTCGCCCGAGGTGCTGCTGGCGCTGACCGGCGGCGTGGCGCGCGAGCAGTTCGAGACCATGTACGGGCTCAATTCCCAGCATCTGCGCAAGGGCGGGCAGCTCCTGATTCAGGGCGAGGGCGAACTGGGCGCGGCGCTGTTCGAGGCCAGCACCGGCTCGGCGGGCATCAAGCAGATGCTGCAAACCCTGCAGGAGGACGCCAAAAAATATTTCAACCCGCGCAGCAAGGCGCCGGTTCTCAACGAGGCGCTGCGCCAGCTCGACGAGGCCAAGCAGCGCTACCGGCTGGCCGTCACCAAGCCCGACCAATGGAAAATCCTGAAGCGCGAGCATGAGGCGGCCGAACTGCATCTGGCGACCGTCAGGCGCGATCTGGCCGGGCAGCGGCGGCGCCAGGCCGAACTGGCCGAGCTGCGCGCCGTCGAGCCGCTGCTGCAGCAACTGGCGCTGAACGAGCAGGGCTGGGCGCAAGTCGAGGGCCATGTGGCGCTGCCTGAAAATGGCAGAGAGTTGCGGCTGGCCGCGCTGCAGCAGCAGGCCCAGGCGCGCCAGGCGCTGCTTGAGGCCCAAGCCGCGCTGGCCGACTGCCGGGCGGCCTTGCAGGCGCTGCACATCGAGCCGCTGCTGCTGACGCATGCGCCCGCGATTGACCGGCTGGCCGCTGATCTGGCGCTGGCCCGGCACGGGCGCGACGAGCGCCTCAAGCTGCAGGCGCAGGCCGATTCCGAGGCCGGCCAGCTGCTGCTGCAGGCCGCGCAAATCATGGGCAGCGGCCAGAGCCCGGACAGCCTGGAGGCGTTTTTCCAGCGCGCCCCTTCGGCGGCGGACCAGGCCGAGCTGGCGCGCCTGCTCGATGAAGCCAAGAGCCTGACGCTGGCGCTGCAGCATGCGCAGGAGCGGCTGGACGCGTCGCAGCGCAAGCTGGCGCTGCACCGGCGCGAGCTGCTCGAAGCGCCCGCGCTGCCCTTGCAGCAGGCGCTGGCCATGGCGCTGGCGCAGGCGCAACTGCTGGGCGATGCGCCGCAGCGGCTGGCCGAGCAGCACGCCGCACTAAGCGCCGAGCAGCGCCGGCTGGCGCAGGCGCTGGCCGATCTGGGGCTGGACTCTGCGGCGCAACTGGCAGCCTCGCGCTGGCTGGCTTCGGCCGAGATTGACGCTTACGAGCACACGCGCCGCGACTTGGGGCAACAGGTGGTTTTAAGCAAGAGTAAATCAGAGGAGTTGCAGACTCATCTCGACAGCCAGCAGCGGCGGCACAAGAGCCTATGCGCCACCGGCGAAGTCGTGACTGCCGAGACCCTGCGTCAGGCCCGTGCCGTGCGCGATGCGGGCTGGCAGACGATTCGCAGCGCGTTCATCGACCGGCCGGCGGCGGCAGCCGAGCCAGTAACGGAGTCGCCCGGCCATCAGCCGCAATCTCTGGCGGCCGACCTGCCGCACGCCTTCGAGCGCGCGCAGACGCAGGCCGACCGGCAGGCCGACCTGCTGCGCGAAGGCGCGACGCGGGCCGCTGAAGTGGCCGAGTGCGAACAGCGCATCGCCGAAATGACGCAGGCGCTGGCCGAACACCAGCGCGCCCGCGCTGAACAGGCGCAGGCGCTGGCCGTGCTCGACGAGAACTGGCGCTGCACGCTGGCGCGCCTGGGGCTTCCAGTCGGAACTGCGGCGCTGGTGCGCGAATGGCAGGCGCTGCGCCAGAGCGCGCTGGAGCGCCACGAGCGCCTCATCAGCGCCGAGCAGGCCCATGCCGGGCTGGCCCGGCAGGTCAGCGCCGCCACGCAGCCGCTGCTGGCGGCGCTGGGCGAGTTGGGGCTGGCCGCGCCGGATGAGGCTGCGCCCTTGCAGGTGTTGATGAAGCTGGGCGCCGACGCCGACCGCCGCCTGCTGGCGCAGCAGGCCGCCATCGCGCAGCGCGCCAGCGACATGGCCAGCCTGGCGCAGGATATTGAAGACGGCCAGGCCAGCGTTGCCGAATTGACGGCGCTGCGCCAGGGCTGCCAGCGCACGCTGGACGACAAGGCCCGACTTCTTTACTTGGGCCAGGGCGCTGCCGCCGAAACCCTCAAGGCGCGGTTGGCCGAACTGCAGCGCTGGGTGCAAAACTACCAGCGCCATGCCGAGCACCTCGGGCAGGTCAGGGCGATGAAGGACAGCGAAGACGCCGCCCTCGACGCCGCCAGCGCGCTGGGCCAGTTGGTGCAGGAGCCGGTATGGGACCACCAGGCGGCCTGGCTCGATGCGCTGGCCCTGCGGCTGGCGCAAACGCGCGACGCCGTGCAACTGAAGGCCGCCGGGGAGCGCAGCGAAGCCGAGGAACTCCGGCGCCAGCAGCGCGCGCAGGCCGATCTGCAAAGCGCCGCGCAGGCCCTTGCGCAATTGGTGGCGCAGGCCGGCGCGGAAAACGCCGACGCGCTGCCCGAAGCCGAAACCCGCTCGGAGCAGCGGCGAACGGCAGCGGCGCGGCTGCAGGATTTGCAGGAGCAACTGGCCAGAACCTCGGCCAAGGACGCCGCCACGCTGCGCGCCGAGCTGGCCGGCCTGGACCGCGTGGCGATTGACGGCGAAAAGCAGGCCTGCGCGGCAGATATTGCGCGGCTGGAGGCCGATGAACAAGCCGCCATCGACGCCGAGCAGGCCGCCCGCATCGCGCTGGCGCAGATCGACACCTCGGACGCCGCCGCCCAGGCGCGGGAGGAAATGGAAGCGGCGATTGCCCGCTACCGCGCCGGCGTGCGGCCATGGGCGCAGCTCAAGCTGGCGCAGGCCCTGCTTGGCGAAGCCCTGCGCCGCCACCGCGAAAAGGCGCAAGGCCCGGTGGTGGCGCTGGCGGGCGAGTATTTCCGGCTCATGACCGGCGGGCGTTTTGTGCGCCTGCGGGTGGACGAGGACCACGACGCCCCGGTGCTGCTGGCCGAGTCCGCGCAGGGCCAGCGAATGGAAGTCGCCGCCCTGAGCGAAGGCACGGCCGACCAGCTCTATCTGGCGCTGCGCCTGGCTGCGCTGGAAGTGCAGCGCAAACCCGACCGCATGATGCCGCTGGTGCTCGACGATGTGCTCATGACCGCTGATGATGAACGCGCCGCCAGCATGTTCAGCGCGCTGGCAAAATTTGCCGCTGCGGGCCAGGTGCTGGTGTTCACGCACCACCATCATTTGCTGCAGGTGGCGTCCGGCGCGCTGGGGCATGACGGGCTGCGGGTTCACCGGCTTGAGGCTGCCTTCGAGCGCCATCCCGCGCCATGAGGCCGGCAGCCGGAAGAAATGCCTGCGCAGGCCGAAATTTTTAATGGTTTCCTGCTTTTGCGCACAGCCCACAAGCGCAGGCAGCTATCATTTTTACAGTTAATGAAAGAAAAGAGGTTGGCATGATTGTTCGATTCCACATCGACCCGATGGAGCAGGATCTGTATGAATACAGCGTCAGCTATGAAGGTGAGCCGCTGTATGCCGATGTCGGCCTGGCGTCCATCGAGGACTGCATCGTCGCCGCCACCGAAGGACTGGACCAGGAGGCCGTTGCGGCCGAGATTGCGTACAAGGGAATCATCAGCGGGACGTATCCGCTGGCGTCGCTGGCATTGATGACGGCGCAGATTGCCGACCATGCGGTGCAGACCACCCTTGCCATTGAGGAAGTCAGCGAATAGAAAAATGAAGGTGACGAGCCTTGACCCCGGCACTGGCTCCGCAGTTAGGGCTGCTTGGTTCCCCATCTGACCCGGTTGGCCGCTTTACCATGCGGGAAGGCCCGTCACCGCTGATTATAGGGGAAGGTTTTGCCCCTTCGCGTCCTTGACGCCATTTTCAAATCCGGGGTTCAGTTTGCCAGTCAGTTACAGGAAAACAAACAAGTCATGAAACCGATAACCATGGCGCAGGCCAGTGCGCTGCTTGCTTTTGCCGGCTGGACCCAGGTTCAGGCCCAGCCGATGGATGCCTTGCAGGTGCGCAGCCTGGCGGCCAGTTGCGCGGCCTGCCATGGCACGCAGGGCATGGCCCAATCGGGCATGGCGTCTCTGGCCGGACTGAACAAGGATGCCCTGCTGCAGACGATGCTCGATTTCAAGACCGGAAAAAAGCCGGCAACCCTCATGCAGCAGATCGCCAAAGGCTATTCCGACGAGCAGCTCGCCGCCCTGGCTGCCTATTTTTCCAGCGCCAGATAAAAAACAAAGCTCCATCATGAAACGTCGCCAGTTTGTGCAAAGTGTCGGTGCATCGGGTTCGCTCGGCGTTCTGGGTCTGATGTCGGGTTGCTCCGGCATGCGCGGCAGCCCGCCCAGGGTGGTGGTGGTCGGTGGCGGCTATGGCGGTGCCACTGCGGCAAAGTACGTGCGCATGTGGTCCGGCTACGGCATCGACGTCACCCTGGTCGAGCCCGGCGCCCATTTCATCTCATGCCCGCTCTCCAACCTGGTGATTGGCGGCAGCAAGGGCATGGCTGACATCACCACGCCTTATGACGGGTTGGCCGGCAAGCATGGCGTGCGGCTGGTGCGGGACCGGGTGATCCGCATCGATCCCGACCGGCGCAGGGTTGTGCTGTCCAGCGGGGGCGAATTGCCCTATGACCGGCTGATTGTCTCGCCGGGCGTGGATTTCATGTGGGACACCTTGCCCGGCATGGCCAGGGAAAGCGCCCGGGACAAGGTGCTGCACGCCTGGAAAGCCGGTGCGCAGACGCTGGCGCTGCGAAAGCAGCTTCAGGACATGCCCGACGGCGGCGTGTATGCGCTGTCGATTCCGCTGGCGCCTTACCGCTGCCCGCCCGGCCCTTATGAGCGGGCCTGCCAGGTGGCGCATTATTTCAGCCAGGCCAAGCCCAAGAGCAAGGTGCTGATTTTTGATGCGAACGAAGATGTCACATCCAAGGGGGCGCTGTTTAAAAAAGCCTGGGCTGAGCGTTACAAAGGAATCATTGCGTATTTTCCTTTGCACAAGGCGGTCGATGTGGATGCGGCCACCAACACGCTCAAGTTCGAGTTCCATGACGATGCGAAGGCCTCGGTGCTGAACGTCATTCCTGACACCCGTGCTGGCGAAATCGCTGTCAATACGGGTCTGGCGACTGCCAACAAGCGCTGGTGCGAAGTCGATTTCCTGACTTTTGAGTCCATCGCGGCCAAGAACATCCATGTATTGGGCGACGCTATCCAGATCGCGCCCGCCATGCCGAAATCGGGCCACATGGCCAACCAGCACGGCAAGACCTGCGCGGCCGCCGTGGTGGCGCTGCTGACGGGGCGGCAACCGAATCCCGAGCCGGTTTACAACAATGTCTGCTACAGCTTTGTCAGCGACACCGACGTGGTGCATGTCGCCAGCGTGCATCGCTATGACACCGGCAAAAAAACCATGCTGCCCGTGGCTGGCGCTGGTGGCCTGTCCAGCGCCGCCAGTGAGGTCGAGGGGCGGTATGCGATGGCGTGGGCGCGCAACATCTGGGCCGATACGCTGGCCTGATGCGCGGATTCGGCGTTGCAGCGGCTGTTACCTGACAGAGAACCCGAGGCTGTTTTTTGCCCGCAAGAAGGCACAATCACGCTTTCAAGTTTGCAGCACAAGGAATTGCCCCATGCCATGCGTCGTATTCAATCAAAAAGGGGGGGTGGGCAAGTCCACCATCACCTGCAACCTGGCCGCCATCAGCGCCAGCCAGGGCTTGCGCACCCTGGTCATCGACCTGGACCCGCAGGGCAACTCCAGCGCCTACCTGATGGGGGATGCAGCGGTTCAGGGTCAGCCGAACATTGCGGATTTTTTTGACAACACCCTGAGCTTCAGCCTGCGCAAGGTGCTGCCCGCCGAATTCATCGTTGCCACGCCGCATGAAAACCTGGACCTGATGCCGTCCTGCCCCAGGCTGGACGAGCTGCAGTCCAAGCTCGAATCGCGCCACAAGATCTTC
Source organism: Polaromonas hydrogenivorans (assembly GCF_040105105.1). Lineage (GTDB taxonomy): Bacteria > Pseudomonadota > Gammaproteobacteria > Burkholderiales > Burkholderiaceae_C > Polaromonas > Polaromonas hydrogenivorans. Next base: position 2,534,632 of record NZ_CP157675.1, on the reverse strand, counting down.
AAGCTGCGCGAGGCGCTGCAGCAACTGGCCGGCGACTATGACCGTATCTACATCGACACGCCGCCGGCGCTGAATTTTTACACCCGCTCGGCGCTGATTGCCGCGCGCGGCTGCCTGATTCCGTTCGACTGCGACGATTTTTCGCGCAAGGCGCTCTACACCCTGCTCGAAAACGTGCAGGAAATCCAGGCCGACCACAACGCCGGCCTGAAGGTCGAAGGCATCGTGGTCAACCAGTTCCAGCCCCGGGCCAACCTGCCGCAGCGCATCGTCAATGAACTGATCGCCGAGGGTTTGCCGGTGCTGCAGCCTTATTTGCCGTCCTCCATCAAGGTCCGTGAATCGCACGAGCAGTCGCTGCCCATGATCTACATGGACCCCGGCCACAAACTGACGCAGGCGCTGGTCGCGCTGCATGCGGCGATCCAGCGCTGAGCCTTCAAGCCGAGTCATGCATAAAAACCGGATGCCATCGCGCCGACAGGCACTCAGTCACACTGCCGCCCTGGCGGCCTTGCTGGCTGGCACCGGCCTGTTCCCGCAGCTTGCCAGGGCCAACAGCAACAAGGCCTTTGACGCCAAGACCATTCAGGACGCGCTGGCGGCGCTGGGTGCCGGCGCCTTGTCCGAAAGCGGCGACGTGACCTTGAGCGGCCCGGACATTGCCGAAAACGGCGCTGTCGTTCCGTTTGCCTTCAGCACCACGCTGCCCGGCGTCAGGCGCCTGCTGCTGCTGGTGGAAAAAAATCCGGTTTCGCTGGTGGCGCTGTTCAATGTGTCGGCCGCTGTCGAGCCGGCTTTTTCCATACGCGCCAAGCTGGCGCAGTCGTCAAGCGTGTACGCCGTCGCCGTCATGGACGATGGTCGGGCGCTGTACGCCCGCAAGGAAATCAAAGTCACGCTCGGCAGCTGCGGCACCTGACGCGCTGGCCGGTTTTTTATCCAGAATCAGGAATTCACCCATGGCAGACCCGATGCGTATCCGCGCCCAGGCCAGCGGCGGCAAAGCCACCGTCCGCATCCTCATGGCGCATGAAATGGAAAGTGGCCAGCGCAAGGACGAGGCCGGCCACATCGCACCGGCCTGGCATATCCAGGAGGTCACGGCGAGCCACAACGGCAACACCGTGATGACGGCCGAATGGGGTCCGGGCGTGTCGAAAAACCCCTATCTGCAGTTTGTCGTCAAGGGCGCCAGGGCGGGCGACACGATTGGCGTGCGCTGGAAAGACAACCGGGGCGATACCCGCAGCGACGAAGCCACGGTGTCCTGAGCGGATTTCCCTGCTTTGCCGCCAAGAAAATGTACGGCTCCAGCCAATTTAGAATGACGGCATGTCCTATCTAGTGCTTGCCCGCAAATACCGCCCCAAGAATTTCTCTGAAATGGTGGGCCAGTCGCATGTCGTGCAGGCCCTGGGCAATGCGCTGGGCACCGGGCGGCTGCACCATGCCTACCTGTTCACCGGCACCCGGGGCGTCGGCAAGACGACGGTTTCGCGCATTCTGGCTAAATCCCTCAATTGCACCGGCCTGGACGGGCAGGGCGGCATCACGGCCGAGCCCTGCGGCGTGTGCGACGCCTGCCGGGACATCGACAGCGGCCGCTTTGTCGATTACACCGAACTCGACGCCGCGTCCAACCGGGGCGTCGATGAAATCGCCCAACTGCTGGAGCAGGCGGTCTACAAGCCGGTGGTGGGCCGCTTCAAGGTCTTCATGATCGACGAGGTCCACATGCTCACGAACACGGCCTTCAACGCCATGCTCAAGACGCTGGAAGAACCGCCTGAATACCTCAAGTTCGTGCTCGCCACGACCGACCCGCAGAAAGTGCCGGCCACGGTGCTGTCGCGCTGCCTGCAGTTCAACCTGCGTCCCATGGCGCCCGAAACCGTGCTCGAACACCTGGTGCAGGTGCTGGCCCTTGAAAACGTCCCGGCCGAGCCGCAGGCCCTGCGCCTGCTGTCGCGCGCCGCGCGCGGCTCGATGCGCGATGCGCTGTCGCTGACCGACCAGGCGATTGCCTTTGGCTCGGGCCGGCTCGACGAAGCCAGCGTGCGCGTCATGCTCGGCAGCGTGGACCGCAGCTATGTGTTTCGCCTGCTCGATGCGCTGGCGCGTGGCGATGGCCGCACGGTGGTGGAAACTTCCGAAGTGCTGCGCCTCAACGGCCTGAGCGCGGCCTCGACGCTGGAGGAAATGGCCACCATCCTGCAGCGCATGGCGGTGCTGCAGGCCGTCCCCGGCATGGGCGCTGGCGACGACGACACCGACCCGGAGATTGCCGAAACCGCCCGGCTGGCCCACACCATGCCGGCCGATGAAACCCAGCTTCTCTACAGTCTGTGCCTGCACGGGCGCGGCGAACTGGGCCTGGCGCCCGACGAATACGCGGCGCTGACCATGGTGCTGCTGCGCCTGCTGGCCTTCAAACCCCAGGCCTCCAGCGTAGCGTCTCCGGTTGCCGCCAAGCCTGCGCCGGGGAGTGCCGCCGAGCCGGCAAAAAAGCCGCTGCCTGAGCAAGCCGCAGCGCCTGCTGCCCATCGTATTCCTGCAACGCAGAGCCGCCCGGCCGTGGTTCCGGCCGTCCAGACCGTCCCAGAGCCGGTTTCTGCTCCAGTTTATGAGTCAAAAAAGACTTTTGCGCACGCTGGACAAGCGCAGCCAGCTATTAATTCTGTAGCGTCTGAAAGGCGGCCGGCTGATCAGCCGGCCATGCCTGCGGCGCCATCCCCCGGCACCTTGCCTCAAGACGCTTCCCTTGGCGATGCCTGGGGCCAACTGGTCAACCAGCTGGTGGCCGCAGAAGCCATCGCGGCCCTGACGCGCGAGCTGGCCCTGCAGTCGGAGTTGCGCGGCCGCAGCGAAGGCGTCTGGACCTTGCGCGTCGAGCGCGAGTCATTGAGCCAGCCTGCCGCGCGTGAAAAGCTGCAGCTTGCGCTTCAGATGGCGCTGGCCGATCCGGCCCTTCAGCTCACCGTGGAAGTCGGACCCGTGACCGACACCCCGGCACGTCGCAACGGCGCCGCACTGGCCGAGCGTCAGCGCGCCGCCGAGGCCTTGATTCAAAATGATCCCTTCGTGCAGGACATGATCCGCGACTGGGGCGCCCGGATTGTTCCGGGCAGCATCAAGAGCGTTTCACCCTGAACCGGGCCGGGTTTGCGGGCACCGAGCCGATATGATCAACGACAGTTTTCAGCAACCCATCTTTAAAGGAAAAAAACATGTTTAACAAAGGACAACTCGCAGGCCTCATGAAACAGGCGCAGGCGATGCAGGAAAGCGTCAAGAAAGCCCAGGACGACCTGGCTTTTGTCGAAGTCACTGCCGACGCCGGCGCCGGCCTGGTGAAAGTCACCATGACCTGCAAGCACGATGTCAAGCGCATCGAGATCGACCCCAGCCTGCTGACGGAAGACAAGGACATGCTCGAAGACCTCGTGGCCGCCGCCTTCAATGCCGCCGTGCGCAAGGCCGAGGAAGTCAGCCAGGAAAAAATGGGCAACCTCACCGCGAAAATGCCGGCCCTTCCCGGCGGCATGAAGTTTCCTTTCTAGTCCAAAGCTTTTCCGGCAATCGAGCACAGTGGCAGATTCCAATGCCCTTGACGGCCTGACCCAGGCATTGCGCAAGCTGCCGGGCGTGGGCGCGAAGTCGGCTGCGCGCATGGCGTTTCACCTGCTGCAGCACGACAAGCCGGGGGCCTTGCAGATCGCGCGCGCGCTGGAGCACGCGGTCCAGAGCATCCGGCATTGCTCCTTGTGCAACACCCTGACCGAGCAGGAGGTGTGCGTGACCTGCGCCAACCCCCAGCGCGACCGCAGCAAGCTGTGCGTGGTCGAAACCCCCGCCGACCAGGCGGCGCTGGAGCGAACCCTGGCCTACCGGGGGCTGTATTTCGTGCTCATGGGCAAGCTCAGTCCGCTCGATGGCGTGGGGCCCAACGACATCGGCCTGCAAAAGCTGTTTGACCGCGCCGTTCCCAAGGACGAGCACGGCCAGCCGCTGCCGGCTGCTTTGCGCGAAGTGCAGGAAGTCATCCTTGCAACCAATTTCACCGCCGAAGGCGAGGCGACGGCGCATGTGATTGCCCAGGCCCTGAAAAGCCGTGGCATGCAGGTCACCCGGCTGGCGCGCGGCGTGCCGGTGGGCAGCGAACTCGAATATGTCGATTTGGGCACGATTGCGCACGCGTTGACAGACCGAAGGTGAGCCGCCAACTCCATGCCCTAATGCTGGCTAATGCTGGTAGGGATCGAGATCAAGGAAGGGCTTGAGCCCGGTTCTGACTCCGCCGGCACCGACTTCAGGCAGGCACATCATGGTGTCGATGGCATCGCCTGATCTGTTGACCCTGAGACGGTTCTCATCGCCTTCGTGTCCATGCGGCACGCAGATCGACGGGTGGTCAAACGGTGCTTTCTTGAATCGCACCCGGTCATCGCTTAGCGCAAGCAAAAAGGCCACCAGATCCTTTTTCTGGGTTTCACTCAGGCCCAGCGGCTTGATGGTCGGGTCTGGAACTGGCTGGTTTTGCGTCGTGAAGTCGCCGCCGCGATTGTAAAAATCGACCACCTGCATCAAGGTCGCCTTTCCCCCGTTGTGAAAGTAGGGGCCGGTGAATTCGACGTTGCGCAAGCCCGGCGTCTTGAAGGCGCCATCAACTGCCAATGGCGCCTTGGCAGCGACCGGGACTTCCCTGGCGGCATCGAAATCCTCGCCCAGCAGCGCCGTCTTGCCGAGTTGCGACAGGCGGCTCTCCGAGAGCGGATTATTGAAGGGGTCCAGTCCGCCCACGCCCAGGTCGTCGGTCGTCGGACGAACGCCGGTGTTGAAGAAGCCGTTGTCGTAGCGGAACACCGAGTTGTTGGCGCCCGCCCGCTGATCGAGCCGGCCCTCCCCGGTGACGTTGGAAAACGACGCGCTGGTGAATTCCGGACCCGAATGGCAGTGAATGCATTGGGCGTTCGGGCTGCGGAAAATCGCCATGCCGCGCTGCTGCTGCGCAGTCAATGCATTGGTGTTACCGGCGGCAAACCGGTCGAAAGGCGTATCGTCGGACACCAGCGTTGAGCTGTAGAGCTGAATCGCGAGCCCGAAAAACAGCGAGAAGTTGGCTTCCATCTGTGAAATCTGGCCGGGATTGCTCCTCTGTCTGTTCGCTTGCGAATTCCTGCTTCTGGGCAAATCCATATTGCCAAAATTGGCGCTGTTCGCGCCCGGCACGTTGACCATGGTCCTTGAGTTCCAGTAGTCCGGCTGGAACGCTTGGCGGATCAGGTCCGCATACGTCAGGTTGCTATTGATCAGCGGGGCCAGCGTGCTGTCGGTGGGCGCTATCTTCTGGTCGGCCAGTGGCACGAGTTTCACCAGCTTTGTACCCAGTTTTGCAAGCGTGCGCCCCTTGCAGCTCATCTCGTTTTCGCTCACCGGCGGACCGGAACCCAGCGAGGCGAGCGAAGCGGTGGCAATGGCCAGGCTGAATGGCCTGAGCACCCCGTTTTCAACTCTCCAGTGATGCATGTCGGGATTGCGCAGCCCGAACGGATCGCCGCCATTGGCAACGCTGCTGGCGCGGCCATCCCAGAAATTGCGAAAGTTGAAGATCGTGTTGAAAATTGTCGGCGTATTGCGCGGCTCCACCCTGCGCGTGTTGACGCCGTTGAGATTGAAGCCGGAGCCGCCATGATTGACCGCATCGGAAACGTCCTCGCAGTTATCGGCGCTGCCCGTCCTCCACGCGACATCGGTGAAGGAGCGCGTGTACACGCCTTGCGACGACGCGATGTCATTCTTGTCCGAGACCTGGCTTTGCGCACTGTTGACATCGGCATGCACTGTGAACGGGAAGTCGGAGGCCTTGAACGCATAGTTCGGTCCCCCGAGCTGGAAGGTCCGGTCCCCGGCCAGGATGCCTGGATTGAGCTGGTTCTTGATCCGGTTGTCGGCGCCGGCGTGGAAATGACAGGTAGCGCATGCGGTCTTGTTGTCGCTGCCCACCCGGGTATCCCAGAACAAGGCCTTGCCGAGCCGGATGGCTGCGGCCTTGTCGGCGACATAGTGATTCAGCATGGCCGCTGCTGGTCCCGGGATCGGAACGGTCTTGAGCGATGCCGGCGGCGGGGGAGGCTCATCTTCTTCCTGCGCCATCACCGCCGCTGCGCCAGAGGCCAGCAGGGCCATCAACAAGGCATCTGCGGTCAGGCGCGAGCGACGCGGCCATCGGGGCGGCGGATGCATCACACCGTAACAATCGCCGTGCGAGAGGATTTGAAATGCTTTCATTCTCAATCTCCATGGGTAGAAAAAGCCGACAGGAAGCCGACCGGACTGGCATGTTTCTTCAGTGATACAAATTGGGGGTAATTTGAATCAGGGGAAAGTACTCCATTCAGAATTTCTGCCTGCAATCACATTGCAAGTTTTGTAACGGAAGCCCATGGATGTATGTCGCCGTCGCCGGTTGCGAACCACGCTTGCGCTCAGGAAGCGCCGCACCCCGGTTTGGCTCCAGCGCGAATGGCGTGGATGCAGCACCCGAAAATCCCGTATCGAAAGCGGATCATGGCCATTGCATTTTTTACGGTGGCTTACGGGTGTGTCTTGGCGGCAGCTTTGTTGCCAATTGCGTGTGCAGGCATTGCCAAGTTCGGCGCCATGCGAACGCCGCCGCGTGAAGGCATCCTTTTCAGCGGCTTTCACTGAGGTGTTTGTCCGCAGAAAAGTAAGCACTCGTTACAAGCAGACGGGATTTTGGTATTAACCCGCACGGGATGACCCCGATGCGGGTTTTTGTGTGTACCGATATGCTGAAAAAGAGCTGGCTTCGAGCAGAAAGAATTGGCATGGAACGATTACCCCGCATGTCCCGACGTGTTTTTACCGGCGGCAGCCTCCTGACTGCCGCAACACTCGGCTTGCCTGCGCTGTATGCACAAACCCAGCCTGAGACCCGAAAAATCACGATTTCCGTGGACAGTAAGAACACTTTTTACTGTCTGCCCCTGACCATTTCCGAGCAGCTTGGCTATTTCAAGAGCGAAGGCCTGGAGGTTGGCATCAGTGATTTCGAGAGCGCAGCCCTGGCTCTGCAGGCCGTGGCACGGGGTTCGGCCGATATTTGTTCAGCAGGTTTTGAGCACACCCTTCACCTGCAGTCCACGCAGCAGATGTACCAGTCGTTTGTGCTGCAGGGCAGGGCGCCCCAGGTCGCATTTGGCGTTTCTCCCCAAAACCTGCCCGGCTACCAATCGATAGCCGACCTGAAGGGGAAAAAAATTGGCGTCCCGGCCCTGGGTTCTTCAAGCGCCATGATGGCCTCCATGGTGTTGTCGCAGGGTGGCCTGAAAGCCGGTGACGCAAGCTTTATCGGGGTGGGCAAGGCTGCTGACGGCGCACTGGCCGCACTGCGTTCGGGGCAGGTGGATGCCATGAGCAACACCGACCCGCTGATGACCATGCTGGAGCAAAAAGGCGAGGTCAGGATCATCAGCGACACCCGCACGCTCAAAGGCACGATGGAAGTGTTTGGCGGGCCGATGCCGGCAGCCTGCCTGTTTGCGCCGCTCGATTTTGTCCGTAAAAATCCGAACACCTGCCAGGCGCTGGCCAATGCGATGGTGCGTGGCCTGAAGTGGCTGCAAACGGCAGGTCCGGGAGACATCATCAAGACCGTGCCCGAAAGCTATCTGCTGGGCGACCGGGGCCTTTACATCGCCTCGTTCAACAAGGTGCGCGAGTCGATCTCGCTGGACGGCATCCTGGCCGATGAAGCTCCGCGCACCGCCCTGAAGGCGCTTGCCAGCGTTGATGCCAGCATCAGGGCCGGCAGCATTGACCTTGGCAAAACCTATACCAATGTATTTGCCCAGCGGGCCAAGGAACGCTTCAAGGCCTGAGCGGGTTTGCCCAGGCGCTGCTGCCCCGCGCCTGATGCGCCCGAGTCGAAAAACTCAGCGCCTTTTTGATTTTTTGACAATGGTTTTGCTGGCGCTACGCCTGACTGGGATGATTTTGATGTTGTCCGATAAGGGGGCGGGTTTTTTAAATGACCCAACCATGTTGGCGACGTTGCGGGCGGTGATCGGCAGATACAGCACGACCTGATGGCCCTGTTTGAAAGCCGCCCCGGCGCCGACGCTGTTCCAGTTGGCGACGCTGGCCGCCGTCAGGCCATATCGGTTGGCAATGCTGGCCACGGACTCGCCCTTGCGCGCCTTGACGGTTGTGCGGCGGGTGGTGATTTCAGGCGACAGTGAAACCTGGGCATTGTCGGCGACATGGCTGCTCACGTCATCTTCCATCTTCGCCGTGCGTGGCACCATCAGGGTGGAGCCTGCCTTGATGAGCATGCGCGGCGGTATGTTGTTCATGCTGCGCAAATCGGTTTCGTTCATGCCGGTATGCCTTGCCGCCTCGGTCGCAGTCATGGTGCTGGGGGCGGTCCATGCGGTCCAGCTGGCGTATTGCCCCTGGGTGTAGGCGTCGAAATTGCGCTGGAACACCAGCGCGTTGTCCCACGGCAGCAAAATCTGCGGCGTGCCCGCGGCCAGGATCACCGGACGGCGGGCCGAGGGGTTGAGCGCCTTGAAGACTTCAATCGGCACGTCGGCCAGCCGCGCGGCCAGGGCCACGTCAATATCCCGCGTGATCTGCACCTGCTGGAAATAGGCGTGGTTTTCAATCAGCGGCAACTCGCTGTTGAATGCCTGCGGATTGGCCACGATATTTTTCACCGCCTGGAGCTTGGGCACATAAAGCCGGGTTTCCGCCGGCATGCTGAGTTCGTCGTAACTGGTGCCCAGGCCGGCTTTCTGGTTTTTGGCAATCGCGCGGCTGACGCTGCCTTCGCCCCAGTTATAGGCGGCCAGTGCCAGGTGCCAGTCGCCAAACATGCCGTAGAGTTTTTGCAGGTAGTCCAGGGCTGCACGGGTCGATGCCAGCACGTCGCGGCGGTCGTCGCGAAAGTCGTTTTGCTTGAGTGAAAAGTATTTGCCGGTCGCCGGCATGAACTGCCACATGCCGGCCGCCTTGGCGCTGGAAACCGCTTGCGGGTTGAACGCGCTTTCGATGAAGGGCAGCAGGGCAAGCTCGGTCGGCATCTGGCGGCGCTCCAGCTCTTCAACGATATGGAAGAGGTATTTGCTGGAACGCTCGGTCATGCGCAGGATGTAGTCAGGACGGCTGGTATACCACTGCTCGCGGTCAGTCACCAGTTCGTTTTGCAGGTCGGGCATGGCAAAGCCCCGGCGAATGCGATCCCAGAGTTCCTTGGGCGGCTCGGTCGAGACAATCGGGAATGAATTCACCTGGCCAGGGGTAATGGCACGCAATGGACCTGTCTGAACCCGTTGCCCGGGGGTGGAGCCCGGCCCGGTCGCCAGCACGGGGTCGCCGGGCATGCCCGTTGGCCGGGTGGCACAGCCTGCCAGCACGGTCATCAGCAGCAACAGCGCCAGCGAGAAAAGCCGAAAGTTTAGAAAAGAAAAAGAAGGGTAAAGAGGGGCGGATCGGGAGTGAAGCATCATTTAAATTGGTTTTTCCATTGCCGCAGGGCGGCAAATACCGAGGTATCGTCATGGACTGACGCGTCAAAGTGGCGTGCGGCTGAAACAAGACTGGCTCGCCGCGTGCGTAAAAAAGGATTGATCAGGATTTCCTGCTGGATGGAACTGGGCAAGGTCGGTTGCCCTTGAGCGCGCAACCGGAGGCAATGCTGCTGGTACGCTGCCAGGTCGGTATTGTCGGGCTCGACGGCCAGCGCAAAGCGCAGGTTGTCCAGCGTGTATTCGTGGGCGCAGCAAACCCGGGTGGCGCCGGGCAATGCGGCCAGCTTGTCAAGCGATGCCAGCATTTGCGCCGGCGTGCCTTCAAACAAGCGGCCGCAGCCGCCTGAAAAAAGCGTGTCGCCGCAAAACAGCAGCGGCTGGCCGTCCATGTCCGGGGTGTAAAAGGCAATGTGCCCCGCCGTGTGGCCCGGCACGCCCTGCACCTGAAAATCCAGGCCCAGGGTGTGCACCGAGTCGCCTTCATGCAATGGCTCGAATGGCGCGGGAATGCGTTCGGTGGCCGGGCCGTAAACGGTGGCGCCGGTGGCCTTGCGCAGTGCATCGACGCCGCCGGTGTGATCCGCATGGTGATGCGTGACTAGAATTGATTCCAGTTGCAGCGCGGACTGTTCCAGCGCGCGCAATACCGGCTCTGCGTCGCCAGGGTCCACGACCAGGGCGCGCTTGCCGTCATGCAGCAACCACAGGTAATTGTCGGCAAAAGCGGAAATGGGAAACAAATACATGCAGTGGTCTCGATGAACTCGGAAATTATAGGTTTGACAGACTGGCTGAAAACCCCGCCAGGCGCTTACTTGCTGGCTTGGGAACAGGCCCATTTCGACGAGGCGGTCAGCGATATTTTTGGCTACCACGCCCTGCAGCTGGGACTGCCCGAACTCGATGCCCTGCAAGCCAACCGCATGCCGCACAAATGGCTGGCCCTTTCATCCATGCCGGGCTTGCCGCCCCAGTCTTCGTTGCAAGGCAACCCGCTCCATCGGATGGAGCCCGCTTCCATAAGTTCCCCCCGGCTTGCCTTGCTGACCGATTCGGCGGCCTTGCCTTTTCCCGAAAACAGCCTGGACCTGGTGCTGTTGCCACACACGCTGGAGCTTGGACGCGACCCCCATTCTGCCTTGCGCGAGGTCGCACGCGTTCTGGTTCCCGAGGGACGGGTGGTGATCAGCGGGTTCAACCCCGCCAGCCTGTGGGGCTTGCGCCAGCGGCGCGATCATTTTTACCAGCGTTTGGGCTACGACGAGTTTTTTTTGCCCAATGCCGGTGACTACATTGGCTACTGGCGGCTTCGCGACTGGCTGAGGCTGCTCGATTTCGAGGTCGAATCGGCACGTTTTGGCTGCTACCGCCCGGCGCTGGGCAGCCAGAAATGGCTGGACCGGTTCGACTGGATGGATGCGGCTGGCGAACGCTGGTGGCCGATCTTTGGGGCCGTCTATTTTCTGGTGGCGGTCAAGCATGTGCGGGGCATGCGCCTGCTGGAGCCGGCCTGGAAGGCCCGTAAAGCGCCCGCCGCAGCACCTGTTGCCGTTGCCAATAAGAATCCGGCCAGCCGCTGAAAATCCCGCCTCTGTTTTTTGATTTTTTAAACCGCAGTTTTTTTACCTGGAACCACAAGCAACCCATGACCGATTCAGCAGCAGAGCCCACTATTTCCCAACCACAACACGTCGTGATCTACACCGACGGCGCCTGCAAGGGCAACCCCGGCCCCGGAGGCTGGGGCGCCTTGCTGGCCTCTGGCGGCACCGAAAAGGAAATCTTCGGCGGCGAGATGGGCACCACCAACAACCGCATGGAAATGACGGCAGTCATCGAGGCGCTGGCGGCCTTGAAAAAGCCCTGCACCGTGACCCTTTACCTCGACAGCCAGTACGTGCTCAAGGGCATCACCGAATGGATTCACGGCTGGAAGGCCCGGGGCTGGCGCACGGCGGCCAAGGCGCCCGTCAAAAACGTGGACTTGTGGCAGCGGCTCGATGCGCTGCTCGTGTCCAGCGGCCACAGCATCGACTGGCGCTGGGTTCGGGGCCACAACGGCGACCCGGGCAACGAGCGGGCTGATGCGCTGGCCAACAAGGGCGTGGAGCATGCCCTTGGGCGGCTTTAGAACGGACAGGCCAAAGAGGGATGCGCAGCCTGCTACATTGACCGACTCCGGTTTGAAACCTCTTCCTTCAGGGGGATGGAATTTATTTGGGAGAGGGGTAAGCTCTTCCAAATTCGCCCCGAAAGGGGCGTGGATTGAAACATGGCATCAAAAGCAATTTATACCGTGGTCGCCGTGGCGGGCATTGCAGCGGCTTCAGGCGCGGCCTGGTGGTATCAGAAACCCAGGCCCGCTGACGGCGCCGCAAACATGGCCAGCGCTGGTGCGCCCGCAAAACCGCCTTCGGTCGAAGTGGCGCGGGTGGAACTGGCGCGGCTTGCCGATGAAACCCGTGCCGTCGGCAGCCTGCGTTCGCGCCGGGGCGTGGTGTTGCGCCCTGAAGTCAGCGGCCGCATCACCCAGCTCAACTTCACCGATGGCCAGCGCGTGCGCAAGGGGCAGGTGCTGGTGCAGTTCGATGACCAGCTGCCGCAGGCGCAAATCCAGCAAAGCCAGGCCGAACTGTCGATAGCCCAGGCCAACCAGAAACGCAACCAGGAACTGGTCGCGCAAAACTTCATCAGCCAGCGCTCGCTCGATGAAAGCGCCGCCAACCTGCAGGTGGCGCAGGCCAAACTGGCGCTGGCCAGGGCGACGGCGGCACGCTTGAAGATCGTTGCCCCGTTCGACGGCATCGCCGGCATTCGCCAGGTCAATGTGGGCGATTACCTCAAGGATGGCGCCGACATTGTCAATATTGAAGACATCGACGCCATTTACGTGGATTTCCGCTTGCCCGAGCGCTACCAGAGCAAGGTCAGGCGCGGGCAGACAGCCCTGCTTGACATTGACGCGCTGCCCGGCCAGCGCTACACGGCGCAGATCCAGGCGATTGACCCGCTGATTGATGTGAACGGCCGGTCGGTGGGCATTCGCGGCTGCATCGACAACCGCGCCCTGACATTGCGGCCCGGCATGTTTGCGCGCGTGAACACCGTTTTTGGCATTCGCGACAACGCCAGCGTCATTCCCGAAGAAGCGATTGTTCCGCAAGGCGGCAGGCAGTTTGTCATCAAGCTGCTGGACGGGCCGAACGAAGCCACCCGGACCACGCAGCGTGTCGAGGTCAAGGTGGGCTTGCGCAGTCCGGGCAAGGTGGAAATCACCGAGGGGCTGGCGCCCGGCGACACCGTGGTCAGGACCGGCCAGCAGCGGATTCAGAAAGACGGCACCGTCGTGACGGTGGTGGAACTGGCCAATGGCGCACCGTCCCGCCCGGCCGCTGAAACAAGCGGGGCCAGCGCTTCAAATTCAGCTCCCGCCGCCGCAAAAACCGCCTCGCCATCAGGCCCCAATCCGTGCGGCGCCGTGATTTCGCAGGCGCCAGCATCAGGCCTTGTGCCCACCAGCAGCGCCGTCATGCCGGAAAAATCCCTGCCAGCGCGGCAGCGCGCAATCCCGGCTGATTCCTGAAGCCCACCTGAACCTGAGTGATTCACGTCACCGCCCCCCATGCAACTCGCTGAAGTCTCCATACGCCGCCCGGTGTTCGCCACCGTGCTGTCGCTGCTCATCGTGCTGATCGGCGCGGTCAGCTTCAACCGGCTGACCGTGCGCGAATACCCCAAGATCGACGAGCCAGTCGTGACCGTGAGCGTTCGCTACGCCGGCGCGTCGGCCGAGGTGATCGAGTCGCAGGTGACCAAGCCGCTGGAGGATTCGATTGCCGGAATCGACGGCGTGGACGTGATCACCTCGATCAGCCGCGCCGACCAGGGGCAGATCAGCGTGCGCTTCCGGCTTGAAAAAGACGCCGATTCCGCCGCCGCCGAGGTGCGCGACCGCACCTCGCGGGTGCGCAACCGCCTGCCGCAAGCGATTGAGGAGCCGGTGATCGCCAAGGTCGAGGCCGACGCCTTTCCGGTCATCCAGCTGGCTTTTTCCAGCGATTCGATGACGCCGCTGCAGATCAACGACCTGGTCAACCGCATCGTCAAGCCGCGCCTGCAGACCGTGACCGGCGTGGCCGACGTGCGCATCTTCGGCGAACGCAAGTACGCCATGCGCGTCTGGCTCGACACCGACAAGCTGGCGTCTTACCGGCTGACGACGCAGGATGTCGAGGATGCGATTCGGCGCAGCAACCTGGAACTGCCGGCCGGGCGGATTGAGTCGCAGCAGCGCGAATTCAGCGTGACCTCGCAGACCGACCTGCTCAAGCCGGCCCAGTTCGGCGAGATCGTCATCAAGACCGTCAACGGCTTTTCCGTCAGGGTGCGCGACGTGGCGCGTGTCGAGGAAGGCGCTGCCGATGAGCGCACGGCGGTCCGGCTGAACGGCCGCCCGGCGGTCGGCGTCGGCGTGATCCGCCAGGCGACGGCCAATCCGCTGGACCTGTCTAGGGGCGTGCAGGACGTGATCCCGAAGCTCAAGGCCGATTTGCCGCCCGATGTGCTGATCGACATCGCCAACGACAACTCGGTGTTCATCGACCGCTCGGTCAAGAACGTGTACCGGACCATTTTTGAAGCCGTGCTGCTGGTGGCGCTGGTGATTTTTGTGTTCCTGCGCACGCTGCGCGCGTCCATCATTCCGATCATCACGATTCCGGTCAGCCTGATCGGCACCTTTGCGCTGATGGCGCTGGCCGGCTTCACCATCAACACGCTCACGCTGCTGGCGCTGGTGCTGGCCATTGGCCTGGTGGTGGACGATGCCATCGTGATGCTGGAAAACATTTTCCGGCATATCGAGGAGGGCATGGACCCATTTTCGGCCGGCATCAAGGGCGCGCGCGAGATCGGGTTTGCCATCATCACCATGACCGCCACGCTGGTCGCGGTGTATGCGCCGCTGGCCTTCACGCCGGGGCGCACCGGGCGGCTGTTCGTCGAGTTCGCACTGGCGCTGGCCGGCGCGGTGGTGGTGTCGGGCTTTGTCGCGCTGACGCTCACGCCCATGCTGTGCACCGTGCTCCTCAAGCACAACCCCAAGCCGAACCGCTTCGACCGCACCATGGAGCGCGTGCTGACGGGCATTTCGGAGCGCTACGGCGCGCTGCTGCGCTGGATCGTCACGGCGCGCTTTCAGTCGCCGGCGCACGACCGCAGCATCGGCCAGCGGGTCAAGGGCTTTGTGTTCCAGGCGCGCTGGATCGTGGTGGCCGTGATGCTGGTCAGTGGCGCGGCCATCGTGCTGGTGTTTCCGACCATGAAGCAGGAACTCTCGCCGATGGAAGACCGGGGCGTGATCCTGGCCAGCGTCAATGCGCCGGACGGCTCGACGCTCGACTACACCAACCGCTACGCCCAGGCGCTGGAAAAGATGGGCCAGCCGTTCAAGGAATTCGACCGCATCTTTGCCAACGTCGGCAACCCGACGGTGGCGCAGGCCAGCGTGGTCTATCGCACGGTGGACTGGGAGGACCGCAGCCGTTCGACCATGGACATGGCGCGCGAGCTGCAGCCCAGGTTCAATGCGCTGCCCGGCGTGACGGCTTTTTCGATCACGCCGCCTTCGCTGGGCCAGGGTTTTCGTGAACGGCCGCTGAATTTCGTCATCCAGACCTCGGACAGCTACCAGAACCTCAACGCCGTGGTGCGCCGGATGCTTGACGAGATGGCCAAGAACCCGGGCATTGTCTCGCCCGACGTGGACTTGCGGCTGAACAAGCCCGAGTTGCGCATCGAGGTGGAGCGCGACAAGGCGGCTGATTTGGGCGTGAGCGTCGAAGTGGTGGCCAAGGCCATCGAGACGCTGCTCGGCGGGCGCAATGTGACCCGCTACAAGCGCGATGCCGAGCAATACGACGTGGTGGTGCAGACCCAGGCCAGCGGCCGCAGCACGCCCGAAGACATCGAGCGCATCCATGTGCGTGGCCGCAATGACGCCATGATTCCGCTCTCAAGCCTGGTCAATGTGCGTGAAAGCGTGTCGCCGCGCGAGCTGAACCACTTCGGTCAGCGCCGCTCGGTGTCCATCACCGCCAGCCTGGCGCCTGACTATTCGCTGGGCGAAGCCTTGGGCTTCATGGACCAGACCGCCGCCAAGGTGTTGAAGACCGGCTACAGCACCGACCTGAACGGCACGTCGCGCGAATTCAGGAATTCGCAGGGCGCGCTGGCCATCGTGTTCGTGCTGGCGCTGGTGTTCATTTTCCTGGTGCTGGCCGCGCAGTTCGAGAGCTTTGTCGATCCGCTGGTGATCATGCTGTCGGTTCCGCTGTCGATGATCGGCGCGCTGCTGGCGCTGAAATGGAGCGGCGGCTCGCTCAACGTCTATTCGCAGATCGGCCTGATCACGCTGGTCGGGCTGATCACCAAGCACGGCATCTTGATTGTCGAGTTCACCAACCAGCTGCGCGGGCAGGGCATGGAGATGATCGATGCGCTGGTGAAAGCCTCGTCGCAGCGGCTGCGGCCCATCATGATGACGACCGGCGCGATGGTGCTGGGCGCCTTGCCGCTGGCCCTGGCCCATGGCGCGGGTGCCGAAAGCCGCATCCAGATCGGCTGGGTGATCGTCGGCGGCATGTCGCTGGGCACCTTGCTGACGGTGTTTGTCGTGCCGACCATGTATGCCCTGTTTGCCCGCAAGGTGATTCCGGGCGCCAACAAGACAGTGGCCAAAGAGCAACCTGAGGCGCCAGCAGCACATCCTGAACTGGTGGCGAAATAAGCCCGGCTTGGGTCTTTCCCGCGAAGCCGGAAATCTACATCGCCCCGTCGAACATCATCACATCGACCTCGTCGCCCACGGCCACATTGCCCTGGCCGTGATGCAGCACGATCAGCCCGTTGGCCTCGGCCATTGAGCGCAGCACGCCCGAGCCCTGGCTGCCGGTGGTCTTGACCTGCAGCGAGCCGTCGGGAGCGGTTGATACCCGGCCGCGCTGGTATTCGGTGCGGCCCGGTTTTTTGCGGATCGCCTCGGTACTGTGCGCCTTGAGCAGCAGCGTGGGCTCAGGTTTTGCGCCCATCATCCGCAGCAGGGCAGGGCGCACAAAGGCCAGAAAGGTCACCATCACCGCGACCGGATTGCCGGGCAGGCCAAACAGCATGGCGCCCTGCTCGTTGCTACTTTTTCCATAGCTGCCAGTGCTTGCTGGATATGCGGAAAAGGCTGATTTGATGCTTGAAATTCGGCCCACGGCCATCGGCCGGCCCGGCCGCATGGCGATGCGCCAGAACGCCACGTCGCCGAGTTTTTTCATCATCGCCTTGGTGTAGTCGGCCTCGCCCACGCTGACGCCGCCCGAGGTGATGATGGCGTCGGCCTGCGCCGCTGCGTCGGTGAACGCGGCTTCGAGCAGCGCCGGGTCGTCACGCACCACGCCCATGTCAATCACCTGGCAGCCCAGTCGGCTCAGCAGGCCAAACACGGTGTAGCGGTTGCTGTCGTACACCGCGCCTTCGCGCGGCGCTTCGCCCAGCGACAGGATTTCATCGCCGGTTGAAAAGTAGGCCACGCGCAGCGGACGCCATGTCTTGACTGTTTCAAGACCCAAAGAGGCCGCAAGCCCAAGTCGGGCGGGCGTGAGCAGCTCTCCTTTTTGCAGCGCCGCCTTGCCCTGCGCCAGGTCTTCGCCGCGCAGGCGGCGGTTGTCGCCCGTGCGCAGCAAGCCTACCGGAATGGTGATGCGTTCAACGTCACCGCTCCGGTTCAGCTGGACGAACTCCTGCGGAACCACGGTGTCCAGGCCCGCCGGCATCACCGCGCCGGTCATGATCTTCACGCACTGGCCGGGCAAAACGCTGCCTTGCCAGGCCTTGCCCGCCAGCGCCGTGCCGATGACCCGCAACTCCAGCGCCGCATCTGGAGCCAGCTGACTGCCGGAAAATGCATACCCGTCCATCGCCGAGTTGTCATGCGGCGGCACATCGAAGGGTGAAATCACATCGGCCGCCAGCACCCGGCCCAGCGCTTCAAACAGCGGCAGCTCCAGCACGTCCCGCACCGGCGTCACCAGGCGGGCCAGAAAATCCTGCACACCGTCGGCCGTCATGGCCTGTGGGTCGTAGCCCTGCAACTGGGCGGCAATCTGCTCGATGGTGCTCATGGCTGCCTCGCTTCGAGCTGGTGCAACTCGGCCAGCGTGTTGGCATTGAAAAAGCCGTGCACCTCGTCGCCCGGCCGGTCGAAGGGAACGATGACGGTGTTGTGCTGCGCCGTCCAGGCGTCGATCTTTCGCCCGCCGGCCTGCGTGAAGCGCGCCAGGCTTTCCAGCATGTTCACGCCCATCAGGCAAAACACCGGCTGCGCCCGCAACTGGCCGTCTTCTTCGCGCGCGGCCGCCACGGCAAAGTCGGCATTCTCGCGCGCCATGGCATCGGCCATGCGGGCCACCAGGTCGGCCGGGAACAGCGGCGTGTCGCAGGGAACGGTGAGCAGGTAGGGCGTTTCGCAGCGCTCCAGCCCGGTGATGAAACCGGCCAGCGGCCCGGCATATTCGCCCAGGCTGGCGCTGTCGGGCCAGACCGGAACGCCAAAGGATTCGTAGGCCGACAGGTTGCGGTTGGCATTGATCATGATCTGGCCGACCTGCGGCGAGAGCCGCATCAGGGTGTGCAGGGCCAGCGGCACGCCGTTGAAGTTTTGCAGGCCCTTGTCCACGCCGCCCATGCGCGAGCCACGGCCCCCGGCCAGGATCACGCCGGTGATGGCTTCGGTATGCAAGGGTTCGCGGGTTTCCATAATGTTCAAAATCATCCTCCGATGTAACTCATCTCGACGCGCTTGGCGCCGCCTGCCGGGCCGGCGTCCGGCGGCAGGGCGGCGCGAATTTCCGAATAGCGGTCCGAGCGCGCCTGCCAGATCGGACCGATGGCCGCAGCGATCTGCGCGTCGGCATAGTTGCCGCGCAGCAGGGCGCGCAAGTCATGGCCCTGGCTGGCGAACAGGCATAAAAACAGCTTGCCTTCGGTCGAGAGCCGCGCCCGGTTGCATTCACCGCAAAAAGCCTGGGTCACGCTGCTGATCACGCCGATTTCACCGCCGCCGTCCAGGTAACGCCAGCGCTCGGCGGTTTCGCCGCTGTAATTGGGGTCGATGGCGGCCAGGGGGAATTCGGCCCGCAGGCGCTCGATCACCTGGCTTGAGGGCAAGACCTCGTCCATGCGCCAGCCGTTGGTCGCGCCCACGTCCATGTATTCGATGAAGCGCAGTACCGCGCCGGAGTGCCGGAAATGCCGTGCCAGCGGCAAAATCTCGCCATCGTTGGTGCAGCGCTTGACGACCATGTTGATCTTGACCGGCGCCAGCCCAACCTGTTGCGCGACCTCGATGCCCCTGAGCACGTCGGCCACCGGAAAATCCACGTCGTTCATGCCGCGAAAAATCGCGTCGTCCAGCGCATCGAGGCTGACGGTGACGCGCTGCAGGCCGGCGTCTTTGAGCGAGCGCGCTTTTTTGGCCAGCAGCGAGCCGTTGGTGGTCAGCGTGATGTCCAGCGGCTTGCCGGCAGGCGTCTGCAGCCGGGCCAGCATGCCGATCAGCACTTCGAGGTTCTTGCGCAGTAGCGGTTCGCCGCCCGTGAGCCTGATTTTCTCGACGCCATGGGCGACAAAAATCTTCGCCAGCCGGGTGATTTCCTCGAAGCTCAGCAGTGAGTTTTGCGGCAGGAACGCGTAGTTTTTGTCAAACACCTCGCTCGGCATGCAGTAGTTGCAGCGAAAGTTGCAGCGGTCCGTCACGCTGATGCGCAGGTCGCGCAGCGGCCGGCCGAGCGTGTCGCTGAGCAGCCCGGTCGGTGCCGGCAACAGGGCGGGAACCGTGGGCACGCGGCTTGCGTAGCGCAGGTCTGCCAGGGGAATGATTTTGCGCGGTGTGTCTGTCATGGTAATTAAGCCTCGGGGAGAATTTACCCCATTGGCCGGGTCCGTCTTGATGCGGGCAGACTTTACCCATAAGGCAGAGACGTTATCGCCGGGCCGCTTCCTTCGTGCCGGCGATTCCCCAACCGGCAGACCGTGCCAGAGCTTACTTTTGCAGGTTGCCGGTAGCGTTGATGATGGTCAAATCAACGCCGCCCCAGCCCTTGCGGGCCTGGGCGCTGTAGTTGACGGAAATGCCGCCGAGGTTGTATTCCTGCATGGTTTTCAATGCCCCAAGCACCCGCTCCCGGCTGGGGTTCGCGCCAGTCCGCCGGACAGCTTCCGCAGCGATC
Source organism: Polaromonas hydrogenivorans (assembly GCF_040105105.1). GTDB lineage: Bacteria > Pseudomonadota > Gammaproteobacteria > Burkholderiales > Burkholderiaceae_C > Polaromonas > Polaromonas hydrogenivorans. The sequence continues at coordinate 2,514,804 of NZ_CP157675.1, read as the reverse complement.
TTGGCGCCCAAAAAGCCTTCCAGGCTGGAAAACGACAAGGCTGCCTTGGGGTCGTAAGCCTTCATGGCGGCCTGGTATTCCGTGATGACGGGTTTGGTGGAGGTAAAGGGATAGGGCGTTGCCTGGCTCAACACAATGCCGCGCGCCTTGTTCACGCCAGTGATCGCAATCAAGTCGCTGTGCCGCAAAACAGACAGTCCATAAATCTGCCCCAGGCCTTCGGGCACGGCGCGAACCGCCTTGATGAATTCAAATGCAGGCATGCCCGCCGCCAGCACCAAGATGGCCTTGGGATGGGCCGCCACAACAGACTTGACGGCCGCGCTGACGCTGGCGGCTTGCGCATCAGGGCTGAAATCCACCACGGAGTGGGACACCACCTTGAGTCCCAGGTCGGTGGCGCGTTTTTGTGCCAGTTCAGCCAGGATGGGACCAAAGCCTATATTCATGTTGACGATGGAGACAGTGTCCTTGCCCCAGTTCTTGGCTTCTTTCAGCAGGGCGTCAATTTCATCGGCATAGCCGCTGCGCAAGGGGAAGACGTTTTCGGCTTCGACCACATTCTTGTCGCCCTGCATCGGTGCAATCAGCGCTATTGCGCTTTTACCAAAGGTGTTTTCCTTGGCCAGCATGGTCATGCCCGCCGTATTGAGAAAGCCCACCAGGCCCACGATGGACGGGTTGTCAATCAGTTTGCCGGTCAGTTCCACCATGTTTTTGGCTTGAAGGCCGTCGTCATGCACCTCCAGCTTGAGCTTGTTGCCATTGACACCGCCTTTGGCATTGAGCGCTTCAAAATAGACCTGGATACCTGTCGTCAGCCCTTTTGCATTGTCCATCGAGGCCGGATTGCTCTGGGATGCGATTTGAGCAAACACCACATCGGCTGCACCTGCCGGGCCGGACGCGCATAAAAAAAGCCCGCAGGCCATGGACAGAAAAATTTGGGGTGTTTGGCGCATTGTTCTCTTGGCTTGTTACAGGTTGGTTTGGTCATGCCCCTAGCTTTTGCAGGGTGATTTGAACCATAGTCGATGTAACAAGTTGCGTCAATGGGGGAATCCTTTAGCTGTGACGCCGCTCAAAGCCTGATTTCGCACGATGTTGTTTTTGTGTTGTTTTTGTGTTGATTTTGCTATTTATTTAGTAGCTGGATACGAAATACTGGCGTGCGAAAATGGCATATTTCATTCAAAAATAGCAACTTAACCATGCCGCACGGCCACGGTCTTCAGCGTCGTGAACCCATGCAGCGCCTCCAGCCCTTTTTCACGCCCATGACCCGATGACTTCACGCCGCCAAACGGCAGTTCGACGCCGCCGTCCGCGCCGTAGTTGTTGATGAACACCTGGCCGCTTTTCACGCGCCTGGCCATGCGGAACTGCAGGGCGCCGTCGCGCGTCCAGATGCCGGCGGCCAGCCCGAAGCGGGTGGCGTTGGCCAACTCGACCGCCTGCTCTTCGTCCCGAAAACTCATGGCGCAGAGCACCGGGCCGAAGATTTCTTCCTGCATCAGCCGGTGGCCGGGCGGCACATCGCACAGCAGCGTGGGCGCCTGGTAAAAGCCGCCCTCGGGCGCTTCATCAACGATCTGGCCCTGTGCCACCATCGGAATGCCGTCCACATGGGCGTCGCTCAGGAAATCCCAGACGCGCTGCTGCTGGCTCTGGCGAATCAGCGGCCCCATGTCCAGGTCCATGGCCGCCGGGCCGACGCGCAGGTTTTCAAACGCCTCGCCCAGCCGCGCCAGCAGCGGCTCGTAAATCGCCTCTGCCACCAGCAGACGCGAGCCGGCCGAGCAGGTCTGCCCGGCGTTTTGCACGATGGCGTTGACGATGGCCGGAATGGCCGCGTCCAGGTCGGCATCGGCAAACACGATTTGCGGACTCTTGCCGCCCAGCGCCAAGCTGACCGGGCAATGGCGCTCGGCCGCGACTTGCTGGATCAGCGTGCCGATGCCCGGGCTGCCGGTAAAGCTGATGTGGTCGATGCCCGGGTGGCGCGCCAGCGCATCGCCGACTTCATGGCCGTAGCCGGTCACGATGTTCAGGGCGCCGGCCGGAAAACCGGCTTCAGTCGCCAGCTCGGCCACGCGCAGCAGCGACAGGCAGGCGTCCTCGCTGGGTTTCACGACGCAGACATTGCCCGCCGCCAGCGCGGCGCCCACGCTGCGGCCAAAAATCTGCATCGGGTAGTTCCACGGAATGATGTGGCCGGTCACGCCGTGCGGCTCGCGCCAGGTCATCACGCTGTAGCCGTCCAGGTAGGGAATGGTGTCGCCATGCAACTTGTCGCAAGCTCCGGCGTAAAACTCGAAATAGCGGGCCAGCGCCAGCGCATCGGCCCTGGCCTGGCGGGTCGGTTTGCCGCAGTCGCGCTGCTCGATCAGGGCCAGTTCTTCGGCATGCCCGGCCACCTTGACGGACAGCCGCATCAGCAGGCGGCCGCGTTCGGCCGCGCTGAGCCGGCACCAGACCAGTTCCAGGCAGTCGCGGGCGCGGCGCACCGCCACATCGATGTCGTGCGCGGTGCTGCGCTGGATTTCGTCAAAGACCTGGCCATCGGACGGATTTACAACCGCGATGGTCTTGCCGGAAAGTGAAGGAACGGCGGCGTTGGCGATGTAATTGAACTGCATGCGCATGATTTTGCGCGAAAGCGCGGCTGCAGCGTGTCGTGCCCGGTTAAACCCATGGAACCACCCCGATGCAGTCCGGGTGGGTATTTTGTCCCAGATAGTGGGACTCCAGCCGGCTCCGAGGGGTTTCACCAGTTGATGCCTGAAAACCCCCGTCTCACAATGAACGCGCGTCCATTGGCTTCGGCCTGTCTGGACACTGTTTTTAAACCACGAGGACAAGGTCAGCATGTACATCGGAGAACAACTTATCAACCCCCCGGCCGAGCGGCTGCGGCTGTCTGCCCAGCTGGGTGTGGAGCGGGTGGTCATTGACAACCGGGGCACCGACCTGGTCAGGCCGGGCGGCGTCTGGGACGTGGACAAGCTGCGCGGCTACCGCGAGTGGGTCGAAAGCTTCGGCCTGAAGATTGACCTGTTTGCGCTGGATGTGGGCTCCATCCTGCTCGACTTCTTGACCGACGAGGCCAGCGCGCGCCAGCAGGCCGAGGTGCTCAAGCAAAACATCCAGATCGCCGCCGACGCCGGCCTGACGGCCTTGAAATACAACGTGCAAATGGTCGGCATCACGCGGACCGGCCTGCGCACCGGACGCGGCGGCGTGCAGTACAGCGGCTTCAAGCTGGCCAGCTACAGCGCCGAGGCCGACCGCAAGCACAGCTACTGGGGCGTCGGCTACCCCACCAACCAGGACGAGGGCGACGCTGGATCGACGCTGCTCTGCGGCCAGAAAATGGCCAGGGAAGTGCCGCCCGTGACCGAGGAATCGGGCTGGCGCGCCATCGAATTCCTGGTGAATGAACTCGTGCCCGCCGCCGACAGGGCCGGCATCCGGCTGGCCTGCCATCCGCACGACCCGGCCTATCCGGTCGGCGGCCTGAACGGCGTCGAGCATGTTCTCGGTTCCATCGAGGGGCTGCGCAAGTTCGTCGCGCTCTCAAGCAGCCCCAACCACGGCCTGAACTTTTGCCAGGGCACAGTCGCCGAAATGGCCAGGGAGCCGCACAGCTACGTGATCCGCGCGATTGAAGAATTCGCGCCGCGCATCTTCATGGTGCATTTTCGCAACATCAAGGGCGGCTACCTCGACTTTGCCGAGGTCTTTCCCGATGAGGGCGACGTGGACATGAACGAAGCCATCCGTGCCTACCAGCGCGCGGGCTACGCCGGCATTTTGTGCCCCGACCATGTGCCGCTGAGCGAGCTTGACCCGAACCGCGAACGCTTCATGGCGTTTGCGCTGGGCTACACGCGCGGCCTGCTGCAGGCGGCGGGCTACGCGCCAAGAATCACCACGCTGGCCGACTGAACAAGCGCATTCCAGACGCCGGATTTCCTTTTCCTTATATGAATCAACACGGAGACAACCCCATGATTCGCAGACAACTCGTTCAATTCGCCGCCATTGCCACGCTCGGCGCCGCCTTGCCACTGGCCGCCTTCGCCCAGGCCGACTACCCGAACAAGCCGGTCAAGATCATCGTGCCGTTCCCGGCCGGCGGCACCAGCGACGTGATGGGACGCCTGGTGGCCGAGGAACTCGGCAAGATCCTCAAGCAGCCCTTCATCGTCGAGAACATCGGCGGCGCCGGCGGCGTGATCGGTACCGAGCGCGGCGCCAAGGCCGCGCCCGACGGCTACACCTTGATCCAGACCGGCGTCGGCCAGAGCGCCGTGGCCCACGGCCTGGAGCCTTTGCCCAAGTACAACTCGAACACCGACTTCATCCATATTTCCCAAGTGCATTCCGGCCCGAATGTGCTGGTGGTGCATCCGGGAACGCCGTTCAAGACGCTCAAGGACGTGGTCGATTACGCCAAGGCCAATCCGGCCAAGCTCGACTACGGCTACACGCCGGCCGCCTCGGGCCACATGGCGATGGAGCTGTTCAAGCAGACCGCCGGCATCTTCATGCTGGGCATTCCCTACCGCGGCGGCGGCCCGATGATGACCGACATTCTGGGCGGAACGATCAAGATGATGTTCATCAACCAGGACGTGGCGCTGCAGCATGTCAAGGCCGGCAAGCTGCGCCCGCTGGCCGTCACCAGCGCCCAGCGCAATCCGCTGTATCCGGACGTTCCGACCGTGGCCGAGTCGGGCTACAAGGGCTTTGAGGCGCTGTCGTGGTCGGGCCTGTCGGCGCCAAAAGGCACGCCGCAGCCGATCATCGACAAGCTCGAAGCCGCCATGGTCCAGGCCATGGGTTCTGCGTCCGTCAAGCAGCGCCTGGAATCGCAGGGCTTCATCGTGCCGCCGCTGGGCTCCAAGGCCTACACCGCTTTCGTCAAGAGCGAGGAAGCGCGCTGGACGAAGGTGATCAAGACCGCCGGCATCAAGACGCCTTGAGGACTGCAGCGCATGAACCCCGCCATCCGGCTCGATCCCCAGGACAACGTGGTGGTGGCGCGCGCCGCCATCACGGCGGGCACGCCCGTTCCCGCCGAAAACCTGAGTGCCCTGCAGGACGTGCCCGCCGGCCACAAGCTGGCGGCGCGCTTCATCGCCAGGGGCGAGCAAGTCCTCAAATACAACACCGTCATCGGCTATGCCGCCGAAGACCTGCCGCCCGGCACCTGGATGCACAGCCACAACATCGCCTTCGGCGCGACAGACCGCGACTACCGCTTCAGCCAGGATTACCGCCCGGCCGACATCCTGCCGCCGTCTGAACGGGCGACGTTCATGGGCATCGTGCGCGAGGATGGCCGCGTGGCGACCCGCAACTACGTCGGCGTGTTCGTCGTCGGCAATTGCGGCGCCACGGCGGCGCGCAAGATCGCCGACTATTTCGACGACGAGCGGCTGGCCGATTTCCCGAATGTCGATGGCGTCGTGCCCTATGTGCATGAGATGGGCTGCGGCATGGAGATGACCGGCGAGCCGATGGACCTGCTGCGCCGAACGATTGCCGGCCACATCCGCCACCCGAACACGGCCGGCGCGCTGGTGATTGCGCTGGGCTGCGAGCGCAACAACATCTGGGGCTTCCTGGAGCAGGAAAAGCTGGTGGTCGGGCCGAAGCTGCAGACGCTGGTGATCCAGGACGCCGGCGGCATGCTTGAGACCATCGCCAGGGGCAAGGACATCATCCGCGCCATGCTGCCCGAGGCCAACAAGATCAAGCGCGTGCCGTGTTCGGCCGAGCACATCACCGTCGGCCTGCAGTGCGGCGGCTCCGACGGCTTTTCGGGCCTGTCGGCGAATCCGGCGCTGGGCGTGGCGATGGACCTGCTGGTGAAGAACGGCGGCACGGCCATCCTGTCCGAAACCAGCGAAATCTACGGCGTCGAGCACACGCTGACCTGCCGCGCCGTGACGCCCGAGGTCGGCCAGAAGCTGGTGGACCGTATGAACTGGTGGCTCGACTACAACCAGGGCCGCGACACGCAGATCAACGGCCGCGTCAGCCCCGGCAACAACGCCGGCGGCCTGGCCAACGTGCTCGAAAAATCGCTGGGCGGCGCCAAGAAGGGCGGCAACAGCCCGCTGATGGCCGTGTATGAATACGCGCATCCGGTGACGCAGCACGGGCTGGTGTTCATGGACACGCCGGGCTACGACCCGGTCAGCGCGACTGGCCAGATTGCCGGCGGCGCCAACCTGATTGCCTTCACCACCGGACGCGGCTCGTGCTTTGGCTCGGTGCCCGCGCCCACGGTCAAGCTGGCCAGCAACACGCCGATGTTCAATCGCATGAAAAACGACATGGACCTCAACTGCGGCACCATCATCGACGGCGAGGCCACGCTGCAGGACGTGGGGCGGCAGATTTTCGAGCTGATCCTGCGCACCGCCTCGGGCCAGAAAAGCAAAAGTGAAATTGTCGGCATGGGCGAGAACGAATTCGCCCCCTGGCCCATTGGAGTACTTGCGTGATGACTGAATTTCTTGATGAAGCCAGAGCCATTCTGGGCGAGGCCCATGTGCTCACCACCGATCTGGCCGCCTATGTGACCGACTGGCGCGGCAAGTTCACCGGCCAGCCGCTGGCCGTGCTGCGTCCGGCCGACACCGCGCAGGTCGCGGCCACGGTCAGGCTGTGCGCCGCGCACGGCGTGCCCATCGTGCCGCAGGGCGGCAACACCGGCATGTGCGGCGGCGCCACGCCCGACGGCAGCGGCGCGCAAGTCGTGCTGAGCCTGTCGCGCCTGAACCGCGTGCGCAGCATCGACCCGCTGAACAACACGCTGACGGTCGAAGCCGGCTGCGTGCTGCAGGCGATTCAGGCGCTGGCCGCCGAGCACGACCGGCTGTTTCCGCTGTCGCTGGGGGCCGAGGGCTCGTGCCAGATCGGCGGCAACATCGCCACCAACGCCGGCGGCGTTCAGGTGCTGCGCTATGGCAACACCCGCGACCTGGTGCTGGGGCTGGAGGTGGTGCTGGCCGACGGGCAGGTGCTCAACTTGCTGCGCGCGCTGCGCAAGGACAACACCGGCTACGACCTCAAGCACCTGTTCATCGGCTCCGAAGGCACGCTGGGCATCATCACCGCCGCCGTGCTCAAGCTGTTTCCGGCGCCGCATGCGCAGGCCGTGGCTTTTGCCGCCTTTAAAACGCCGCAACAGGCGCTGCAACTGCTGGGGCTGATGCGCGGCCAGCTCGGCGACCGCTTCACCGCGTTCGAACTCATGAGCCAGGCCAGCGTGGCGATGGTGCGCCGGTATTTCCCGGCCACGCCGGCGCTGTTCGGCACGCCGCACGCCTGGCATGTGCTGATGCAGGCCAGCGACGCCAGCGGCCAGCAAGCGCTGGATGCCGCTTTCCAGGCGGCGCTGGAGGTCGCGCTGGAGCAGGGCATCATCGACGACGTGGTGGTTGCCACGTCCGAGGCGCAGGCCCATGAGCTGTGGGCTGTGCGCGAGAACATCAGCGAAGCCCAGCAGCATGACGGCAGCAACATCAAGCACGACATCGCCGTGCCGGTGTCCGGTGTGCCGGCCTTCATCGACGAGGTGCTGCCGCTGCTGCAGGCGGCTTACGAAGGCGTGCGGCCCATCGTTTACGGCCACCTGGGCGACGGCAACCTGCATTTCAACGTGTCGCGCCCGGCCGGCTGGACCACGCCCGGCTGGCAGCTCGAAACCGACCGCGTGAACGCCATCGTGCTCGACGTGGTGGCCAGGTACCAGGGTTCGTTCAGCGCCGAGCATGGCCTGGGCCAGCTCAAGAACCACGAGATGCTGCTCTACAAGGCGCCGCTGGAAGTGGACGTGATGCGCCGCGTCAAGCAGGCGCTGGACCCGCAGGGGCTGATAAACCCGCGCAAGCTGCTGCCTGATTGAAATATTGATGAAATCGGGCTATTGCGCATACCAGGTATGTGCAAGCAGCTATCAAATAAGTAGTGAACTGGCCTTTGTGCCGCTGACTGAGAATCCCATCGCCATGACCCAATCCGCCCCTTCAACCCTGCGCTACCCGCTGCCCGAACTCACCCAGCTCATTGAATCCCTGTTCAAAGCCACCGGCATGGACGCTGACAAGGCCCGCGCCATCGCCCATTCGCTGCTCAGCGCCGACAGCATGGGCCACGGCACGCACGGCCTGGCGCTGGCGCCGTGGTACTTGGCGGCCGCGCGTTCGGGCGTGATGACGATTGCCGGCGAGATGGAGATCGTCAACGACCGGGGCGGCTGCGTCACCTGGAACGGCCGGCGCCTGCCGGGCGCGTGGCTGATCTCGCGCGCCATCGACACGGCGCTTGAGCGCATCGCCCAGCACGGCGTCGTCACGGTGGCGATTGCCAACAGCCACCACACCGGCGCGCTGGCGGTGTATTTGCCGCGCCTGACCGAGCGCGGCCTGATGGTGCAGCTGGTGTGCTCCGGCCCTGCCGCCAAGGGCGTGGCGCCGTTCGGCGGCAGCGAGCCGCTGTTCACGCCGAATCCGATGGCTGCCGGCATTCCCACAAAGGGCGACCCGGTGCTGCTCGACATCAGCTCGTCGATCACCACGCTCAACAGCGCCCGCCAGCTGGTCGCGCGCGGCGAGCGCTTTCCGGCGATGTGGGCCATGGACAAAAACGGCCAGCCCAGCGACGACCCGAACGTGGTGGTCAGCGGCGGCGGCTCGCTGTTGCCCGTGGGCGGCTTCGACCACGGCCACAAGGGCTATGGCATGGCGATCCTGGCCGAAGCGCTGACGCAGGCCGTGCCCGGCTACGGCCGCGCCGACGAACCGAAAGGCACGACCCTCGGCATCTTTTTGCAGGTGACCGACCCGCGTGCCTTTGGCGGGCTCGATGCCTTTACCCGCCAGTCGCAGTGGCTGGTCGATGCCTGCCATGCGAATGCACCCTTGCCCGGCGGCGCCAGGGTGCGCGTGCCCGGCGAGCACGCGCTGGTGCGTCAGCGGCAGGCGGTGGAGCAGGGCGTGCCGCTGGTTCAGGGCACCGTCGATGCGCTGGTGCCGCTGGCCGATGCGGCCGGGCTGGCATGGCCGGCCGCGATGAAATGAAAATCAGCCTGGGCCTTCAACTTCAATGCCTGCGATCCATGTCCACGCAGACCATGGCCTCGTAGTGGTTCCAGCGCAGGGTGATGACATAGGGATGCTTGCGCACCCTGGCCTTGATGCTGTTCAGGCCCTGGACCTTGACAGGGACCGATATATCGAGTTCCGACCCCAGCGATTTGCGGGCATTGCCGGCCAGGGTGTTGGCGATTTCGCCGACGGCGTCCAGCAGGTTGCTGTCCCTCAAGTCGGTTTCATGCTGCAGCAACAAAATCTCGCGCACCAGCCTGGCTGGCATGGACACGACGACATGGCCGTTATGGCTGCCGGAAAAGGTGACGATGCCATTGAATTCAAAGCCTTCCAGATCCTCCGTGCCCAGAAAGGCAGAGGTGATTTGAGGTTCCTGCCGGGTGGTGACTTTCAGGTAGGTGCGGATGGAATCGACAAAAAGCTTGAGGTCGGTTTCGTTGAGTGTCGCCATTGATGAATTTCCCTTTACCCTTTAGCGTGCCTCTGCAACGTCGAGCAGCGCGATTTGCAGCTCTTCGTCCGAGAACGGTTTGGCGACAAAGCCGCGCGCACCCAGCCTGAGCGCCTGGATCGCCGTTGACTTGTCGCTCAGTGCGCTGACCACCAGGATGTTGATGGACGGATCGAACTGCAGCAAGGCCTGAATGCATTCGATGCCGTCCATTTCGGGCATGGTCAGGTCCATGGTCACGACCTCGGGGCGCGTGACCATCGCCAAACGCACGGCTTCCTTGCCGTTTTTGGCCAGTCCTGCCAGCACCACGCCCTTCAGGCCACCGTTTTGGACCACGCGCGCAATGCGGGTGCGGATCATGTTGGAGTCGTCAACGATCATCAGTCGCATGATGCCTCCCTTGTCAGTTTGAGCATGGCTGTGGCCTCTTCCTTTCAGGCTGCAAAATAAATCTTGAACTCGGTGTGCTGGCCCGGGTTGCTGGACAGCAGCAAGCGCGCGCCCAGGCGCTGCACATTGGATTGCACCAGGTCCAGGCCGACGCCCCGGCCGGCATGCTGGCTCGCGGCCTGGGCAGTGGAAAAGCCGGGCTTGAAGATTTGCGAGGCGATTTGCTTGTCGCTGAAGCTTTCCAGCTGCTCGGCGGTGTACCACTTCAGTTCCAGCAGGCGGCGGCGCACATGGACCGGATCGAGGCCCGCGCCGTCATCGCGCACGCTGAGCAGCCATTGGCCGCCTTCATCGCGGCCCAGGTTGACCTCGACCTGTCCTTCGGCGGCCTTGTTGCAGGCCAGCCGGGTTAGAGGCGCCTCGACGCCATGCACCACGGCATTGCGAACCAGCTGGACGGCCACTTCGCGCACCAGATCCATTTTGTCCGCCGGCATGTCCAGGGCGCTGCCCATGCGCACGGTGGCATTGACGCGCTTGCCGCAGTCAACCGCCACATCGCCGGCCAATTTGGCCAGGCTGGCGTTGAGTCCTTGAAGCACCGACTCTGGTGACGGCAGGGCCGGGCTGGCTGACCTGTTCTGGCTCAGTTTCTTGAAGGCTGCCACCTTCGACAGCAGGTCTTCGAGTGGCAAGGGTAGGGCCAGCAGTGCCTCACCAGTGGCGGCACCGCTGTCCTTGAGTTTTTGCAGTTCGCTTTCGAATTGATGGGCCAGCGAGGCCAGGATTTCCAGGCCCATGGAGGAGGCGTCGCCCTTGATGGCATGGATGCGGCGGTAAGCGCCGTCAACCGCCTTGAGCACCTGCGTTTCCGACGTGGCCGACGAGGTGCTGCGCAGCAGGTCATTGACTTCGAGTAGCGAAACTTCGGCGCGTTCGACAAACATGCGCATCATGGCCGGGTCGGTTTCGAATGCCTTGAGCATCATGGACAGCTCTTTTTGCGAGCGCTGGCGCTCGTCGGACAGCTTGGCTTTCAACTCGACTTTCTGGGTGATGTCCTGCACCGTGACCAGCAGATGGCGCACGGTGCCACCGTCCTGCACCCGGTTGAAGTAAAAGGACAGGTAGCGGGCCGTATTCTGGCCCAGCCGGTTTTTGACGGTCAGTTCTACTTCCGCCAGCGGGTTGATGCCCTGGATCAGCTTTTCCTTCACATGCGGTGAGAACAGGAGTTCGACATAGTCCTGCGCGTCCTTGAGCGCTTTCTCGGAAACCAGGGGGGACAGCAGTTCAAAAAAATCCTGCCCGGGAGCGAGGGTCTTGCCAAACAAATCATGGGCTGAGCTGGACAGTTGCGAGCCCAACTGGTGTTCGGGCGTGAGCAGAAACAGGCCTTCCCGCACGCTGGTGAGGATTTCCCGGTTTTCTTCGTTCGCCGCCTCGATGGCCGCATCCGAGGTCGTCAGGCGGCGCAGGAACTTGAACAGGATAAAAGCGAAGTTCAGCAGCGCCAGGATGATGCCGCCGGTCTGCACCATGCGCAGCACGCTGGCCCGGGACGCGCCGATCTGCTGGGTTTCGGTGACGAAGTCATTGGCGACGCCCAGGAGCTTGATGTTGTTGGCCTGGCTGTACGTCAGCGCTGCGGCCAGCTGCCCCGGCGCGAAGTCGTCGTTGCGCATTAAAGGCTGCAGCAGCTCGTAATAAGGCCGCCACAGGGCTTCGACCTTGTCCTCAAGTGCGCGCCCGCGCTCGGACACCACGGGCTCCAGGTAAACCGGTTTGCCATCGCCGCCGGGAATCGTCCCGCCTTCACGGAAGGCCACATGCGACATCTGGAAGATCTTGGTACCGTTGCGCAGTTCGGCCAGCGTCTCGGGCTTGTACGCAAGGCCTGCGGTGCGCATGGCGTCGAGTTCCAGCAAGGTGCGTGCGACGCGTTGTGAAACATAGCGCTGGCGGCCTGACAGGTTGATGGCAACGGTGTCCTGGTCGATCTTGAACGAGGTGTAGAAGTTCAGCACCAGCACCCCGAGGTCGAACAGCAGGAACAGGGCGACCGCAATGATGATTTCGCGGTATTTACCCAGGGAAGCAAGGCCGCCCCAACTCGCTGCGCGCTTGCCGGGTTGCCGGCTTTTGAGGGGTGCGGCCCCGATGGGGCTGTTGGCGGTCAAAACTGAAGACATTGAAGATTTCCTTTATCTTTAGGGAGCTAGAGTGGCCGAGCCGGTTTTTTTCAAGGTAGGGCAGGAATGTCCTTATTGACAAATTCACAATTAGTTACTCAAAGCATGTTGTGTGCCAATATTGATTGACGCGCATGCTTTAACCGCGAAGGCCGAAGGCTCCCGGCGACAGGCGGGCCTGCACCAGGCATTCGGCGGGCTGCGGCCAAATGCCCTGTTCAGGGGATTTATTGCAAGAGGGCGATGATCGATGCACTTTTACAGTGCGCCAGCGCTATTGGAGGGAGGCTGGCTGATCTGGCGGTGGAACTGGTGCGGCTGCCGTCGCAGGCGTCCGGGGAGCGCCGGGAGACCTTGTCCCGCAAAGCGGAGCGGCCTTTTCAGGCTTCAGGTGCTTTCGCGCTCGATGATCTGAAAGCCCAGGTCGATCACCCGCGACGGTGCGGCTTCTTCGGCCGGGGCGCTGCCCAGCCGCTGCAGCAGCACCAGCGCCGCACGGCGGCCGAGTTCGCGGGAGTTGACCTGCACGGTGGTCAGCGCGGGCACGCAGGCGGCGGCTATCGCCAGGTCTGAAAAGCCGACCACCGCGATGTCCTGCGGCACCTGCAGGCCACGGCGGCGGCACTCGAACAAGGCGCCCACGCCCAGCGTGTCGTTGCTGCAGAACACCGCCTGCAGTTGCGGCTCCAGCGCCAGCAGCTCGGCCAGGCCCCGGGCGCCGTCTTCAATGACCGAAGGTGGCGTCACGGGCGTGGCCTCCGCGACGCCGATCCCCTCGGCTTGCAGGCGCTGGCGCAGTCCCTGCGCGCGTTTGCCCGAGCGGATCTCGTTCGCGCCGATGAAGCCGATCCGCCGGTGGCCGCGCTGGAGCAGGTAGCCGGCGACCGCCTCGCCAATCAGCAGGTTGGAAAACCCGACCACGGTGTCGATGGGGTCGTCGGTCATGTCCCAGATCTCGACCACCGGCAAGCGGTTGCGGCGCAGCCGCTCGCGCACCGAGGGCGCATGCACCACGCCGGTCAGGATCAGCCCGTCCACCTTGCGGCCCAGAAAAGCTTCGACCAGGCCGGCTTCCTGGTCGATGTGGTAGCCCGACTGGCCCAGCATGAGCTGGTAGCCGGCCGCGCCCAGCGTTTCGGCCAGGCCGTCCATGGCGTCGGCAAACCAGGAGTTGCACAGGGTCGGCACGATGGCGCCGATGATGCGGGAGCGTTTGGACGCCAGGCTGCCGGCGGTGAGGTTGGGCACATAGCCCAGTCGCTCGATGGCGGCGCGCACGGCCGCGCGCGTGGCGGGCGACACCTTGTCGGGATGGCTAAGGGCGCGCGAAACGGTGACGCGCGCCACGCCGGCTTCGCGCGCCACGTCTTCCATGCGGCTGATTTGAGGGGACGGTGGATTCAAGATGCCCTGATCCTAGCGTCCAAAAGGCCCCGCATGCGCCGGGCGGCCGGGATTCAGCCCGGATTCACCCGCAAAGGCGGCTCAGGTGGAGGCAGGCACGCCCGTGCGCAGCTTGCCGGTGCTGAAATAGCTGTCCAGGTTCTCCAGCACCAGGTCGGCCATGGCCTGCCGGGTTTCATGCGTGGCGCTGGCCAGGTGGGGCAGCAGCACCACTTGTTCCATGCCCAGGAGTTTGTCGGGCACGCGCGGCTCGTCGGCGTACACATCCAGGCCGGCACCGGCAATCGCGCCGTCCTGCAGCGCCTGAATCAGCGCACCTTCATCGACCACCGAGCCGCGCGACACATTGACCAGGTAGCCCTTGGGTCCGAGCGCGCGCAGCACGTCGCTTGACACCAGGTTGCGCGTCTCGGGGCCACCCGCGCTGACGACCACCAGGAAATCGGCCCACCGGGCCAGCGATTCCAGCGTGGCTTCGTAGGCGTAGGGAACCGACGGGTTGGGGCGCCGGTTGTGATAGCGCACCTCCATGTCGAAGCCGCTGGCGCGCCGGGCCACGACCTGACCGATGCGGCCCAGCCCGAGGATGCCCAGGCGCTTGCCGCTCACGCGGGTGGCCAGCGGGTACTGGCCCTTGAGCCAGTCGCCCCGGCGCACAAAGCGGTCGGCCGCGCTGAAGCGGCGGGCCACGTCCATCACCAGGCCAAAGGCGGTGTCGGCCACGCAGTCATTGAGTACGTCGGGCGTGTAGCCCACGGCAATGCCGCGCGCGCTGGCAGCTTCGAGCGGCAGGGTGTCGGTGCCGACGCCGAAGCTGGAGATGACCTTGAGGTTCGGCAGGGCCGCCAGCGTGGCTTCGTCCACCCCGAAGCGCGCACTGGTCACATAGCCGCTGAACGCCGGGCCGTGCTCGACCAGGAAGGCCTGGGGGTCGGATTCTTTCCACAGCGGATGCACGTCATAGCGCGTGTGGAGTTCGGTGTCGCGCAAGGGCGGGATTTCAGCGTGCTGGAGGAGTTTGTGCTTCATGGCGTTTTTTTGAAGGATGATGGATTTAATGTGTTGAAGAGGTTTTGCGGGCCTGGCGCAGCAGCAGGCGCCAGGCGCCGCTCGTGCGCTGCCAGACCTGGCTGACCTGAAGGTCCGACAGGCCGGGCTCGCCCCGGTTGAACGTGGTGTACAGCGCCTGGTGGCGCACCAGCGCGATGTCGCCCGCCAGTTGCACCGACACGCCCTGTAGCTCGATGGCCCGAAAGACCGACTGGCCGTTGAGCAGCGCCGCGATGAACTCGTCGCGCGTCTGGATGTGCGCGTCGGAATGGCTGTAGCTCAGCGCAGGCTCCGTGAGCGCGGTGATTTCGGCCGGGCTGGCGTTCAGGCAGGCCTGGCTCAGGGCATGCATCGCCTGCAGCACGGCGGCCTCGTCGGCCGTGGCTGCGCGCGAGCCGTTGATGAGGACATGGGTGGGATGATGGTTCATGGGTTTGTGGCGTGGTTTTTCAGGGTTTCATTCGGGCTGGATGTTGGCGCCCTTGGCGACTTTGGCCCATTTGACCATCTCGGCATTGATGAAGTCGCCGAACTGCTGCGGCGAGCCGTTACCCGGCTCGATGCCGGTATCCTGCAGCGTTTTGCGCACATCCGGCAGGGCCAGGATGCGGTTGACTTCGGTGTTGAGCCTGGCCACCGTGGCCTTGGGCGTGCCCGCCGGAGCCAGCAGGCCGCCCCAGGTGCTGGTCTCGAAACCCGGCATGCCGGCTTCGGCCATGGTCGGCACATCGGGCAGGATGGACGAGCGTTTGGCCGTGGTCACCGCCAGCGCGCGGACGCGGCTGGCCTTGATCTGCACGTTCACGGCCGCCACCGTGTCGAACATCAGGGACGTGCGGCCGCTGATCAGGTCGGGATGCGCCAGCGTGCTGCCCTTGTAGGGGATGTGGGTCATGTCCAGCCCGGCCATGCTCTTGAACAGTTCGCCCGAGAAGTGCGGCGCGCCGCCCGCGCCGCTGGAGGCAAACGACAACTCGCCCGGATGCGCCTTGCCATAAGCAATCAGTTCCTTGACCGACTTCGCAGGCAGCGAAGGCGACACCACCAGCACCAGCGGCACCACATGCGTGAGCGCGACCGGCTCGAAGCCCTTGACGGTGTCGAAAGGCATCTTCTTCACGATGCTCGGGTTGATGGCGTGGCTGCTGGCCACCAGTGCCAGCGTGTAGCCATCGGGTGCGGCCTTGGCCACGAAGTCGGTGCCGATGATGCCGGTGGCCCCGGCCTTGTTGTCGATCATTACCGGCTGGCCCATGGACTCGGTCATCTTCTGCCCGATCAACCGGGCCGCCAGGTCGATGGCGCCGCCGGGCGACGCCGGCACCACGATGGTGATGGGCTTGGAGGGGAAGGTCTGGGCGCACAGCGCCCCGGTTGCGGTCAGGGCCGCTGCGGCAATGACGGTGGCAAAAGCGTGTTTCATGGGTGTCTCCGGTGGGTCGTCGTTGAAAGGCTTGGCACGGCAGTCCCTCGAAGGCAACTGCAGCTGATTCGTTTTAGTAGTATTCTAGTATTCTAGTATCCAAAAAATGCTTCGGCAAGCAAGCCGATAAACTTCCCTTCATGGCACGCACGCGATTAACCCTTCCTGAAATTTTCACCAGCACTCCTGCAGCCTCGCGTACCGGCGGTCGTGGGCTCATCGGGCTGGAGGCTTACGAAAGCCTGCGCACGGCCATCTTGAATTGCTCGTTCACGCCGGGCATGGCGCTGTCGGAAGTCGCGGTGGCCGAGGAACTGGGCGTGAGCCGCGCACCGGTGCGTGACGCGTTTCGCCGGCTGGTCGGCGATGGGTTGCTGGAAGTCACGCCGCAGCGCGGCACCTTCGTGACCCGCTTGAGCCGGGCCCGGATCGAGGATGCCATTTTTGTGCGTGAGGTGATTGAATGCCGCGCCGCCGAACTGGCCGCGCAGGCGCCCCTGGCCGAAAGGCAAAAGCTGAACGACGTGCTGGCGCGCCAGATAGCGGCGTCGGACCAGAAAAACTTCATCGGCCACCTGCTGGCCGATGAAGACCTGCACTACCAGATACTGGTGCTGGCGGGGCATCCGCACGCCTGGAACCCCTTGCTGCTGGCGCGCACCGGCATGAACCGGATCCGCCACATCGCCATTCCCGAACTGGGCGGCAACCGCATCGCCATCGACCAGCACCGGTCGGTGATCCAGGCCATCCTGGAAGGCGACAGCGCCCGGGCCGCCGAGCAGATGCTGCTGCACATCCGCTCGCCATTGCGCTTTGTGGACGCTATCGAGCAGCGGTATCCGGAGTATTTCGTCGAGGAGTGACCGGGCCGCTTGCCCGCCCCCGTGGGCGCTGCGTTTTCAGGTCGGGGAACTGCGCAGCGCCTCGAAGCGCTTGGCGAATTCCTGGCGCAGTTGCTTGCGCATCTCGGCCGATGCGTGGCGTCGCCGCTCGTCCGGCGTGAACGGGCGCAGCGGGGGTACGGCCACCGGCTTGCGCTCGTCATCGACCGCGACCATCGTGAAGAAGCAGCTGTTGGCATGCCGCAGTTCCTGGGTGCGGATGTTTTCCGCCAGCACCCGAATGCCGATTTCCATCGACGAGGTGCCGGTGTAGTTGACCGACGCCTGAAACGTGACCAGTTCACCGACGTAGATCGGCTGGCGAAACATCACCTGGTCCACCGACAGGGTGACGACGTAGCGCCCCGCGTAGCGGCTGGCACAGGCGTAGGCGACCTGGTCCAGAAATTTCAGGATGGTGCCGCCGTGGACATTGCCGGAAAAGTTGGCCATGTCGGGGGTCATCAGCACGGTCATGGTGAGTTGGTGCGCGGGCAGGGTCATCTTTTATGTCATGAAGGGTAGAGAAAATGGATCGAGCCGCCACTTTCGTCCGAAAGGGCGGCTCTACCAGAGGGCCAGGCAATGCGCTTGACGCCCGCCATTGTGCCAAGGTCTGGATGTTCAACTGCTGCCATGGCCAATGGATTTGCCAGCGCCGCCGATGTTCTCGACGCTGAAGGGCTGCTTGAGGATCTTGCCCAGTTCCTCGGCCACCAGGCGTCCCATCACGTCGCTGATGCTATTAAAACAATAGCTGAATATGCAATGGCGGAAAGCGCAAGACGTCTTTTTGACATGAATTTGTCTCCTGGTGAAGTGATTGACGGGGCTTGGACGGCGCCATGGCAGGTTTGCTCTACATGCGTCCGCAGGTTTCAGCGGTTTTTAGCCTTGCGCCAGACCGCGAAGTCGTCCTTCGATTGCTGCAGGGTCGGTGGATACAGGCCGATGATGGGCCGGCCCTTGAGCACTTCCTCGGTCACGAAGTCCTCGAAGGCGGTCATCTCCACCGCCTCGTCGGCAATCTCGTCGGCCATGTGCGCCGGAATCACGAACACGCCTTCCTGGTCGCCGACGATCACATCGCCCGGAAACACCGCCACATCGCCGCAGCCAATCGGCACGTTGATGTCCAGCGCCTGGTGCAGCGTCAGGTTGGTCGGGGCCGAAGGCCGCTGGTGGTAGGTGGGGAAGGGCAGCACGGCGAGTTCGGGCGTGTCGCGAAAGCCGCCGTCGGTGACCATGCCAGCGGCGCCGCGCACCATCAGGCGCGAGATCAAAATCGAGCCGGCCGATGCGGCGCGCGCATCCTTGCGGCTGTCGATCACCATGACCGCGCCTTCGGGGCACTGCTCGACGGCCACGCGCTGCGGGTGATTCGGGTTCTGGAACACGCTGATCGGGTTCAGGTCTTCGCGCGCCGGGATGTAGCGCAGCGTGAAGGCCTCGCCGACCATGTTGGGCAGGCTGGGGTTGACCGGATGCACGTCCTGGATGAACTGGTTGCGCAGGCCGCGCTTGAACAGGGCGGTGCACAGCGTGGCGGTGCTGACGGTCTTGAGCTTGTCTCGGGTCGCGGGGTTGAGTGCCATGGGGTCTTTCGTTTTTAGTAAATGTCGGGCTCGCCGATGGGCGCGCCGAACGAGGTTTCAAGAAAATCAAAATCGCAGCCGGTGTCGGCCTGCTGGATGTGGCGCGCGCTCATCCAGCCGTAGCCGCGCTCGAAGCGCTTGGGCGGCGCTGTCCAGGCGGCGCGGCGCAGCGCCAGCTCGTCGTCGCTGACTTCGAGGTGGATGCTGCGCGCCGGTACATCGACGGTGATCAGGTCGCCGGTTTTCACCAGCGCGAGCGGGCCGCCGATATAGGCCTCGGGCGCGACGTGCAGGATGCAGGCGCCGTAGCTGGTGCCGCTCATGCGTGCATCCGAGATGCGCAGCATGTCCTTGACGCCCTGCTTGACCAGCTTGAGCGGAATCGGCAGCATGCCCCACTCGGGCATGCCGGGTCCGCCCTGCGGGCCGGCGTTGCGCAGGATCATGATGTGGTCGGCGGTCACGTCGAGGTTCTCGTCATCGACGGCCGCTTTCATCGACGGGTAGTCGTCGAACACCAGCGCCGGGCCGGTGTGCTGCAAATACTGCGGCGCGCAGGCGCTGGGCTTGATCACGCAGCCGTCGGGCGCGAGGTTGCCGCGCAGCACGGCCAGCGCGCCTTCGGCGTAGATCGGGTTGTCGAGCGGGCGGATCACGTCGTGGTTATAGACCTCTGCACCCACCAGGTTCTCGCCCAATGGCTTGCCGGTGACCGTCAGCGCATCGAGCTTGAGGTGGTCCTTGAGCACGCTCATCATGCCGAGCATGCCGCCGGCGTAATAGAAATCTTCCATCAGGTAGGTATCGCCGCTGGGCCGGATGTTGGCGATCACCGGCACGCGCCGGCTGGCGGCGTCGAAGTCGTCCAAGCCCACGGCGCAATGCTCGCCAGCGCGGCGCGACATCGCCACCAGATGGATGATGGCGTTGGTCGAGCAGCCCATGGCCATGGCCACGGTGATGGCGTTCTCGAACGAGGCGCGCGACAGCATCTTGGCCGGCGTGAGGTCTTCCCAGACCATGCTCACGGCGCGGCGGCCGCACTCGGTGGCCATGCGGATGTGGTTGGAATCGACCGCCGGAATCGACGATGCGCCGGGCAGCGTCAGGCCTATCGCTTCAGCGATCCCGGTCATGGTGCTGGCCGTTCCCATGGTCATGCAGTGGCCGTGGCTGCGCGCAATGCCGCCTTCGACTTCGAGCCACTGCGTTGCGTTGATCTTGCCGGCGCGGCGCTCGTCCCAGTATTTCCAGGTGTCCGAACCCGATCCGAGTATTTTTCCTTTGACATTGCCGCGCAGCATGGGGCCGGCGGGCATGTAGATGAAGGGCACGCCCGCGCTCAGCGCGCCCAGCACCAGGCCGGGCGTGGTCTTGTCGCAGCCGCCCATCAGCACCGCGCCGTCAATCGGGTGGCTGCGCAGCAACTCTTCCACGTCCATCGCCAGCATGTTGCGGTACAGCATGGTGGTCGGCTTGACGAGGGATTCGGACAGCGACAGGGCGGGCAGCTCCAGCGGAAAGCCGCCGGCCTGCAGCACGCCGCGCTTGACGTCTTCCACGCGCTGCTTGAAGTGGCCGTGGCAGGTGCCGATGTCGCTCCAGGTGTTGAGGATGGCGATGACCGGCTTGCCTTCCCAGTCTTGCGGGCCGTAGCCCAGCTGCATCACGCGCGAGCGGTGGCCGAAGGAACGCACATCGTCGGGGGCGAACCAGCGCGCGCTGCGCAGTTCTTGGTAGGTCTTTTTGGTCATGGGGTTCTGTTCAGGTTGGGTTGGGTCAATCCATCGCCAGCTTGTTGTCGATGATGATGCGTGCATAGCGCTTGCGGTCAGCCGCAATCAGCTGGGCAAAGTCAGCCGGCGTTCCGCTTTTGGCGACAGCGCCCTGGGCCAGCAGTTGCTGCTGTATTTCAGGGCTGGCGACGGCTTGCTGAAGGCTTTTGGAAATCTTGTCGATGATGTCCTGGGGTGTTCCGGCAGGCGCCAGCAGGCCGATCCAGGAACCGGATTCGGCGCCGCTCACGCCGCTTTCCTGCAGCGTCGGTACATCGGGCATGGCGGAAACGCGGTTTTTGCTGGTGATAGCCAGGGCTTTGAGCTTGCCGGCCTTGATGAAGCCGGAAGTCTCCAGCACCGAGGCAAAAATCATGTCCACATTGCCGGCCATCAGGTCGGTCATGGCAGCGCCGCCGCCCTTGTACGGGATGTGCAGCATCTGCGTGCCGGTGGCGATCTTGAAGGTTTCGGCCGACAGGTGCGGTGAGCCGCCATTGCCCGAACTGGCATAGGTCAGCTTGTCGGGCTGGGCCTTGCCCAGGGCGACCAGTTCCTTGACATTTTTGACCGGCAGCGACGGCGTGACCGCCAGCACAAACGGCAGTTCGGCGAACTGGCCGACGGGCACGAACGCGGTGTCGGGGTTGTAGCTGAGCTTTTTGTACAGCGTCGGGTTGATGGACTGCGTGCCGACGTTGCCGATCAGCAGGGTGTAGCCGTCGGGCCGGGCGCGTGACACTGCCTCCAGGCCGACGTTGCCGCCGGCGCCGCCCTTGTTGTCCACCACCACGGCTTGTCCCCACGCCTGCGACAGGCGCTGCGCCAGGATTCGCGTGCCGATGTCGGTGCCGCCGCCCGCAACGAAGGGCACCACGAGGGTGACGGGCTTGGTCGGCCAGGCGGTCTGCGCATGCGCAGCGGCACCGACCAGCAGCAAGGGCAGCAGCTGGCTGAAAAGACGCCTGGGGAGGCGGTGCCGGGAAATTTTCAACATGGTTTTGTCTCCTGCAATCATTTTTAACCCCCGTTGCAGAGCCTGTTTTCCTGGCGGCAGCGCAAACGGATGGGGAATTAAAGCACTAATATATTAGTGTGTCAATGCTATGATTTACTCGTTTTTATAGCCAAACCACACCTCAGGACCGCATGAACGCCCTAGCGAAAGTTGCTCCGCCCAAACTGGACCGCACGCGCCAGTCCGCCCCGCAGGTTTTCGAAGCCTTGCGTGAATTGATCGTGTCGGTGCAGCTCGAACCCGGCACGGTGCTGCAGCGCGCGGAACTGGCGGACCACTTCGGCATCAGCCAGACCCCCATCCGCGATGCCTTGCTGCGCCTGGGTGAAGAGCAGCTGGTGGACATCTTTCCGCAACATGCCACGGTGGTCAGCCGAATTGACCTGTCGGCGGCACTGCAGGCGCATTTCCTGCGGCGCTCGATTGAACTGGAAATACTGGCGACGCTGTGCAAACTGCCCGATGCGGAGCACCAGCAACTCATGCAGCGCCTGAACGCGAGCCTGGCGGAGCAGGAAGCCGCGCTCAAGCCGCTGGATGTCTCGAAGCTGGCGCTGGCCGACCAGGCCTTTCATCGGGAAATGTACGAGGCCGCCAGGGTGGGGCCGCTGTGGAACCTGGTGCGCAAGCAAAGCGGGCATGTGGACCGGCTGCGCCGCCTGAACCTGCCGGACGAAGGCAAGCCCCAGGCGATTGTGCGGGACCACCGCGCCATCGTCGAAGCCATTGCCCGCAAGGACGCGCAGGCTGCGGAAAAGGCGCTGCGCCAGCATCTGGCGGGAACACTCGCCTTTGTCGATGACATCAGGCATCGCTACCCGGACTGGATTGTTTCTGATCAGCGATAAGCCTTGAGGCGCCATGCTGTCAGCCGGGCTGCATTCCCGCGCTAGACGGTGTAGTCCACCGCCGCCCATTCAAAGCAGGGCTTCAGGTCGCCGATCAGCGCCTGGTGCAGTGGATGAAACAGGTAGGCGTTGAGCTCTTCGGCATCGTCGAAGGACGACTCCAGCACATAGCCCCAGCAGACCGGCCGGTCCAGCTCGTTGGCCGACAGCCGCCAGCCACGGACCACGTCGATCTGGCCGCCGAGCGCGTCCATGCGTGCAATCAGCGCAGCTTCCTGCGCTGCATCCGCTGCCACCTCCGCCTTGCGGCGGAACATCACGACATGGTTCAGCACGGCTGGCCCTTGCGCGCCAGCAGCCAGGCGGGCGCATCCTGCAAGGCCACCGGGCGCAGGAAGCGGTCCATGGCCGCGTCGCCGACCGAAGTCGTCATGGGCTGGGTGGACGACGGCCAGGGTCCGCCGTGCTGCTGCGCCGCCGTCACCGCCACGCCCGTGGGCACGCCGGCAAACAGCACGCGCCCGGCAATCGCCATGGCGCCACGCACCAGGGCGCGGGTATCTTCGGATTCGTCTTGCGCGCCCCACAGCGTCACGGTCAGGCTGCCGCCCACGGCCTGCAGCACCTGCAGCACCTCGGCCACGGAACCGGCGCGCACGATCAGGCTGGAGGGGCCAAACACTTCATCGCGCAGTTCCGCCTGGGCGATGAAGCTTGCCGCATCCACCTGCGCCAGGAAGGGCCGGGGCGCCTCAGGCGTGCCGGCTTCCTGCAGCAGCGGCCTGGCGCCCGCGCTCACCATATGTTCAACACCGGCATCAAAGGCCTTGCGCATGCCAGGCGTCAGCATCGCATGCGGATTCTGGGCGGTGAGCGCGGTGGTCAGCTGCGCTACAAACGCATCGCTCTCGGGGCTGTCGATCAGCACGATCAGGCCGGGGCTGGTACAGAACTGGCCGCAGCCCTGGCTGATGGAGCCGGCCAGGGTGGCGGCCAGTTCGGCGCCCTTGCTGGCCAGCAGGGCGGGCAGGGCCACCACCGGGTTGGTCGAGCCCAGTTCGCCATAAAACGGAATGGGACGCGGCCGTGCGCTGGCTTCGGCCTGCAAGGCGGCGCCGCCACGGGTGGAGCCGGTGAACGCGCCGGCGGCCATGGCCGGATGCCGCACCAGGCGCACGCCGACGTCATTGCCGCCGCCCTGGATCATGCTGATCAGCCCGGCGGGCAGGCCTTGCGTCTTGAGTACCTGCTGCACCAGACCAATGACCCGGTTGGACAGCAGCAAGTGACCCGAATGGGCCTTGACCACCACCGGGCAGCCGGCCGCCAGGGCGGAAGCGGTGTCGCCGCCCAAGACCGAGAACGCAAACGGAAAGTTGCTGGCCGAGAACATGGCGACCGGACCCAGTGGCACGCGCTGGCGCACCATGGCCGGGTGGCCGATGGGCGGGGCGCCTGCCAGCGCCGGGTCGTCCACAAATTCAAAAGCCACGCCGCGTTCGGCGATGTCGGCAAAGCGGCGCAACTGGAACGCCGTGCGGTCGAGTTCGCCATTCAGGCGCGCCGGGCCGAGTCCGGTTTCCTCGTCGGCCAGGGCGACCAGGCCTTCGCGGTCGGATTCGAGGGCGCTGGCCAGTCCGCGCAGCAGGGCCGCGCGGGTGCCGCCATCGCTGGACGACCAGTCGCCGAAAGCCGCGCCGGCGGCGCTGGCGCAGGCATCGACCTGCTCGGGGGTGGATGCGCACAGTGGCGCGCCCAAGGGTTCACCCGTGCGGGCCTTGATCGATTGCAGGGTTTTCATTGTGGGTTCCAGTTCAGGTGATAGCCCCGGCCAGCATAGTCAAATTCGACCAGCTCACCCATGTGGGTGTCACGTACAAGAGGCAGCTCGGCGGTGTCCCTGACGGCGGGCGCGGCATAGTAGGCGCGGATTTCCGTGATGAGCCCGGTGGCTGCATCGAACACATACCATTCGTCGCCGCGCTGGGCGGTGCGGGCCTTGCGCTTCCAGTGCGTCCACTCGATGACGGCTTCGTTCGAGTCGTGGCTGACCAGCACTTTCTCGATGGTCCATTGGGAGCCAAGGTTTTCGACGCACCACAGCCACTTCTTGCTGATGGTGTCGGCGCTGCGCCAGGGAATATCGGTCAGGCCGGGCGGAAAGTAGTGAATCGCGTCAGGCGTGAAACAACTCATCAGCGCGTCGTAGTCGGCGGCGTTGCAGGCGTCGAAATAGCGGCGAATCAGGGCTTCGTGCGGGTGCATGGCGGTTTTGGGCATGGGTTCCTTGGAAAGCTGTGTTCAAGCCGTGGCGGGTTCGGCGGGTGCAATGGCCGGGCGGCCGGCGGCGACCCAGCCCTTGTGGGCGGCGCGCGTCTCGGGGCTGGGCGGGTACAGGCCCCAGAGCTTTTCGCCGGCCTGCACGCGCAGGGCCAGGTAGGCTTCGAGGTCGTCCTGCACTTCGCACAGGTCGGCCATTTCCTCGGCGCAATGGGCCGGAATCACAGTGATGTTGTCGCCGTCGCCATGGATCACGTCGCCTGGGTAAATCGCCACGCCGGCGCAGCCAATCGGCACCTGCAGGTCGGCCACGTGGTGGCAGGACAGGCGCGTGGTGGCGGTCACGCCGCCGCTCCAGACGGGAAAGTCCATGGCTGACAGTTCGGTGCCGTCGCGAAACGCGCCGTCGGTCACCACGCCCCGGGCGCCGCGCATCATCATGCGGGTGATCAGCATGTTGCCCATGGAGGCGGCGGCCGGGTTGCGGTTGCTGTCGATCACCACGACTTCGCCCGGGCGCACCTGCTCGACGCCGACCCATTGCAGGTTGTTGATGTGCGGCTCGGTGGTCAGCGTGGCGTAGGTGTCGATGTCCTCGCGCGCTGGAATGAAGCGCATGGTGTAGGCGCGGCCGGCAAAGGCCTTCATCTTTTTGTTCAGCGGCGTCAATCCCACCAGCACCGGCTGGCGGTAGCCTTTCTTGAAAAGCTGCGTGGTCAGCGAGCCGCTGCTCACTTTGGCAAGCCGGTCAAGCACCGTGTCAGGCACGAAAAACGGGGCCGGGCGAAGGGGCGTGGGGGTCATGTCGGCGCGGGTCATGGAGTCTCCTTGGTATGTCTGGGCAGAATGTGGCAAGTCATGGGTGGCTCACTTTTATCTCAAAATATGGGACGATTTAATCAACAAACCTATCCAGATCGTGCTGAAATACCGTTCTGGCGATGGTAAATAAACAGGACATTTCTGCCAACGGGGCCAAACCCTGTCATTGGCCACTTATCCCACATACTGGAAATAAATGCGATGAAAGCAAACCTGGGTGATGGCACCGCCTCGCTGGAAAAAGCGATGGACATTCTGGATGCGCTGGGCAGCGCTCCACAGGGCTTGAGTCAGGTCGAACTCGCCAAACGCCTGGACTTGCCGCGCACCACGCTGTACCGGCTGCTGGCGACGCTGGTGGCGCGCGGCATGGCCAGGCGCGACCCGCAGCGCCGGGTGTACTGCCTGGGCTTTCGCTGCCTGGAGCTGGCCCGCAGCGCCTACGCCATGCCCGACCTGGCCGCCGCAGCCGGGGTGGAGCTTCGGGCACTGCGCGACCTGACCGGGGAAACCTCTTACCTCGCGACGCTGGACGGGCTGGAAGTGCTGTCGCTGGAGCGCTGCGATGGCGCGCACAGCCAGCGCTCGCAGTCATCGCTGGGCCAGCGCAAGCCGCTGCACTGCACCAGCCAGGGCAAGGCGATTTTGTCTGCGCTGGACCATGCCGCGCGCGATGCGCTGGTGCAGGCCATCACCCTGAAAGCGCTGACGCCGCACACCATCACGGACCGGCGGCGGCTGCAGGCCGAGCTGCGGATTACCGCTGCGCGCGGCTGGTCGGTCGATGACGAGGAAATCGTGCTGGGCGTGCGCTGCGTCGGCGCGCCGGTGGTGGACGCGGCCGGCAAGGTGCGCGGCGCGATCAGCGTGGCCGGTCCGGCCTACCGCATGACGATGGAGCGCGTTCACCGGCTGGGGCCGGAAGTGGCCGAGGCCGCGCGGCGCGTGGGCGAGCAGCTGTCGGTCAGTGCCCCCGCGCCCGCTTCTGCCGAGCCCCGGGCGGTGGACGGGGCATGGGCCTTTCGCGGCGAGTTTGCGCGCTGGAGCATCCGGCATGACCGCCTGTTCTGGGCCGACAGCCTGGCGCCGTCGGTGCATGTTTATGACGGCAGGCAGGACCGCGAACTGGCGGTGCTGGATGCGCCCCTGACCGCGCTGGTGGTCTGGGAAGATGCATTGCTTGCAGGAAGCCAGGGCGGCTACTGGCGCATCGACAAGCCCGACAGCCCAATGCCTGAAGTCAGCGCGCTGCAGCCGTGGCCTTCGGGCGCGCCCTCGGCGCTGTGCTCCGACCCCGCAGGCGGCTTGTGGGCGTGCGAACCCGTGGGCGGTGCGCGCTGGCGCGTGGCGCCCTGGTCAAGCGCCGGTGAAAGCCTGCCGGACAGCCACTGGAGCCTGGGCGCGCCGCTCGATGCCCTGGCGTGGGACAGAGCAGGGCAGTCGCTCTACGGCCTGTCGCGTGATTCCGGGGAAATCCTGGTGATGCAGCGCGGCCAGACGCCGGTACGCCGGCTGGCCACCGTGCCCCGGGGCTCGGGCCGATTGAGCGGGCTGGCCGTCGATGCTGCGGGCGGCGTCTGGACGGCGCTGCAGGACGGCTGGGGTGTCGTCAAGTTCTCGCCCGATGGCAGCCAGGACCGGGTGATCGGCCTGCCGGTGCCGTGCCCGAGCGACGTTGCGCTGGGCGGAAAAAACCTGGACACGCTGTATGTGACCAGCGCCCGCCAGCCGGTTTCCCTGGAAGCGCTGGGCAACGCGCCCCTGTCCGGGCGGCTGTTCCTGATTGAAGCCGCGGAGTAGGCCCAGCGCATTGCGCGGCAAGACCGTCCCTCCCTGTGCTGGCAAGCCTTATTGCGAAGCCGCCGAGGCTGGCGCGCTGGCCGCCGGAGTTTGAATCGCAGCGGCATCGGGTGCCTGGAGCGGTGCCGGCGCGGGCATGGCGGGCACCGCCGGGGTGTCCGCCGGGGCGCTGATGGCCGGTGGGGCCGCCACCGGCGTCATCGGCGCGGCCTGCACAGCGCCGCCGTGGAACTTCATCATCAGCGGCACGATCAGCAGCGCCACGATGTTGATGATCTTGATCAGCGGGTTGATGGCCGGGCCGGCGGTGTCCTTGTAGGGGTCGCCCACGGTGTCGCCGGTCACGGCCGCCTTGTGCGCGTCCGAGCCCTTGCCGCCGTGGTGGCCGTCCTCGATGTACTTCTTGGCGTTGTCCCAGGCGCCGCCGCCGGTACACATCGAAATTGCCACGAACAGGCCGGTGACGATGGTTCCCATCAGCAAACCGCCCAGCGCCTTGGGGCCCAGCAGCAGGCCGACCAGAATCGGCACTACGACCGGCAGCAGCGACGGGATGATCATTTCCTTGATCGCCGCCGTCGTCAGCATGTCCACTGCGCGGCCGTATTCTGGCTTGGCCGTGCCTTCCATGATGCCGGCGATTTCCTTGAACTGGCGGCGCACTTCCACCACCACCGCGCCAGCTGCGCGGCCCACGGCTTCCATCGCCATGGCGCCGAACAGGTAGGGAATCAGCCCGCCGATAAACAGGCCGACGATGACCATCGGGTCGCTCAAATCAAAGCTGATGGCCCGGCCGTAGCTTTCCAGCTTGTGGGTGTAGTCGGCAAACAGCACCAGCGCGGCCAGTCCGGCCGAGCCAATCGCGTAGCCCTTGGTCACGGCCTTGGTGGTGTTGCCCACGGCGTCGAGCGGGTCGGTCACGGCGCGCACCTCGGGCGGCATGTCGGCCATTTCGGCAATGCCGCCGGCGTTGTCGGTGATCGGGCCGTAGGCATCCAGCGCCACGACGATGCCGGCCATGCTCAGCATGGAAGTCGCGGCAATCGCAATGCCGTAAAGACCGGCCAGGTTGTAGGACACCAGAATCGCGATGCACACAAACGCTACCGGCCAGGCGGTCGAGCGCATCGACACGCCCAGGCCGGCAATGATGTTGGTGCCGTGGCCGGTGGTCGAGGCCTGCGCGATGTGCTGCACCGGCGCGTATTGGGTGCCGGTGTAGTACTCGGTCACCCAGACCAGCGCGGCCGTCAGCACCAGGCCGACGGCGCAGGCGCCGAACAGCTTCATCTGGCTGCCGCTGGCGTAAATCGCGTTGTCGGGCATCAGCCAGGTCGTGACAAAGTAAAACGCTATCAGGGAAAGCACGCCGGCCACGGCCAGCCCTTTGTAGAGCGCCGGCATCACGTTGGTCATGCCCGGCGAAGCCTTGACGAAAAAGCAGCCGATGATGCTTGCCACGATGGACACCGCGCCCAGCGCCAGCGGGTAGAGCACGGCGTTGATCGGGCTGCTGGCTACCAGCAGCGCGCCCAGCACCATGGTGGCAATCAGCGTGACCGCATAGGTTTCGAACAGGTCGGCCGCCATGCCGGCGCAGTCGCCGACGTTGTCGCCCACGTTGTCGGCAATCACCGCCGGGTTGCGCGGGTCGTCCTCGGGAATGCCGGCTTCGACCTTGCCCACCAGGTCGGCGCCCACGTCAGCGCCCTTGGTGAAAATGCCGCCGCCCAGCCGCGCAAAAATAGAGATCAGCGACGAGCCGAACGCAAAACCGATCAGCGGGTTGAGCAGGTCAGCCAGTCTGGCGGTCGGCGTGTAGTTGCCGTTGCCGACCAGGAACCAGAAAAAACTGGTCACGCCCAGCAGCCCCAGGCCGACCACCAGCATGCCGGTGATGGCGCCGCCGCGAAACGCCACGTCGAGCGCCGGGCCGATGCCGCGCGTGGCCGCCTGCGCGGTCCGCACATTGGCGCGCACCGAGACATTCATGCCGATAAAACCGCAGGCGCCCGACAGCAGCGCCCCGACGACGAAGCCGACAGCGGTCTTGCCGTCCAGAAAGACACCGATCAGCAGCGCCAGGATGACGCCCACGATGGCAATGGTCTTGTACTGTCGGGCCAGGTAGGCGGCCGCGCCCGTCTGGATGGCCGCCGAGATCTCCTGCATGCGCGCATTGCCTGCGTCCTGGGAAAGAATCCAGTTTCTGGCCCAAAAGCCATACCCCACGGCGATGAGTCCGCATACCAGCGCAAGAATGAGCGCGGCTGAGTTACCAGTCATACATACCTCCGACGTTATTTTTTTGCCTTGATGGGTGCCACGCAAGCGGACCCCCGCTGCGTTGCTTCCTCGTGGCTCGCATGGAGGCGATGGGACGATTGGCCAACTGGAGAAATTAAACGCTAAAACAGGCGCCGTTGGCAACCCGTAAGGTCCGCATCAGTAAAATGCGGGCAAATCTCTTCCTTCGGCTGGCCAAACTGTCCCGCAGCAGAACAAGCCGCTCTTTTTATCAATGTTTTTCATCAACCTAAAGCGATCATGTCCCTAGATAAAGTTACACCCGGCAAAAACGCTCCTGACTCTTTCAACGTGATCATCGAAATCCCGATGAACGCCGACCCGGTGAAGTACGAGGTGGACAAGGAGTCCGGCGCGATTTTCGTGGACCGCTTCATGAGCACCGCCATGCACTACCCCTGCAACTACGGCTACGTGCCCCAAACCCTGAGCGGCGACGGCGACCCGGTCGATGTGCTGGTGATCACGCCCGTCCCGCTGATTTCTGGCGTGGTGGTGACCTGCCGCGTGATCGGCATCCTGAAAATGACCGACGAAGCCGGCGAAGACGGCAAGGTGCTGGCCGTGCCCATCGACAAGAAGTGCTCGCTCTACTCGCATTGGCAAAAGCCGGAAGACATGAATCCGCTGCGCCTGAAAACCATTGCCCACTTCTTTGAACACTACAAGGATCTGGAAGAAGGAAAATGGGTCAAGATTTCGGGCTGGGAAGGCCCGGACGCTGCCAAGAAAGAAATTGCCGACGGCATTGCCAACTACGCCAAGGAACAGCAGGCTGTGTAATTCTTGAACGATTTTGTAAGGCTTTTAGTGCTTTTGCGCAAGCTGGACGGGCATGGATAGCTATTGAAAATATAGCAATTGCTGCCTGGCTTGTGCATCAAAAGCGTCTTCAGTACAGTCTGGAGGCGCTTTTTTCATGGGCAATGGGTGTTCGGTTTGCAGGAGCACTACCCACGTAGTGTTCAACAGTATCATTCAACGATATCTCCCATTCAGACCGGTGCATCAGCATGTCAGACCCGCTTGACGTTTCTCTCGATCCTGAAGATCAGGCCCATCCCCTAAAGAGCCGGCTCAATTTTCCTGTGGTCGGCATCGGTGCTTCGGCCGGCGGCCTGGACGCCCTGTTGCGCTTTTTTGAACAGATGCCTGCGGCCAATGGCATGGCATTTGTCATCATTCTTCACCTGTCGCCCGAGCATCAAAGCAATGCGGCCGAGATTTTGCAGCGGGTGACGAAGATGCCGGTCATCCAGGTGGACAAGCGGACAGCCATCGAAGCGGACCATGTCTATGTCATATCTCCCACCCACGACCTGATGATGAGCGATGCTCACCTGCAGCTGTCCGAGCCCGTCCGGCTCAGGGGAATGCACCTGGCCATCGACCTGTTTTTTCGCACGCTGGCCCAGTCTCACCAGGAAAGGGCAATGGCCATCGTGATGTCCGGCACCGGCATGGACGGCGCCGCAGGGCTGGCCCGGGTCAAGGAAGAGGGCGGAGTGACCCTGGCTCAGGCGCCTGAAGATGCCGGGTACGACGGCATGCCCAAAGCCGCCATCGCCACGGGCATGGTTGATTTCGTCCTGAATGCGGTCGATATGCCGCAGCGCCTGATTGAACTGTGGGCCAATGCCCGTCGCATCAGCCTGCCCAGGGAGGCTGAGCCTTCAGCGAAAGCCATGGCCTTTGACAGTGCGCAAGCGGCCAGGCTTGCCGAAGAGGCTTTGAAGGACACCATGGCCCTGCTGCGTACCTACTCCAAAAACGATTTCCGGCAGTACAAGCGGGCCACTGTTCTGCGCCGCATCGAGCGCCGGCTGCAGGTCAGGCGCCTTCCGGATTTGCCGGCTTACCGCGACTATCTGCGCGAACACCCTGAAGAGGCCCAGCCGCTGCTTCAGGACATGCTGATCAGTGTCACCAATTTCTTTCGCGACCCCGAGGCTTTTGACGCCCTTGAGCACGATGTGCTGCCCAGCCTGTTGCGCAACCGTCCGCCGGACGATCCGGTGCGCGTCTGGGTGGCCGGCTGCGCCACCGGCGAAGAAGCCTATTCCGTCACCCTGCTGTTCAAGGAACAGATGAGCCGGCACAACTGCATGTCGGAGCTGCAGGTGTTTGCGACCGACATTGATGAACGGGCAATCAGCGTTGGCCGCAATGCCGTGTACCCCGAATCGATCTCGACGGATGTGTCGCCCGGAAGGCTGCGGCAGTTTTTTACCCGCGAAAAAGATCAGTTCAGGGTCATCAAGCAGCTGCGGGAAAAGGTGCTGTTTGCCAATCACAATGTGCTGCGCGACCCGCCCTTTTCCCGAATCGACCTGGTTTGCTGTCGCAACCTGCTGATTTACCTGGACAAGACGGCCCAGGCCCGTGTCCTTGAAGCATTTCGCTTTGCGCTCAAGCCTGCAGGGTTTTTGTTTCTGGGCAGCTCGGAGTCTGCGGATGCCCTGCCCAACCTTTTCACGGCGCATGATAAAAAAAACCGTTTCTACAAGGTCAATCCGCATGTGCATGCAACGCGCCTGTTGCTGCTGACCACGGATTTTCCACGCGACCACACGACTCCTGCCTTGCCCGGACAGGGGCAGGGGCGGCGCGAGCCCAAACTGCCGTCATTCGCCGACATGCACCGCAAACTCATTGACCAGATTGCCTTGCCCAGCGTGCTGATAGACGCCAGCCACAATATCCTGCACCTGTCCGATAACGTCGGCAAATTCCTGTTGCCAGGCGGCGGCGCGCCATCGGTCAATTTGCTGGACAACATGCAGTCCGAACTCCGCACGGAATTGCGCACGGCGCTTTACCAGGCGATGCATACCGGCAAGCCCGTCAAGACCCACGCCATTGCGGTTCAACGCGGCGACAGCCAGGGGCTGGTTGAAATGACCGTGCGCTTCTTCGGAGAAGATGGCCCGGAATCGGCGCTGACGCTGGTGATGTTCGATGAGGTGCCGGAAAAGCCCGGCGATCTGCAGCTCAAAGGCATCGACCAGGCGCAGCAGCAGGTCATCGTTCAGCTGGAAGCCGAGATACGGCAACTCAAAGAGGACCTGCAGCAGACCATCGAGCAGACTGAAACGTCCACCGAAGAACTCAAGGCATCGAATGAAGAGCTGCAGGCCATCAACGAAGAACTGCGCTCGGCCACCGAGGAGCTGGAAACCAGCAAGGAAGAGCTGCAGTCCATCAATGAAGAGCTGACGACCGTCAACTTTGAATTGAAAATCAAGGTCGATGAAACCAGCAAGATCAACAACGACCTGCAAAACTTCATCACCTCGACAGACATTGCCACCATCTTCATTGACCGCGGCATGCGCATCAAGCGCTATACGCCCCAGTCGGCCAATCTCTTCAACCTGATCGAGTCCGACATCAACCGCTCCCTGCTCGACATTACCCACAAGCTGGACTACAGCGCGCTGGCCAATGATGTTGTCGAAGTCTTCAACACGCTCAACAAGGTGGAGCGGCAGGTCAGCAGCAGCGACAGCAGGCATTACCTGGCGCGCATCCGGCCCTACCGCACCACCGATGACCGGATTGAAGGCGCTGTGCTGACCTTTGTCGATGTGACGGCCCTGCGCCAGGCCGAGGAAAATGTGCGCGCGGGCGAGGAACGCCTGCGAATCGCGGCCGAAACCACCAAGGACTACGCCATCCTGACCATTGATGAAGAAGGCCTCATCACGACCTGGAACCACGGTGCCCAGCGGATCTTTGGCTATTCTGAAAAAGAAGCGGTCGGCCAGCTGTTTGCCATCATCTTTACCCCCGAAGACCGGGCCGCGGGCGCTGCCGACGAGGAGTTGCGCATCGCCCGCGACGAAGGGCGCTCCACCGACGAACGCTGGCATTTGCGCAAGGACGGCAGCACCTTCTTTGGCAGCGGCGTGGTGACGCGCCTGGAAGGGAAAATGGGCGGCTATGCCAAGATTGCCCGCGACATCACGGAAAACAAGACCCTTCAGGTCAGCCGCGATGAACTGCTGGCCATGGAAAAAAGGGCCAATGAATTGAAGGACCAGTTCTTGGCGGTGATGTCGCATGAACTCAAGCACCCGCTGAACCTGATCCAGGTGAATACCGAATTGCTGCTCAGCCAGCCCGAGGTGCGCGCACTGCCCGAAGTGGTGCGTGCCGGCGAAACCATTCGCCATGCAGTGGTGAGCCAGACCAAGATCATTGACGACCTGCTGGACCTGTCGCGCGCCCGAACCGGCAAGCTGACGCTCAGGCTGGCCCCGGTGAACCTTGAGGAGCTGGCCGAGATGATTGCCTCCGCAGCCCGCGAAGCCGCCAGCAAGAAAGGCCTGACGCTGGTCTATGAGTGCAGTGACAAGGAAGTGCTTGCATTGTGTGACCGCGTCCGGACAGAACAGGTTTTCTGGAACCTGATCAACAATGCCATCAAGTTCACGCCTGAAGGCGGGACCATCACGGTGCAACTGGCACGCGACGCCGAGTTTGCAAAATTCAGCGTGATCGACACCGGCCAGGGAATTACCGCTGAGTTTTTGCCGCAGATTTTCGGCATGTTTGTCCAGGCACCCAATCAAAAGGTACCCAGCACCAACATGGGGCTCGGTGTGGGCTTGACGCTGGTGCGCGACCTGACGGTGGCCCAGGGCGGCAAAGTCCTGGCCGATTCAGCCGGCCTGGGCAAAGGCGCCACGTTCAGCGTCTGGCTGCCGCTGGCCCAAACCAGGCAGCAGGACAAAAAAACCATTGAACAAACCGGAAACCTGAAGGGCCTGCAGATTCTGGTCGTCGATGACATGATCGACCTGCTGGAGCCATTCGCGGCGCTGCTGCGTCTGGAAGGGGCCACGGTTGACATGGCGACCAGCGGCCAGGAGGCGCTGGAGTTGCTGGAAAAAAGCGCTTACGACCTGCTGATTTCAGACATCGGCATGCCTTGCATGGACGGGTACGAGCTGATCCGGAAAATCCGCAAGATTCCAGGATTACACGCTCTGAAAGCCATTGCATTGAGTGGTTATGGCCGGCAGGTCGATGCCGTGCGAGCCTTGCAAAGCGGCTTCGATGCCCACCTGTCCAAACCCGCCACGGTGGCGCATATTTGCCAGACGATTGCGCAACTGGTTTCCAAAGCCGAAGGTGAAGCGCAATAAAGTAGCTGCTGGTTACAAATTCCCTGGCCTGAACCGACCGAGGGGTATTTTGTTTTGATACAAACGCCTTACCCTTATAGGGAAGAGCAGGAGACATGAGAGTTCAAAAAACCAGTCCATCCTTGAATGGATCAAGCACATTCCCTGAAGTGTCCGGGCAGCAGATCGAGGCCGCCCGCTATGCCGTGCTGAGGCGTCTGGCGCCTTGCTTGCGTCACCACATGGTGCGGCCCCTGCAACCGATTGGCCTGATTTACGGCGTCATGCAGCACAAGCTTTCCGCCGCCGTGCCCGATTTGCATTCGGTGCGCGAAGAGGCCGACAAGATCAACGGGTTTGCCAAGGCTGCGCTGGATGAGTGCAATGACATGAGCACCTGGCTGGCGCCTGAGCCGGGCGTTCTGACCGGGGTGGACGCGGGCATCAGGGAGTGCGTGGGCCTGCTGGCCACCATGCTGCATTTTTGCGGCTTTCGCCTGGACAATGAGGTTGACGAGATGCCGGTCCAGGTGCAGCGCGATGCCGTGCGGATGGTCTTGAGCGCCGCACTGCTTGCGCTGACCGATTCAATGACCGAGCCGGCCAGCCTCCTGATCACCGCTGTCGCCAGCCAGGCTGAAGTCACCGTTTCCCTGCAGGTCAGCCCGGCGGGCGAAGGCCAGGTGGACCGCTATGACGACAGCTACCGAAAGCTGGTGTGGGACGATGTGCAGGCGCTGGCGGCTGCGGAGCATGTCCGGCTGTCCCGGCAGGATCGCCTGGTCACGCTGCGCTTTGCCGTCGAGACAGCGCCAGTCCATTAAGGCCCGGCCAATCAACCCGGCCCCGGATTTGCCGCAAGAACGGTTTCCTTTTACCTTCCGGCTATCCGCCTTCGCCCAGCAAGCCCTGCACGCCGTCATTCAGGCCAGCCACAGGCGTTGCCTTGGCCAGCGCCATCCACACGCCCAGCGGCAGGTTTTGCCGTATGTGCCGGGGCGCGGCCCGGGCCACCACCAGCCGCTGGTCTTGCATGAGCATGACGCCGCATTCGGCGGGAATCTCATCGGCGGCGCCTATCGGCCGGCCCTTGGCATCGCAGCCCAGCACATACCAGCATTCGCCGCCCAGGTCGAGGTAGGCCGTTCGCTTGTCAGGCCGGCGCAGGTCGCCAAGCAGGTCGGAGCGCTTGACCTTGATCTCGTGGACGATGGGGTCCACATAGCTTTCGACGGTGGTGTTGCGGATCGAGAACACATCGGGCCGCACCATGCACCAGCGCACTTTTTCGCCAACGCCGGCCGGCGGCAGTTGCGCCCGCAGGCTCAAGGCGCGCCAGGTAATGCGGCCGGCGCGCACCATTTCGCAGGCGACCTGCTCGACCAGCGCTTCATGCGCCGACAGCAGCGAACGGTTGCGCGCCAGGGTGGCCGCCAGCCAGGCAATGCCCGCATCGGTCACGCGCAGGGTTTCGTGGCCCGCCGGGCCGGCGACGCGCTCCAGCATGCCGGCCGCCAGCAACTCGATTTCCAGCATGTCCTGGCACGGCCAGCCGGCGGAGCGGTACACCTCGCGCAGCCGCCTGGCGTGGGTGCGACCGAGCGCGATGGCGGGCTCCATCGCCGCTCTAGCAAGAAGCGGCTCGGCCAGGGCTGGCGCAGGGTTAGCGGGGCTGGACGGGGAATTCATGGTCAAACAAGCCTTTTGCGCAATCAGCGCGGGCATGAGCAGCTATCAATAAAGAAGCATTTCAGCCCGGATGTTCAGGTGTTGATCTCGAACCGCGCTTCGCCCATGTCGCGGTTCAGCGGCTTCAGGGCGGTCATGATGGCTTTGTCTTCGGCGTTTTCCCAGAGGGTAATCACTTCGCGTTCGGCGTCATGGTCGGCATGGGCCAGTTCTTCGGGCGCCAGGTGGCTGATCAGCGAACGCGCCAGCATGCAGGCCTGCA
This sequence comes from Polaromonas hydrogenivorans, assembly GCF_040105105.1. GTDB lineage: Bacteria > Pseudomonadota > Gammaproteobacteria > Burkholderiales > Burkholderiaceae_C > Polaromonas > Polaromonas hydrogenivorans. Next base: position 2,478,351 of record NZ_CP157675.1, on the reverse strand, counting down.
GCGTCGGCACGACAAATTCGCGGCCACCGACGCTGGACTCCAGCGCCATGCGAAAGCGCAATTCGGCGGCGCTGCGCTCGGCGGCGCTCAGGCCGATGGCGTTGACCATCTTGATGGTGTAGGGCTGTGTGGTTTGACTCATGAGGGGCTTGCCGGGTCGGTTGGGGGTGAAAGGGCGGGCGATTTGAAGGGGCTGCGCCGCTCCAGCTCGTCCATGTAATTGTCGATGCCCGCGCCTTCGCGCTCCAGGAAGCGCTCGACGGCGTCGGCAAACGAAGGATGCGCCAGCCAGTGCGCGCTGGTGGTCTTGACCGGCAGCAGGGCGCGCGCCATCTTGTGCTCGCCCTGGGCGCCGCCTTCAAAGCGCTCGAAGCCGTGCTCAATGCACCACTGCAGCGGCTGGTAGTAGCAGGCTTCGAAGTGCAGGCCGTCCACCCGGGCCAGCGCGCCCCAGTAGCGGCCGTAGGCGGTCAGGCCCTGGGTAGGCCGATTTTCAGGATAATTTTGGCTGTTTTCGCAATCAGGACGGGCACTGACAGCTATCAAACTGCTAGCAACTGCAACGCCGTCGCGTTCCGCCACGAACAGCAGCCAGTTCTCCGGCATGGTGGCTTCCATGCGCCGGAAAAAGTCGCGGCTCAGGTACGGTGCATTGCCGTGCTCCAGGTAGGTGCGCTCGTAGCAGCGGTAGAAAAAATCCCAGTCGGCCCGGCTGATGTCCTGGCCCAGCGACCAGCGAAAGGTGATGCCGGCGCCCGCCACCTTGCGCCGCTCCTGGCGGATTTTCTTGCGCTTTTCCTGGTTCAGGGACATCAGGAAAGCGTCGAAGTCGCGGTAGCCCTCGGGCGGGGCCGTCCAGTGGAACTGCACGGTGTGGCGCAGCATCAGTCCGGCTTGCTCGCAGGCGGCCACGTCGTCGTCGCTGGCAAACAGCAGGTGCAGCGATGACAGTTTTTCGGCTTCGCACCAAGCCACCAGCGCCTTGACCAGCAGCGTTCGCTCGGCCGCAGTGCGCGCCAGCAGCCGCGCGCCGGGAACGGGCGTGAACGGCACGGCGACCAGGGCCTTGGGGTAGTAATCCAGGCCGTGCTGCTGGTAGGCATTGGCCCAGGCCCAGTCAAACACGTATTCGCCGTAGGAATGCGCCTTGAGGTACAGCGCGCAGGCGCCGGCCAGCGTGGCGCCCTGCCAGAGCGTGACAAAGCGCGGCGTCCAGCCGGTTTGCGGCGTGGCGCTGCCGCTGGCATGCAGCGCGGCCAGGTATTCGTGGCGCATGAACGGGTTCAGCACGCGGTCCGGACTTTGCGCGGCCAGCAGCGCGTTCCAGTCGCCGGCTTGTACCTTCAGCGGCGAATCCAGGATGCGGATGACATAATCGTTTGCGTTGTTTTTCACTTGTTTCCTGGTGTTTTTCGAGGTTCCATTTTTTCATGTCACTCAAAATCTGCGTCGCCCAATTGAACTACTGCGTCGGCGACATGCCCGGCAATGCGCAAAAAATCATAGCCGCTGCCCGCACCGCCTACCAGGAAGGTGCCCGGCTGGTGCTGACGCCCGAAATGGCGATTTGCGGCTATGCGGCCGAAGACCTGTTCTTGCGGCCCTCATTCATCCAGGCCTGTGATGATGCCGTGAATCAGGTGGCCCGCGAGTTGGCCGGGTTAAAAGGCTTGACCGTGGTGGTGGGCACGCCTGTCCACGGCGACAGCGGCAAGGGCTTGCGCACGAAAAGCGTCGCGGTGCAGCAGCGCCAGAATGCCGCCAGGGTGCTGCGCGAAGGCCGCGTGATTGCCACCTACGCCAAGCGCGAACTGCCCAATTACCAGGTGTTTGACGAGCGCCGCTATTTCGCCCCCGGCCAGGGGACTTGCGTGTTCCAGGCCGGCGAGGGCGATGACGCCATCAGCATCGGCCTGCTGATCTGCGAAGACGCCTGGTTCGAGGAACCCGCGCGGCTCGCCCAGCAGGCCGGCGCCGAGCTGCTGGTGGTCATCAATGCCTCGCCTTTTCATGTCGGCAAGGGCAGCGAGCGCGAGGTGATGATGCGCGAACGCTGCCTGGCGACCGGCTTGCCGCTGGTCTATGCGCACCTGGTCGGCGGCCAGGATGAAATCGTTTTCGAAGGCCATTCGTTTGCCTTGCAAGCCGATGGTGCGCTGGCGGGCCGGGCCGAGAGTTTCAAGGAAAATCTGTTCTTTGCGCAGGCGGGGCGTGCGCAGGCAGCTATTGAATTGGTAGCGGATGCGGTGCCCTTGCGCAGCGCCGAGGCGGACCTGTGGGACGCGCTGGTGCTCGGGGTGCGCGACTATCTGGGCAAGAACGGCTTTCCTGGCGCGATTATCGGGCTGTCGGGCGGCATTGATTCGGCGCTGGTGCTGGCCATCGCGGTCGATGCGCTGGGAGCGGACAAGGTGCGCACGGTGATGATGCCTTCGCCCTACACCGCCGATATTTCCTGGATCGACGCGCGCGAGATGGCCGAACGCATGAAGGTTCGCTACGACGAGATTTCCATCGTTCCAGAATTCGAAGCCTTCAAGGCCTCGCTGGCCGGCGAGTTCAAGGGCAGGGCGGAGGACACCACCGAGGAAAACATCCAGGCGCGGATTCGCGGCGTGTTCCTGATGGCGCTGTCGAACAAGTTCGGCTCGATTGTCCTGACGACCGGCAACAAGAGCGAAATGGCCACCGGCTACTGCACGCTGTACGGCGACATGGCCGGCGGCTTTGCGGTCATCAAGGACTTGCTGAAAACCACCGTGTTCAGGCTGGCCCGCTGGCGCAATGAAAACGACCCGTACGGCACCGGCAGCAGCCCGATTCCGGAGCGCATCATCACGCGCCCGCCGAGCGCCGAGCTGCGCGCCGACCAGACCGACCAGGACAGCCTGCCGCCCTACGAGGTGCTGGACGCCATCTTGAAGCGCTACATGGAAAACGACCAGAGCGTCGAGGCCGTCGTGGCCGCCGGCTTCGAGCGCGCCGTGGTCGAGCGCGTGGCCCGCCTCATCCGCATCAACGAATACAAGCGCCGGCAGGCGCCGGTCGGCATCCGTGTGAGCCACAGAAGTTTTGGCAAGGATTGGCGTTATCCTATAACCAGCAAATTCGGCGCCTAGCTGCCGGCAACGATTTCACAATCGTTACATGGCGCAACGTCGCCACCCTTTAATATTCAGTCCCCCCAGACTCACTCATAGAGAGATTTTTCGTGAAACAAATTACCGCCATCCTCAAGCCCTTCAAACTCGAAGAAGTCCGCGAAGCCCTGGCTGAATGTGGCGTGACCGGCCTGACCGTGACGGAAGTCAAGGGTTTTGGCCGCCAGAAAGGCCATACCGAGCTGTACCGTGGCGCCGAGTACGTGGTTGATTTCCTGCCCAAGGTCAAGGTCGAAGTGGTCGTCAATACCGCCGATGTCGAGCGCTGTGTCGATGCCATCGTGCGCGCGGCACGCACCGGCAAGATTGGCGACGGCAAGATTTTCGTCACCAGCGTCGAGCGCGTGCTGCGCATCCGCACCGGAGAAGAAGACGAAGCTGCGATTTAATCCGGCTTAAATCTGGTCAAGCCGGAGGGCCTGTGCTGCGGTGCCTGCCTCTTGCACCAGCTGCTCCATCAGCGCTTGCGCATCGCTGCCGGTGCGGATCAGCCCCATCTGCCATTCATTCATGAAGCCGGTGGTGACCGCCGAGCCGAGAAAGGTCAGCAGGCTGTCGTAAAAGCCGTTCATGTTGAGCAGGCCCACCGGCTTGTCGTGGTAGCCAAGCTGGCGCCAGGTCCAGACTTCAAAAAATTCTTCCAGCGTGCCGATGCCGCCAGGCAGGGCCAGAAAGGCATCGGCATGCTCGGCCATGATGCGTTTGCGCTCGTGCATGTTCTCCACGATGTGCAGTTCGGTGCAGCCGGTATGCGCCCATTCCTTTTCGACCAGCGCCTTCGGAATCACGCCCACCACCCGCGCGCCTGCGGCCAGCGCCGCGTCGGCCAGGATGCCCATCAAGCCATTGTGGCCGCCGCCATACACCAGCTGGCCGCCGCGCTGGCCTATCCAGGCGCCGACTTCACGCGCCACCGCTGCAAATTCGGGACTGTTGCCGGGACGCGAGCCGCAGTACACGCACAGGGAAAAGGAAGGTTTATTCATGCTTGTGGTTTCAGAGTTCATGCGCCAAACCGATGCACCAGCGCCAGTGTCCAGGTGCCCGCGCAGAGCAGCAGGCTGAGCAGCACCGCAGCGCTGCCCATGTCCTTGGCGCGTTTTGAAAGATCATGCCATTCAGGGCCAATGCGGTCGATGGCCGCCTCGATGCCGGTGTTGAGCAGCTCGACAATCAGCACCAGCATGACGGTTCCCGCCAGTAACACGGTTTCAATCCAGCTGTTGCCCAGCCAGAAAGCCGCAGGAACCAGCACCATGGAAGCAAGCGCCTCCTGCCGAAAAGCCGTTTCTCTCCAGCCGGCGCGCAGGCCGGCCAGGGAATAGCCGGCGGCATGCCAGACGCGGTTCAGCCCCCGGCGATTTTTCTGGGGGTTGGCAGTTGCGGAAAACGGGACTTGTTCAGGCATGCCAGGCATTGTCTCGCAGCTTTATGACCTCCAGCTTTCAGGATGACCGGGAAACCAGAGTTTTGTCGGGTGCTGGTGGCTTCGTTTTTGCGGGGGTGATCCAGGTAATCAAGCGGGTGCCTGCCCAGGCGTCATGCCAGAATTGCCGCTGTGGATGAAAGCGCGCCAAAATGGCCCAGATGGCGACCCAGCCCAGCGTCAGCACGGCGCCTTTCATGGCGGGCAGGTCCAGCAGCCAACTCACGCCGAGCGGCGGCAAAAACCACATCCAGCTGAGCACATAGCGCAGCAGCGCGCGTTGCTGGGTAATCGGGGCGCCATGCACATCGACGACGCGGATGTGCCAGGTCTTCATCGCCAGCGTCTGGCCCTTGGCCCAGAACCAGACAAAGTAAATGCCAAAAATGACAAATACAAAAGCCTGCAGGGCATGGCGGTTGTCCAGTGCATTGCGCGTCTGGCTCAGGGTGCTGAAAAGGTAGCCGGCAATGAAGACCACGCCAAACATCAGCAAGCCTTCATACATCCAGCAGGCCATGCGCCTTGGAATAGACGGGATTTGAGTATCTTTTACTATCAATTTAATAGCTTGTGGTGAGCGCGGGCAGCAGACTGCCGCACTGATTGAGCAATAAAATCGGCCAGCAATGCAGCGCCGGTTTTTATCGCTGCGGTGCTGTGCCGGGTACGGAAGCCGGCGTTGCAGGAACAGGCACTGCAGCCGGGAACGAAGGAATGATTTTAGGCGCGGGCTTGAACGCCGGCTTGCTGGCAGACTGTGCAGGAACTGACGCCAGCTTTTGCGGCGCCACGGGTTTGACTGCTGTGGCCGCGCCGGTCGGCTTGGGGCTGGCCTTGGCGGCAAGCTTCTGTTTTTCTTCAGGGCTCAAGGCTTGATACGCCTCCCATTTGGCCTTCTTTTCTTCGGGTGTCAATTGCCTGGACAGCTCTTTGGTCTTGCCGAAGTTCAGTCGTGCCTGCGCGCGTTGTTGCGGGCTGAGGGCAACCCATTCGTTCATTCGGCTGTTCAGCGTCGCCTGATCTTGTGGAGTGAGCGCGCTGTAATTCTTGGAGATTTCCAGCCACTTGCGTTTTTGTGCCTCGCTCATGCCGGTGTTCCAGCTCGACGCCAGCGGTGCAAGGGCTTGCTGCTGCGAAGGCGTCAGTTGAGACCAGTCAGGACCCGAGGCTACGGTTTTACCGGCCAACGCTGCGCTGGCTGAAACCTGTGGTTTTTGGATCTGTGCAAAACCAGCCGAAGACCAGGCCAGAAGACCGGCAAGCGCCAGTCCCGATCCAAGTAATTGAAGCTTCAAAGTCAATCCGCCTCTCGTCTGCTCCATCAAGCAGGCAAGTGGATGCTGCTGCGCAGTCGAATGAACAGTCGCCTGTATCGTCATTGGACAGTTGCAGTTTGACGCGTGGCTTTGAGAAACTGGACAAAACCAGGGTCTGCAAATGCGGCTGGAGGCAACTCATCAATCAGCAATGCCGAATCCACTTCAGCCAGTTCTTGTGTCCTGTTGTCATTTTGAAACGAATTGATGGCCAACAGGCCCACGACCAGTGCAATCAACGGCAGCACCGAGCCAATCCGGCCCCACCAACTCAAGCCTTCATCGGCGCCCCAGGTCAGCGCCGCGCTGCCGCCCACATTGACCGCATGAGCAGCAGTTTGGGTTTTTGCGATCTTGCGCTGGGAAACCGCCTGTACGCGGGCTGCCCGCAAGCGCTCGGAAATATCGTGCGGCAGGTCTGCCGTACCTGCCGACAGGTAAGACGCGGTTTTGAGACCGAAACGGTCTTGCAGAATATCTGCTCTTTTTTGAGGTGAATTCTTCATAGTTTGATCCCTTTGGCGCTCAGCGCTTTACTGAGGGCGTGAACTGCACGGGAACAGTGTGTTTTGACGCTGCCTTCCGAGCAACCCATGGCTGCGGCCGTTTCAGCCACATCCATTTCCTCCCAGTAACGCATCAGAAACGCTTCCCGTTGACGGTCCGGCAACTCCTTTATCTCAAGTTCAATTTCATGCAATATTTGCGCCCGTTCGGTGGCGTCCTGGGCGCTTTCCGTGCCTTCAGAGTTGCTCAGACTCTCCAAAGTTTCCAGAAGATCAAAATCGCCATCTTCTCCGGAGGCAGAAAACTCGCTCATGTTGGAAAAAAGGGCGTTGCGGGTCTTGCGGCGCCGGAACCAGTCCAGCGTGGTGTTGGCCAAAATCCGCTGAAACAGCATGGGCAACTCCGCAGCCGGTTTGTCACCGTAGTGCTGCGCCAGTTTCATCATGCTGTCCTGGACAATGTCAAGCGCGGCTTCTTCGTCCCGGACGTGATAAATGCTGCGTTTGAAGGCCCGTTTTTCAACGCTTTTCAGGAAGTCGGAAAGTTCTTGTTCAGTTGCCAACGGTGTGATTCCGGGTTGTCCAGCGTTTTTATTGTGCTCAGGCCTAAATGTTTCGTTGCATGGCCTTCAAGCCAATGTTCAGCCTGAAAATTATCGCACCACGTCTGCGAGTGTCGGATACGTGGCTGTTACAGGGTTGAAAGGTGCTTCGCGGCAAGCAGGTAGCGCACGGTGTCATAATGCTGCCTGCAAATCAAAAGGCAAACGGGTCATGGCTCGGCGGATTATGTTTCTGCTTATGGTTTTGGCCTCAAGTCTCGACGCAGCTTCACAAGAGCGGGCCAAGAGGCACCCTAGGTATTTCGTTAGAGAAATTCACAAAGGTTCATCATGGAAATCACAAAGGCGGAAATTGCTTCCGCAGCGGCAACATCTGCCCAAACCAACCCTCAGGATCTGCGGGGCGCTGAAATCCTCGTAAAAGCGCTTCAGGCCGAAGGTGTCAAGTACATCTGGGGCTATCCAGGCGGTGCGGTTCTTCATATTTACGACGCCTTTTACAAGCAGGACTCGATCCAGCATGTGCTGGTGCGCCACGAGCAGGCCGCAGTACATGCCGCCGATGGTTATGCTCGCGCCACTGGCGATGTTGGCGTTGCGCTGGTCACTTCCGGCCCTGGCCTGACCAATGCTGTGACCGGGATTGCCACGGCCTACATGGACAGCATCCCCATGGTCATCATCAGCGGCCAGGTACCGACCGCCGCTATTGGCCTGGATGCCTTCCAGGAATGCGATACCGTCGGCATCACCCGCCCGATCGTCAAGCACAATTTCCTGGTCAAGGACGTGCGGGACATGGCCGAGACCATGAAAAAGGCTTTCCATATCGCCCGCACCGGCCGGCCTGGTCCTGTGGTGGTTGATGTGCCAAAGGATGTCTCGTTCAACAAGACCCTGTATGCCGGCTACCCCAAGAGTGTTGAAATGCGCTCCTACAACCCGGTTCGCAAAGGCCATGCCGGGCAGATCCGCAAAGCCTTGCATTTGCTGATGGCGGCCAAGCGGCCCTATATTTACACTGGCGGCGGCGTATTGCTCAGCAACGCTTCGCAAGAGTTGCGCACGCTGGTGGACATGCTGGGTTACCCATGTACCCATACGCTGATGGGCCTGGGCGCCTACCCGGCCAGCGACAAAAAATTTCTCGGCATGTTGGGCATGCATGGCACGCTCGAAGCCAACAACGCCATGCAGAATTGCGACGTGCTGCTGGCTGTCGGCGCGCGTTTTGATGACCGTGTGATTGGCAACCCCAAGCACTTCGCCCAAAATGAACGAAAAATCATTCACATCGATATCGACCCGTCGAGCATTTCCAAGCGCGTGAAAGTCGATATTCCCATCGTGGGCGATGTCAAGGATGTGCTGACCGAACTGATCGCCATGATTCGCGAATCGGGCCTGAAGCCTGACGCCGATGCGCTGGGCGGCTGGTGGAGCACGATTGACGAGTGGCGCAAGCGGGACTGCATGAAGTACAGCCTGGGCACCGGCGACGTGATCAAGCCGCAGTATGTGGTCGAGACACTGTGGAACATGACCAAGGACGCCGACACCTACATCACCTCGGATGTGGGCCAGCACCAGATGTGGGCCGCGCAATACTACAAATTCGACGAGCCGCGCCGCTGGATCAATTCCGGCGGTCTGGGCACCATGGGTGTCGGCATTCCCTATGCCATGGGCATCAAGCTGGCCAAGCCGGACTCGGAAGTGTTTTGCATTACCGGCGAAGGCTCGGTGCAGATGTGCATCCAGGAGCTTTCGACCTGCCTGCAGTACAACACGCCGATCAAGATCGTGTCGCTCAACAACCGCTACCTGGGCATGGTGCGCCAGTGGCAGGAAATCGAATATGCCGGCCGCTACAGCAGCAGCTACATGGATGCGCTGCCCAATTTCGTGAAGCTCGCCGAAGCCTATGGCCATGTCGGCATGCTGATCGAAAAGCCGCAGGATGTGGAGCCGGCGCTGCGCGAAGCGCGCAAGCTCAAGGACCGCACCGTGTTCATGGATTTCCGTACCGATCCGACGGAAAACGTGTTCCCGATGGTGAAGGCCGGCAAGGGCATCACTGAAATGCTGCTGGGATCGGAAGACCTCTGAGCGCATCGCCCTTTTATTTATTCACCCGTCAACTGACGAATCTATTGACTGCCGAGCCTGCGCATTACCGTGCGCGGGGGAGGGCAGCGAAAAGAGGAATCTTCTTATATGAAACACATCATTGCAGTTTTGCTGGAAAACGAGCCGGGCGCTCTTTCCCGCGTCGTCGGCCTGTTTTCAGCGCGTGGCTACAACATCGAGAGCCTGACCGTCGCGCCGACTGAAGACCCGACGCTGTCTCGCATGACGATCCAGACCTCGGGTTCGGACGACGTGATCGAGCAGATCACCAAGCACCTGAACCGCCTGATTGAAGTGGTCAAGGTGGTGGACCTGACAGAAGGCTCCTATACCGAGCGTGAACTCATGATGGTCAAGGTGCGCGCGGTCGGCAAGGAGCGCGAAGAGATGAAGCGCATGGCTGATATATTTCGCGGTCGGATTATCGACGTGACTGAAAAGAGTTACACGATTGAACTGACCGGCGACCAGACCAAGAACGATGCGTTTCTGGAAGCGATTGACCGTAGCGCCATTCTTGAAACCGTGCGAACCGGTTCAAGCGGCATTGGCCGGGGCGAGCGGATTCTGAGGGTTTGAGATTGCCAGAATCCGTGTAACGGATATGGCAGGTTTTTTATTTTTATTGCGATTATTTAGGAGCGACAGATGAAAGTTTTTTACGACAAGGATTGTGATTTGAGCCTGATTAAGGGCAAGACCGTGGCCATCATCGGCTACGGTAGCCAAGGCCATGCACACGCCCAGAATTTGAATGACAGCGGCGTCAAGGTTGTCGTAGGCCTTCGCAAAGGCGGCGCTTCGTGGCCCAAGGTTGAAAAAGCCGGCCTGCAGGTTGCTGAAGTGGCTGATGCCGTCAAAGCCGCTGATGTGGTCATGATCCTGCTGCCTGATGAGCAAATCGGCGCGGTTTACAAGAACGATGTGGCTCCCAACATCAAGCAGGGCGCTTCCCTGGTGTTCGCCCACGGCTTCAATGTGCATTACGGCGCCGTGATTCCGCGCGACGACCTGGATGTCTGGATGGTCGCCCCCAAGGCCCCAGGCCACACGGTGCGCAACACCTACACCCAGGGCGGCGGCGTGCCGCACCTGGTTGCAGTGCATCAGGACAAGTCCGGCAAGGCCCGCGACCTGGCCCTGAGCTACGCGATGGCCAATGGCGGCGGCAAGGCCGGCATCATTGAAACCAACTTCCGCGAAGAAACCGAAACCGATCTGTTCGGCGAACAGGCTGTGCTGTGCGGCGGTGCGGTCGAACTCATCAAGGCTGGCTTCGAGACGCTGGTGGAAGCCGGCTACGCACCCGAAATGGCCTACTTCGAGTGCTTGCATGAACTCAAGCTGATCGTGGACCTGATCTACGAAGGCGGCATTGCCAACATGAACTACTCCATCTCGAATAATGCCGAGTATGGTGAGTACGTGACCGGCCCGCGCATCGTGACCGAAGACACGAAGAACGCCATGCGCGCCGTGCTCAAGGACATCCAGACCGGCGAATACGCCAAGAGTTTCCTGCTGGAGAACATCGCTGGCGCTCCTACCCTGATCAGCCGCCGCCGTTTGAATGCCGAGCACCAGATCGAGCAAGTGGGCGGAAAGCTTCGCGCCATGATGCCGTGGATTGCCAAGAACAAGCTGGTTGACCAGACGCGCAACTGATTTTTTGATCACAACGGACCCCGTCCTGCAAAAAGCCGCGCGAAGTTCTTGCGCGGCTTTTTCAATGGTGCTGGCAAAATCGTCGCTTCCCGAAGCCCTGTTGTTGCGCCTGGGCAGGATGGGCTGGAATCTGCCGCGTCACAGGGCCGTTTCACACATGGGGTCACAGACTCTGCGTGCTATGGATTCAATAGCTATTTGCGCGCACCAGTCGTGCTTGAGGAGTACTTTTTATGCATGATGGCGAGGATGACGTTCCTGCGAACGCAGAGGTCTTGCCACGCAAACGGCGCAAGGGCATTTACATCTTGCCCAACCTGTTCACGCTGGCTGCACTGTTTGGCGGTTTTTATGCCATCGTCATGGCCATGAACGGTCGCTTTGACCAAGCTGCTATCGGCGTATTCTGCGCCATGGTGCTCGACAGCCTGGACGGCCGGGTGGCGCGTATGACCAACACCCAGAGTGCTTTTGGCGAGCAGATGGATTCGCTCTCCGACATGGTGTCGTTTGGCGCGGCGCCTGCCTTGATTGCCTATGTCTGGGCGCTGACCAGCCTGGGTCGCTGGGGCTGGATTGGCGCTTTTGTCTATTGCGCTTGCGCGGCATTGCGCCTGGCGCGGTTCAATGTCAATACCGCCGTGGTTGACAAGCGTTTTTTCCAGGGTTTGCCTTCGCCTGCCGCCGCCGCTCTGGTGGCGGGTTTTATCTGGTTGATGAATGATTGGGGCGTTGACGGGGTGGATGTGCGCTGGATTACCTTTGGTCTGATGCTCTATGCCGGCCTGACGATGGTCACCAACGTGCCTTTTTACAGCTTCAAGGATATTCAGGTGAAACGCAGCGTTCCGTTTGTCGTCATCGTATTGATCGCACTCGGCATTGCCGTCATCAATATCGATCCACCTACGGTCATGTTCGGTTTGTTTGTTATTTATGGCTTTTCTGGCTATGCGCTGTATGGCTGGCGCAAGGCCAAAGGCCAGCAGACCAGTGTCATTTCCACCTCTACCGACGAACCTGACGAGCGTGGGCTGCACAAATAAATTGTGGTACATTGACCGAATGAAGAAAATTTCGCTAGCACTACTGCTATCTGCCAACGGGCGGAGACGGTAGCGCACGCGTACACCTGATTCAACGGCCCGTTTGCACCAGCAACGGGCCGTTTTCATTTGGGTTGCTGGTTTTGAAAATAATGAAAGTTCAATGATGTTGAAACTAATTTAAAGCCTGCTTCCAGATACACATTATTTTTTCTCTGCCGCACTGTTGCAGACAAAGCTCCACACCCTAAACCGAGAAAACTCCCATGACTGACAAACTCATTATTTTCGACACCACCTTGCGCGACGGCGAGCAGTCACCCGGTGCCTCCATGACCCGTGATGAAAAACTGCGTATTGCCCGGCAACTGGAACGGCTGAAGGTTGATGTGATCGAAGCCGGCTTTGCCGCTAGTTCTAACGGTGACTTTGAATGTGTCAAGGCGATTGCGGAAGTCATCAAGGATTCCACCATCTGTTCACTGGCGCGCGCCAACGACCGTGATATTTCAAGGGCGGCAGAGGCGCTGAAACCGGCCAACTCGGGTCGTCTGCACCTTTTTCTGGCAACCAGCGCACTGCATATGGAAAAAAAGCTCCGCATGACGCCCGATCAGGTATTTGAGCAGGCGCGGCTTTCGGTGCGCTTTGCGCGTAACCTGATGGCCGACATCGAGTTCAGCCCCGAAGACGGTTATCGCTCTGACCCGGACTTTTTGTGCCGGGTCATTGAGGCTGTCATCAACGAAGGAGCCACCACGATCAATGTTCCCGACACCGTGGGCTATGCAATTCCCGAACTCTACGGCAACTTCATCAGGAACCTGCGTGAGCGTATTCCCAACAGCGACAAGGCTGTCTGGTCGGTTCATTGCCATAACGATTTGGGCATGGCCGTTGCCAATTCTTTGGCAGGGGTGAAGATTGGCGGCGCCCGGCAGGTTGAATGCACCATCAACGGCCTGGGCGAACGCGCGGGCAACTGCTCGCTTGAAGAAGTGGTGATGGCCGTGAAAACGCGCAAGGATTACTTCGGGCTGGATATTGGCATCGACACGCAGCAAATACTGGCTGCCAGTCGCCTGGTGAGCCAGACGACGGGTTTTGTGGTACAGCCCAACAAGGCTGTGGTGGGAGCCAACGCTTTTGCCCACGCTTCCGGCATTCATCAGGATGGCGTCTTGAAGGCACGCGATACCTACGAGATCATGCGGGCTGAAGATGTGGGCTGGTCAGCCAACAAAATCGTGCTGGGCAAGCTGAGCGGCCGCAATGCCTTCAAGCAGCGGCTGCAGGAACTGGGCGTGGCGATGGAAAGCGAAACCGACATCAACAATGCCTTCATCAAGTTCAAAGACCTTGCGGACCGCAAAAGCGAAATTTTTGACGAGGACATTCTTGCTCTGGTCAGCGATGAGAGCGTCACCCACAGCAACGAGCAATATGGTTTTGTGTCCTTGTCGCAGCACAGTGAAACAGGTGAGCGTCCCCAGGCATGCGTGATTTTCACGGTGGCGGGCAAGGAGGTCAGGGGCGAGTCAGACGGCAATGGCCCGGTGGATGCATCGCTCAAGGCGATTGAAACCCACGTCAAGAGCGGTGCCGAGATGGTGCTTTATTCAGTCAATGCCATCAGTGGATCGACCGAAAGCCAGGGCGAAGTGACGGTGCGCCTGCAAAACAGTGGGCGCGTGGTCAATGGCGTCGGGTCTGATCCGGATATCGTGGTGGCTTCTGCCAAGGCTTACCTGAGCGCCCTGAATAAGCTGCAAAGTAAAGCCGACCGGGTTGCCGCGCAAGGGTAATGCCTTGGATAATTGAACAATATCCTTCATATTCAAGGGCTTAGCCCTCCTGTTTTTCCGCCGGCCAAGGCTGAAAGCCAGACCTACGGTACTGATTTAAGAAAGTCACGCAAGCTCCTGATATTGCGTGACTTTTTCTATTTCTATACACTTCAGGGTTTCCCTATATCGCAACCAAAACAGGCAATATTCACCATGTCTAATCAGCTTTTGAGTCGCGCACTAAAAATCGTTGGATTCTTCGCTTTGTCGTTTGCCTTGGTCGTACCTGCAGCCAATGCGACATCCGCGAAATCATCGTCCAAACGCGCGATTGTCAAGAAGCCCCATGTCGCAAAATCGACAGCTTCCAAAAAAGTGGTTTCAACCCGCAAGAGCGTTCGTTTTGAAGCCAGCGCCAAGGTAGCCAGGACCAGGCATCCTTCAATTATTCAGGCTCTGGTTCCGGCCATTCCTTCGTTCGGCCAGATGGCCGGCCTGCACAGCGCCATCGATCCGCTGGATTTGAAGTCCAGCGTAGCCCTGGTGATTGACCAGGACACGCGTGAAGTGCTGTTCAGCAAAAATGAGCATGCGGTCTTGCCTATTGCATCACTGACCAAATTGATGACCGGCGTCATCATCAGCGGTGCCAGGCTGCCCATGGATGAAATGATCACGGTCACGCAGGATGACGTTGATACCGAAAAACACAGCCGTTCACGTCTGAGCGTAGGCGCCACGCTGTCACGCGGCGAAATGCTGCACCTGGCACTGATGTCCAGCGAAAACCGCGCGGCCCATGCTTTGGGCCGTACCTATCCGGGCGGCATGGCCACTTTTGTCAGCCTGATGAATGCCAAGGCGAAAATGCTGGGCATGCATGACACCAGCTATGCAGAACCCACCGGCCTTTCCAGCCGCAACCAGTCCAGCGCGCAAGACCTGGCTGCTCTGGTCAATGCCGCGCACGGGGATCCGGTGCTCCGTGAATTGACCACATCTCCCAGTTACCAGGTGGCTGTCGGTAGCCGCACCTTGCAGTTCAACAACACCAATCGCCTTGTGAAAAATCCTGATTGGAATATTGGCCTGCAGAAAACGGGCTATATCACTGAAGCCGGTCAGTGCCTGGTGATGCAAACCAAAATTGCAGGTCGCAAACTGATCATGGTGTTTCTGGACTCAGCGGGCAAGCTAAGCCGACTGGGTGATGCCGAACGCGTGCGCCGCTGGGTGGAAACCAATCCGGTCGTCACTGACCAAAAACTTAAGCTAAGTGCTTCGGACAAGCAGATCAGCGGTTAATCGTAATAGTCAGCAAGTTGATGACGCATGCCTGGCTCGGGTTTACCGACTTGAAACAGGTGTGCAGTCGGTTGTTTTGCTATTTTATTGATAGCTGAGTATGCCCGCGCTATAAGCGCAAATGTCAATTTTTACCTTAAAGTGTAGCCAAGCGCTGACGATATTTCGTTGGCTGTTGCCTGCAACTTGGGTAGCCAGCTTTCATCCAGCCGGTCGGCGGGTGCTGAAATTGACAGGCCAGCCACCAGTTTGTTCTGGTCGTCATAAATGCCGGCGGCCATGCAGCGAACGCCAAGTTCCAGTTCTTCGTTGTCGCGTGCAATGCCGTATTGACGCGCTTTTGACAGTTCACGCTCCAGAACAGGTAACTCGGTGATGCTGTTGCGCGTCTGGCCGGGCAGGCCGGTGCGTGTCGCGTAGGCGCGCAGGCGCTGGGGGTCGTCAGAGGCCAGAAACAACTTGCCCACTGAGGTCAGGTGCAGCGGCGCCCGGCCGCCAATAGCCCGTACCACCTGCATGCCGGAGCGTTCGCTGTATGTGCGTTCGACGTACAGGATTTCGTCGCCCTGGCGCATGCTCAAATTGACCGGCTGCTGTGTCAGCTTGTGCAGTTCTCGCATGGGGATCAGGGCCGCATCACGGACATTCAGGCGTGCCTTGACCAGGTTGCCCAGTTCAAGCAAACGCATGCCCAGCCGGTAGTTGCCTGCCGCTGGCCGGTCCACGAAACGGCCTGTGGCCAGATCGTTCAGGATGCGATGCGCTGTCGAAGGGTGAAGGCCTGATTTCTCGCTGATTTCCTTGAGGGAAACGGCTTCTTCATGGGCGGCCAGAATTTCAAGCAGGGTGAACATGCGTTCAATCACCTGGACGGTCGGTTTGACGGGAAGGTCGCTGTCGGGTTTTATCATGTGCAGACTTTCTGCATCAGATTTTACCTTGTGAAATCAGTCGCGTAATTTTGAACCACTACCAGGCGTCGCCCCGTTGTTGGTCGTTAAATCATTCGTGACTGATGACCTTGGCCGTGCTGGAAGCTATCCATTGGCCATTCAGCAGTATCTCGTTGGGCCTGAATCCGAGCTTGTAGTTCATTTTCGGGCTGTGCGCTATCCAGTAACCCAGATAGACAAAAGGCAGGCCAAGCTGCCGGGCCTGTTCGATCTGCCAAAGCACGCTGTAGTTGCCATAGCCGGCCCGATCTTCCGGTTCGTAAAAGGTATAAACCGCCGAGATGCCGTCTTCCAGCACATCGAGGATGGAGATCATCTTGAGGGCGCCTGCCTCGCCATTGGGCAAACGCTCGCGAAACTCCACCAGGCGCGAGTTGACGCGGCTTTGCAGCAGAAACTGGGTGTACTGGTCAATGCTGTCGTGGTCCATGCCGCCGCCGGCATGGCGGCTGTTCTGGTAGCGCAGGTAGAGCTGATAGTGCTCAGGCAAAAAACACAGCTTGAGACTGCTGACCAGCAGCGTCTGGTGCCGCTTCCAGGCACGGCGCTGGCTGCGGTCAGGTTGAAAGGAGTTGACTGGCACACGAAGCGGCACGCAGGCCTGGCAGCCATCGCAGTAAGGGCGGTAGGTGAACATCCCGCTGCGCCGGAAGCCCTGGGTGACCAGTTCCGAATAGGCGTCGTTATGAATAAGGTGGCTGGGCGTTGCAACCTGCGAGCGAGCCTGCCTGCCCGGCAAATAACTGCAAGGGTAGGGCGCCGTTGCGTAAAACTGCAAGGTGTGTAGAGGCAGGTCTTTGAGGTGCGTCACGGTATTGCGGGCGTTGCGTCATTCAAAATCTGATGCCAGTATAGAGAATCGAAATGCCACGCGGGAGCGGTTTTACCCACGTTCTGGCTGAGGTGACTGCTGAACTCGGCGCGGCTGATTTCAGCAGCGCCGAGCGACGCTAGGTGCCCGGTATTTTGCTGGCAGTCGATCATTGCGATGTCCGTGGCCAGGCAAAAGGCCACCAGCGCAGCCAGGGCGATTTTGGAGGCGTCAGTCTGATGCGCAAACATCGACTCGCCAAACACCATCCGGCCCAGATTGACGCAATACAGGCCGCCGGCAAGCTCGCCGTTCACCCAGGTTTCCACGCTGTGGGCATGTCCGGCGCAATGCAATTCGCCGTAAGCCTGCTCCATTTCTGAAACGATCCAGGTGCCGGACTGGCTGGCCCTGGGTTTGCTGGCGCAGGCGCTAATGACGCGCTGGAAGGCGCTGTCAAACCTGATTTCGCATTGGGCATCGTTCATGAAGCGAACGATGCCTTTGCGCAAGGACCTGTGCAGTTTGAAGTCGCGGGTTTGCAGCACCATGCGCGGATCGGGACTCCACCACAGCACAGGCTGCCCCAGGCTGAACCAGGGAAAAATCCCGCGTGAGTAAGCCCGAACCAAGGTGGCTGTATCCAGTGTTTCGCCGGCAGCCAGCAGGCCCGGTGCCGGGTCTGCATTGCCCCAGGCGTTTTCCAGTGACGGAAAAGACTGTCCAGCTGCAAGCCACGGCAAGGGCCGCGACGGTGGTTTAGGAGCTTGGTCAGGCAAGGGCATGAAGAGGTTCAGTCCTGAAGATCACGGTAGGCCAGCAGATCATAAATTGCTATATATTTGATAGCTAGCTGCACAAGTTTTGCTTGCGTAAAAGCCTTATTTTGTTCCAAAAATACGGTCTCCGGCGTCCCCCAGGCCCGGCAGGATGTAGCCATGCTCATTGAGCTGCCGGTCAATGGCTGCGGTGTAAATCGCCACGTCGGGGTGGATTTTTTGCAGGGCGGCAACGCCCTCGGGGCAGGTCAGCAGGCAGACAAACTTGATGGACCGGGGCTTGAGTTGCTTCAGCCGGTCAACCGCCGCGATGGCCGAGTTGCCGGTGGCCAGCATCGGATCGACGATGACGATGTCGCGCTCTTGCATCTCCTGCGGCATCTTGAAGTAATACTCGACCGGCGACAGCGTTTCAGGATCGCGGTACAGGCCGATGTGGCCTACGCGGGCGCCGGGCACCACGTTGAGAAAACCATCGAGAAAACCGTTGCCGGCGCGCAGGATGGAAACCAGAACGAGCTTTTTTCCGTCAATGATCTTGCCGGTCGTGGTCTCCAGCGGCGTTTCGACTTCTATGTCCTGAAGCGGCATGTCGCGGGTGACTTCATAGGCCATCAGGTTGCTCAGCTCATTGAGCAAGGTGCGAAAGGTGCTGGTGGATGCGTCCTTGCGACGCATCAGGGTCAGCTTGTGTTGCACCAGCGGATGGCTGATCAGGTGGACGTTGCTCATGAGTGGCGGGCTTTCTTGGGGTGGTTGATTCGGATTTTTCAGCGTTTCCTGCCGCCAAACAGGCTGCCCAGTACGCCGCGGATGATTTCGCGGCCTACGGTAGAGCCCATGGTGCGAACGGCGGACCTGGCCATGCTTTGTGCCAGGCCGTCATGCCTGGCGCCGCGCGGTCCCGTGGTGCCAAACAGCACGTCATTGAGTCCGCCCAGCATGCCGCCAAACGCCGACTCGCCCGCCGCGCCGCCGTTGGGCGCTGTAGAGGCCGGGCTGGCTGCAGAGCCAGCACGCTCCAGAAGCATTTCGTAAGCTGATACCCGATCCATTTCTTTTTCATACACGCCGGCCACCAGCGAGTCCTGCAGCAACTGCTGGCGTTGGGGCAACGAGATGGGACCGATCTGGCTGCCGGGCGGCAGCACGTAAACCCGCTCGGTCACGCTGGGGCGGCCTTTGGCATCCAGGAAACTCACCAGCGCTTCGCCCACGGCGAGTTCGGTGATGGCGGTTTCAATGTCCAGCCCGGGCTTTTGCCGCATCGTCTGGGCTGTCGCCTTGACCGCTTTCTGGTCGCGCGGGGTGTAGGCGCGCAGGGCGTGCTGCACCCGGTTGCCCAGTTGGGCCAGGACCGAGTCCGGAATGTCGAGTGGATTTTGCGTGACGAAATAAACACCCACGCCCTTGGAGCGCACCAGCCGCACCACCAGTTCGATGCGCTCGACCAGCGCTTTTGGCGCATCGGTGAACAGCAAATGGGCCTCGTCAAAAAAGAACACCAGCTTGGGCTTGTCGGGGTCGCCGATTTCGGGCAACTGCTCGAACAGCTCCGACAGCATCCACAGTAAAAAAGTGGCATACAGGCGCGGCGAATGCATCAGCTTGTCGGCAGCCAGGATGTTGACGACGCCATGCCCGGCGCTGTCGGTCTGCATGAAGTCGCTGATGTTGAGCATCGGCTCGCCGAAGAATTTGGCGCCTCCCTGGGTTTCGATCTGCATCAGCCCGCGCTGGATGGCGCCCACGCTGGCGGCGCTGACGTTGCCGTATTTCGTCGTGAAGTCCTTGGCGTTTTCACCGACGTACTGCAGCATGGCGCGCAAATCCTTCAGGTCAAGCAGCAGCAGGCCGTTGTCGTCGGCAATCTTGAAGACCAGGTTGAGGACGCCTTCCTGCGTCTCATTCAGGTTGAGCATGCGGCCGAGCAGCAACGGCCCCATGTCGGACACGGTGGCGCGCACCGGATGGCCCTGTTCGCCAAACACGTCCCACAGCGTGGCCGGGCAGGCCAGGGGATCGGGTGCGACGATGCCGCGCTCTTTCAGGATGCCGGCCATTTTTTCGCCCAGCGTGCCCGCCTGGCTGATGCCGGTCAGGTCGCCCTTCACGTCGGCCATGAAGACGGGCACGCCGATCCTGGAAAAGCTTTCGGCCAGGGTCTGCAAGGTGACTGTTTTTCCCGTTCCGGTGGCGCCGGTGATCAGCCCATGCCGGTTGGCCAGCGCAGGCAGAAGCTCGCATTGGGTCGAGGAATTTTTGGCAATGAGGAGCGGATCGGCCATGATTTGGGTGGTCCTGATGAAACTTGCCGGAGAGAAGACAAGCGAAAAGTAAAATGCAGCGTATAGATTAAATCAATTGCAAAAGGATTTTCCGTGGCTGGTCATAGTAAATGGGCGAATATTCAGCACCGCAAGGGTCGCCAGGACGACAAACGCGGCAAGATCTGGACGCGGGTCATCCGCGAAATCATGGTGGCCGCACGCCTGGGCGGCGGTGACCTGGCGACCAATCCACGCTTGCGCCTGGCGGTTGAGAAGGCAAAGGCGGCCAACCTGGCGGCCGACACGGTCAAGCGCAACATCGACAAGGCCACGGGCAACCTCGAAGGCGTTCACTACGAGGAAGTTCGTTATGAAGGCTATGGCATTGGCGGCGCGGCGATTCTGGTCGATTGCATGACCGACAACAAGGTGCGCACGGTGGCCGAAGTTCGCCATGCGTTTTCCAAGCACGGCGGCAACATGGGCACCGAAGGCTCGGTGGTGTTCCAGTTCAAGCACTGCGGCCAGATGATTTTTGCGCCCGGCACGAGCGAAGACAAGGTCATGGAGGTGGCTTTGGAGGCCGGTGCCGACGATGTGATCGCGCATGAAGACGGCGCGATTGAAGTGCTGACGCCTTACACCGAGCTTGAAAGCGTCAAGAACGCGCTGGAAGCGGCCGGCTTGACGCCCGAGTTGGCCGAAGTCACCATGCGCGCCGACAACACGATTGAACTGACGGGCGAAGATGCCCAGAAGATGCAAAAGCTGCTGGATGTGCTGGAAGATATGGACGACACGCAGGAAGTCTTCCACAACGCCGAGCTTTCCGAATAAACCATTCTTATAAAGACAACAATGAAAGCTGCAGCATGAAAGTTTTAGTAATCGGTGGCGGCGGCCGTGAGCATGCGCTGGCCTGGAAACTGGCCCAGTCGCCGAAGGTACAGGCGGTTTATGTCGCGCCGGGCAATGGCGGAACGGCGTTAGATTCTCGGCTTGAGAACATAAATATCACGGATGTGCAAGCCCTGCGTGCATGGGCAGCTACTGAAAAGATAGCGCTGACGGTCGTTGGCCCCGAGCAGCCGCTGGCCGCTGGCATCGTCGATGAGTTCCGCAAGCATGGCCTGCGGGTGTTTGGCCCGACCAAGGCGGCCGCGCAACTGGAAAGCTCCAAGGCCTTTTCCAAGGCCTTCATGAAGCGCCACCATATTCCGACGGCGGAGTATGAGACCTTCACCGATGCGGCGGCGGCGCATGCCTATATCGATGAAAAGGGCGCGCCGATTGTCGTCAAGGCCGATGGCCTGGCGGCTGGCAAGGGCGTGGTGGTGGCGATGACGCTGCACAAGGCGCATGAGGCCATCGAGTTCATGCTGGCGCCCGACAAGGAATTCAACCCGCTGGGCGTGACGCACAACGAAGGCGGCGCGCGCGTCGTCATCGAGGAATTCCTGCAAGGCGAAGAAGCCAGTTTCATCGTCATGTGCGACGGCAAGAACGTGGCAGCCATGGCCACCAGCCAGGACCACAAGCGTCTGCTCGACGGCGACCTGGGTCCGAACACCGGCGGCATGGGCGCGTATTCGCCAGCCCCGGTGGTCACGCCCGATGTGCATGCCCGGGCGATGCGCGAAATCATCCTGCCGACCATCAAGGGCATGGAAAAGGACGGTATTCCGTTTACCGGCTTTTTGTACGCCGGCCTGATGATTGATGCCCACGGCAAGCCCAAGACGCTGGAGTTCAACTGCCGCATGGGCGACCCGGAAACCCAGCCCATCATGATGCGGCTGAAAACCGATCTGTTCGACGTGATGATGGCCGCCACCTCGGGTGCCCTCGACAAGATGGAACTGGAATGGGACCGTCGTCCGGCTTTGGGTGTGGTCATGGCCGCGCACGGTTATCCGCTGCATCCGCGCAAGGGCGATGCGATCCACGGTCTTCCGCTGGCAACCGAAGATGCCATGGTGTTTCACGCGGGCACGCAACGCCAGGATGGGTCCATCGTCACTTCCGGCGGCCGCGTGCTGTGCGTGACCGCCCTTGGCGGCACGGTCAAGGCCGCGCAGCAACGCGCCTACGAGGTCGCGCGCGGGATTGATTTTGATGGCGCGCAGTACCGCAAAGACATTGGATACCGGGCCATCAAGTCCTGATTGCCGATCATGTCCAGCATCGACCTTTCAACCGTTCGCACTTTTCTATTGGGTTTGCAGGAACGGATCACCCAAGCGATTGCCGAGGTGGACGGCCAGCCATTTATGGCTGACCACTGGCAAAAAGAGCCGGGTGAAGCGCTGCAGGGCAATGGCATCACCAAAATTCTGGAGCAAGGCAGGGTATTCGAGCGCGCCGGCTGCGGCTTTTCCCATGTACGGGGTCCGAGGCTGCCGCCGTCTGCAACCCAGCACCGGCCCGAACTGGCAGGCGCTCCGTTTGAAGCCATGGGCGTTTCGCTGGTGTTTCACCCCCGCAATCCCTACGTGCCGACCGTTCATATGAATGTCCGGATGCTGGCGGCAACACCTGTTGGTGAAAATTGCGAGCCGGTTTGCTGGTTTGGTGGTGGCATGGACCTGACGCCTTTTTACGGTTTTGATGAAGACGCCGTGCATTTTCACCAGGTCTGCAAAGACAGTTTGAAGCCATTTGGTGACGACAAATATCCACGCTTCAAGCAGTGGTGCGATGAGTATTTCTACCTCAAGCATCGTCAGGAACAGCGCGGCATCGGCGGCGTGTTTTTCGATGATTTTCAGGAGCTTGGCCTGGCGCAGAGTTTTGCCATGATGCAAAGCGTCGGCGATTCGTTTTTGCAGGCTTATTTACCGATAGTCGAGCGCCGCAAGGAGAGCGTTTTCGGTGAACGCGAGCGCGAGTTTCAGTTGTACCGCCGGGGCCGCTATGTGGAATTCAACCTGGTGTGGGACCGAGGCACCCATTTCGGCCTGCAGTCGGGCGGGCGCACCGAATCGATTTTGATGTCGATGCCGCCTCTGGCAAGCTGGTCTTACCAGCGGCCGAATGAAGCCGGATCGCCCGAGGAACGTCTTTACAAAGAGTTTCTGGTCAGGCGGGACTGGATTTGAGCGCTGAAGTCGCAGACGAACGTGCAGGCCGGGAATCCTGGGTGCCAACTCTACCTGTTTATAGGCGCGGACCAGTTTGCAGCTTTCAGGCAATGGCACAAATGGAAGGAGATTCTCGAAATCGCTATAATTTGTATAGCTGATCGCGCTCAATCTACGCTGGCTCAAACTCTATTTGATGCTTACGCGCCGCATAATCACCGATTTTTCACTCTCAAGCTGCCCTTGATGCCGGTCAGTGCCACTCAAGTCCATCGGTTGATGGCTTCAGGCGCTGACACTGCTGAAGAAGTCGCGAAATTGGTTCCAGAACCGGTTGCGCGTTATATTTCGCTTCATCAGCTGTACGGCCCGGTTAATTTTTTTACCTTATTGAAGCAAAGCATTGCATGACCTCTACCATTGTCAAAACCCCCAGCACCGAGGGCAAAAAAGATGTCCAAAAACTGCAGCGCGCCATTATTGACGGGCTGGAGGATGTCAAGGCGCAAAACATCCAGGTGTTTGATACCGAGCACATCACTTCTCTTTTCGAGCGTGTGATCGTTGCCTCGGGAACTTCCAACCGCCAGACCAAAGCCCTCGCAGCCAGCGTACGCGATGCCGTACGTGATGCCGGTTTTGCCAAGCCCCGCATCGAGGGCGAGGAAAATGGAGAGTGGATCATTGTGGACTGCGGCGCGGCTGTCGCGCACATCATGCAGCCCACGATTCGCCAGTACTACAACCTGGAAGAACTCTGGGGCGATAAACCCATCAAGCTCAAGCTGGGAGCGCCCGCACCGCTGCCCAAAGCGGCCAAGGTCGAGGTGAAAGCAGAAGCCAAGCCTGCCAGCAGGTCACGCACTGTTGCCGGCAGCAAGTCCAAATCTGCCGCCAAGCCGTTCAAGGCCGCAAAAGATGCCATGGGCGATGATGCCCAGCCCGACGTCAAAAAAATTGCCCGAACCGATGACGGCACTTATGTGGGTCGGGTTGGCAAGACCAACGACTGGACCGCCAAGCGCAACGCCACGGAGCCGGCCGCAGAGCCTGAGGCAAAAACCATCAAGGCGCGCAAACCGGCCAGGGTAGCCACGACAGAGACCAAGCCGGAGGCGAAGAAAGCAGCCGTTAAAAAAGCACCAGCCAAGACGCCGATTGTCAAAATTCCTGCCGCTAAAAAAGTGGCTGCCAAGAAAACCGTTGCCAAGACCG
This sequence comes from Polaromonas hydrogenivorans, assembly GCF_040105105.1. Classification (GTDB taxonomy): domain Bacteria; phylum Pseudomonadota; class Gammaproteobacteria; order Burkholderiales; family Burkholderiaceae_C; genus Polaromonas; species Polaromonas hydrogenivorans. The sequence continues at coordinate 2,454,335 of NZ_CP157675.1, read as the reverse complement.
CTGTTAAAAAGCCTGCAGTCAAGAAGCCTGCAGCGAAGAAAACCACGACACGGAGCGAATGAGGCTGACCATCGTAGCCGTCGGCCAGAAGGTGCCCGACTGGGCACAGACCGCCTATGACGACTACGCCAAACGCTTTCCACCCGAACTGAAAGTCGAACTCAAGGCAGTCAAAACCGAACCGCGTGGTTCCAAGACCCTTGAGAACCTGCTCGCGGCAGAGCGCACCCGCATCGAAGGCGCTATTGCCCGAGGCTGCCGGATTGTGGCGCTGGATGAGCGCGGAACGGCCGTCACCACCATGGCATTGGCCGAGCATCTTAAAAACTGGCAACTGTCCGGTGATGATGTCGCTATCGTGATTGGCGGGCCGGATGGGCTGGATGCCGGCTTCAAGCAGTCCGCCCATCAACGCATTCGCCTCTCGGACCTGACCCTGCCGCATGCCATGGTGCGCGTGCTGCTGATCGAACAGCTTTACCGTGCATGGAGCATCACCATCAATCATCCGTATCATCGCGAGTAGTTTTTTGCAGGTATTTTGAGTATGGTGAATTTTGTTTATCTGGCCTCTCAAAGCCCGAGGCGCCGCCAGTTGCTGGAACAACTGGGCGTGCGGTATGAGTTGCTGCTGCCTGACGCTGGTGAAGATGCCGAGGCGCTGGAGATTGCGCTACACAACGAGGCGCCTGCGGCGTACGTCAAGCGGGTGACAGGACTCAAGCTTGAAGCCGCTTCAGCGCGGTTAGCCCGGCGTCAACTGCTGCCCGCGCCTATTTTGTGCTCTGACACCACCGTTGCGCTCGGGCGCGCAATTTACGGCAAGCCGGACAATGCCCAGGATGCGGAACGCATGCTGTCTGAACTGGCTGGCAGAACCCATCGTGTCCTGACGGCAGTTGCTGTCCAGCAGGGGGAGCAGCGATTTGAGGCCCTTAGTGCCTCAAGGGTGAGCCTTGAGGCCATGACTGCCAGGCAGATCAAGACTTATGTGGCGACTGGAGAACCCATGGGTAAAGCAGGCGCCTACGCGATACAGGGCCGGGTGGCGATGCACATTACCCGCATCAGCGGCAGCTACAGTGGCATCATGGGGCTGCCCCTATGGGAAACGGCCTCGTTGCTCCAGGATGCCGGCCTTGATATTTAGCCTTACCGTCTGACAACAATGCAACAAGAGATACTGATTAACTGGTCGCCGCAGGAGACACGGGTTGCCGTGGTGGAGCATGCAGCTGTGCAGGAGTTGCAGGTTGAACGCACACTTGAGCGTGGCTTGGTGGGAAATGTTTATCTTGGCAAGGTGGTGCGGGTGCTACCAGGAATGCAGTCTGCGTTCATCGACATAGGCTTGGACCGTGCCGCATTTCTGCATGTTGCCGACTTGATGAGCAGCATCAATAGTCGCCATGTAGAAACCGAGTTGCGGGCAGACGGTACATCGATATTGCCGGCTGCTTCATCGCTTCGGCCGATTGAAAAGCAGTTGTTCGAGGGACAAGCTGTGATGGTGCAGGTTCTCAAGGACCCAATGGGCACCAAGGGGGCTCGACTGACAGCGCAAATCAGCATCGCTGGCCGTTTGCTGGTCTTTTTGCCTCAGGATAATCACATCGGCGTGTCGCAAAAAATTCCGCCCCGGCAGCGCGAAGACTTGCGTCAACGTGTCCAGACTCTGGTGGGTGATATGGGCGGGGGCTTTATCCTTCGCACGAATGGGGAGGAGGCTACTGACACGGAGTTGGCCGAGGACATCGCTTATTTAAGGAAAACCTGGATACGCATCAAGGACGCCTCATTGCGCTTGCCTGCTGCGTCGGTTTTGCATCAGGACTTGAGTCTGCTACAGCGTGTATTGCGCGATATGGTGTTGGAAAATACGCAAACCATCCGCATTGATTCCCGTGAGCAGTTTGAAAAGCTGAAAGCTTTTGCGGTGGAGTTCATGCCTTCAACGGTACCAAAACTTCAGCTTTACAGCGGTGAACGACCTATTTTTGACCTTTTTAATATTGACGAAGAAATTGCAAAAGCGCTAGGCCGCAGGGTGGACCTCAAATCAGGCGGCTATCTGGTCATTGACCAGACGGAAGCCTTGACCACTATTGATGTGAATACGGGCGGGTTTGTCGGCGCCCGCAATTTCGAAGAAACCATTTACAAAACCAATCTTGAGGCGGCTCAAGCGATTGCCCGGCAACTACGCCTGCGTAACCTGGGCGGTATTGTGATTGTCGATTTTATCGACATGACCAAGGAAAACCACCGTGATGCAGTACTGGCCGAGTTCAAAAAACAATTGGCGCGGGATCGCATCAAGACAGCGGTCAATGGATTTTCGGCGTTGGGATTGCTCGAAATGACGCGCAAGCGGACCCGGGAGTCACTGGCGCATCAACTGTGCGAACCTTGCAGTGCCTGTACTGGCAAAGGCATTGTCAAAACAGCGCGCAGCGTGACCTACGATATATTGCGTGAAATTTTGCGCGAAGCGCGGCAGTTCAATCCACGTGAGTTCAGGATAGTGGCTTCGCCCAAAGTGATTGAGTTGTTTCTGGATGAAGAAAGCCAGCACTTGGCAAGCCTGAGCGACTTCATTGGAAAGCCCATTTCCCTGCAGGCTGAAGCGGTCATGGCACAAGAACAATACGATATCGTGTTGTTGTGATCAGATTGATTTGCACAGCATGTCAAAAATATACACGGCCAACACCAAACCCATTCCGATTCTGGTGTATCACCAGATTGCCGCAGCACCTCCCAAAGGGAGTCCTTTTCGAAGCTTGTATGTCGCGCCAGCAGCCTTTGCAAGGCAAATGGCCTGGCTAAAACGACTGGGTTACACGGGCTTGTCCATGAGTGCCCTGCAACCCTATCTGCTTGGTAAAAAGAGCGGTAAGGTTGTAGGAATTACTTTTGATGATGGTTACTTGAACAACCTTTCACATGCCTTGCCTGCATTGATGAAGCAGGGTTTTTCGTCCACCTGCTATGCCGTGAGTGGATTGCTTGGCAAGACCAATGTGTGGGATGAAAGTCAGGGCATTGCGCAGACCCCGCTGATGAACGAATCGCAAATTCGTCAATGGGTTGAGGCTGGGCAAGAGGTGGGATCGCACACCCGTATGCATATCGATTTGACCGCTGCAGGCGAGGACGAGTGTTGCGTTGAGATGACGCTTGGAAAAACCGAGCTTGAGTCAGTCGTAAAGCGGCCAGTTGATCATTTTTGTTACCCCTATGGTCGCTATGAGCCTAGGCATATGGCCGTTGCCGAGGAATTGGGCTTTGTGACTGCTACAACCACACAGCGTGGCCGTTGTCATGCCCAGACCGGCATGCTGCAATTGCCGCGGGTGCCCGTTTTGCGCTCGACCAGCCTGCCGGTTTTTTTGCTCAAAATTGCGACCGCCTATGAGGATCGGCGGAAAAAATGAGTGCGCCGCTTTCAAATTCTGCTGCGCATTTGAATAGCGACAAAAGAAGATTGCGTATCGCGGTTTTAAACCGGACTTTTTCGACAGCAGGCGGTGGTGCCGAAAGGTATTCCATTTCGTTGGTGGAGCAACTGGCGGCAAGGCATGAGATTCATGTGTTTGCACAGGAAATAGATCATCAGTGGCCTGGGGTCATTTATCACCGCGTTTCTGCTCCGCTGCTTAAACCGCGCTGGATCAATCAGTTGTGGTTCGCCACCTGTACATGGTGGTTGACCCGACACGGTTTTGACGTAGTGCATTCACACGAAAACACATGGCACGGCGATGTTCAGACGGTGCATGTCCTGCCGGTAAAGTACAATCTGTTTCATGATCGTAAAGGTGGACGGCGGGCTTTGCGCTGGATCAAGGTAGTCACGAGTCCGCGCCTGCTGGCTTATCTGGGCCTTGAGCACTTGAGGTATGCCATCCGTCAGGGCCGAAAAGTGGTCGTCACTTCTGACCACCTGCGCGCCATCATGGAATCCAGCTACCCGGTCTGCACAGAAATGATTTCGGTTATTACTCCGGGCATTACGATGCCGCAGTTACCGGTAACGAAACTGCGCAAAGATGCGGCAAGGGCATTATTAGGTTTGCCCCTCGCTGGGTACTGCATACTGTTTGTCGCCAACGATTACCGAAAAAAAGGCCTTGCAACCTTGCTGAAGGCGCTTGCACGGTTTCCTGTCGACTTCATGTTGGCAGTCGTGGGGAATCAGTCGCAGATATCCTTCTTCAGAGAGCAGGTGAAAACATTAAACTTGGGAAATCGCGTTTTCTTTCTAGGTTCACTTAAAGACGTTGCACCTGCCTATGAAGCTGCAGATTGCTTGGCCCATCCTACGCTTGAAGACACTTTCGCCATGGTCGTTCTGGAAGCCATGTCCTATGGCTTGCCGGTAGTTATTAGTGGGTCAAAATACTGTGGTATTTCAGGTTTGCTGCAGCATGGCATTAATGCTCTAATTCTTGATAGCCCTACAGATGCATTCCAGTTGCAGCATGCTCTTGAATTGGTTCTGACCCAACCAGTGCTACGAAATCAGTTGAGTCAAGGGGCGAAGGATTTCGCTAGCTCCTACCAGTGGCGCAAGCTGGTACTGAAGCAGGAGTCGCTGTACCACTCAGTGCTTGCAAGTAAAAACGCTGTCAACGCTCAGTGACTAGGCCGTGTTCGGAAAGTCAGTGGAGCCATTTCATGATGCCGGCGATGTGTACAAAGCCCAGAAATCTGATGTCGAGCTTGTCAAACCGGGTGGCAACACGGCGAAATACCTTCATGCGCGGAAGAGGTTTTCAATCAGGTTGACCTTGCCCCTACAGGGACTTTTCACGCAGTCAAGAGAGACGGTATTCCTTGCGACCGAGAAGCACGAAGTGACTTGAAACGAGGAACAGACTGCAAACCTACAGACGGGCTTGTTGCACTGGTTACAGTGCGGCCCCAGATACGAACCGCTCAGCAGGACTCCATTCGGATTTCGTGATTCGATTAACCCGAATCACAAGGGGCAAGTCGAGTTTGCCTGCTGCCGGTCTGACCTGTTCATTGCATCTTCGATTTCACGTCTGGCAAGGAAACTACACTGTGATTGGATTGCTATGCCGCCGGCACCAAGAGAGTGGTGCATGCCGGATTGACACTCACATGCCGCGCATCAAAGGGCTGGCCCTTTGTCATCACGGCCCACAGAATGCGCGCATTCTTGTTGGCAAGCGCGACCATGGCCTTTTGCCAACCGGATTTCTCACGCAGTTTGTGCGTCCATAGGGAGATCGGATCGTCGCGCTTATGCGCAGTCATGACGGCTGACTTAGCTGCCTGAATGAGCAGCATGCGCAGGTACATGTCACCGCGCTTGGTGATGCTGCCCAGATTGTTTTTTCCTCCGCTGGAATTCTGCCTTGGCGTCAACCCCAGCCACGCGCCGAACTGTGCACCGTTCTTGAACTGCTTAAAGTCACCCACCGTAGCCACCACCGCCGATGCCGTGACGGGACCAACGCCCATGAGCCGGGTCGCCATCTTGGCTTGCTCATCGTCCTTGATGTGCGCGGCAATGCGTTCATCACACCACTCAATATGGGCGTCGATCTCTTGCCACTGACTGCGCGCACGTTCAATAACCAGACGGGCTGTGCCTGGCAGATCGTTGTCAGCATCCTCAATCATTTCACTCAGGCACTCGCTCAATGCCTTGGAACTGCGGGCTATCACCAAGCCGAATTCGGCCAGCAGGCCCCGAATGCGATTGATGCAGGCGGTGCGCTCTTCTTTCAATCCCTCACGCAAGCGATGCACGCACAGCATGCCTTGCTGGGAGATGGTCTTGATGGGCACGAAGCGCATGGTAGGGCGAGAGGCCGCCTCGCACACCGCGGCCGCGTCATTGGCGTCGTTCTTGCCGCTTTTGCCCGACAGTCGATACGGGCTCACGAGCTGTGCAGCAATGATTCGCGCATCCAAGCCGAGGGCAGCGAGTTTGCGAGCCCAGTAATGCGCACTGGAACTGGCCTCCATTGCGACAAGACAGCGCGCAGGCAATGTGGCGCACCACTCAATGAACTTGCCTCGCGACAGAGCCCTGTTTGTCACCATCTTGCCAGCCGCATCGACGGCGTGAACCTGGATGACGTTCTTTGCCAAATCAACACCGACTCGGGTAATCTCGTTCATGGTAATTCTCCATTCAAAGGGTTGCAGTGACTTCGAATTTCAATCTTGGCACGCGACTCCGTTGCCTGAAAGTGGAAAGTCCCTTCGTATTCGGATTGCGTATCCCATAACCGAGATCATGAACTGGCTTGCCTGGGCTGAACCGCAAGCCAGGTTTGCTCGAACTGCATCGGGCTGACGTAAGCCAGCGTCGAATGCAGCCGGGCTTTGTTGTACCAAAGCAGCCACGCGATGGTCTCATCCTTGGCGTGGCGCCGAGTCACGAAGCGTTGCCCGTGCAAGCGCTCCACCTTCAACGAGCCAAATAGCGTCTCGCTACAGGCATTATCCCAACAGTTGCCACGCCGACTCATGGAACTCGTGATGCCGTACTCCTTGAGCACATTCCTGAAGACACCACTGGCGTACTGGCTGCCCCGGTCGCTGTGAAACAGCACCCCCGCGTGCTTGCCCGGGTGGCGCTTGAACCAGGCCATGCGCAGGTAACCGGTAACTGAACGGCGTCCTTCCTTGCAAAGGTGTCGTCGGGAACAATGCCTTCATTGATTTACGATGAGGAGCAACAGCGATGCAAGCCATGGTCAACGAGGGCGTAAAGCGCCGTCACCGTTTGAACGAGCAAGCCTGGCTCGAAGCGTTCAAACGCTTTGAAGGCGCCGGATTGACGGTAGAGGCGTTCTGCCGCCGTGAGGGTCTGTGCCGCAGTAGCTTTGCGCGCTGGCGTTCGCGCTTGCTTGGTGGGGCTGGCGTGGTTCGCCAGCTCAAGCAGGACGCCCAAAGCCAGGCACCGATGGCTTTCGTCGATTTGGGTACGATGGGCTCGGGTGCGCCCGCGCCTTGCCCGTAACCGGTAACCCTGCGGCGTTGTTGACGCGTAAGCCCGGATGCTCAGAAGGGTCGGAGTCGGGACGCGGTTTGCTTGCCAGAGGAAGGACGGCGCTGAGGTCTGCCGCCGGGTGCGGTGGCGGCGATGCATTCGACGAGATTGAAGGAGGCCAGCAGCAGGTATTTCTCGGCATCGCTGCGCACCGCCAGCAAGTCATGATCGCGCAAGTACCCGTGTACGAACGCCAGCAGATAGCGTTGCGCATGATCGTCGACGCGTTGTTGGGCGGCTTGCCGCATGAGCTCGGGACTCAAACATTCGTCGAACCGAATGCTGCCATTGAGGCGCTGCAGGCAGCGCTCCTGAACGTCCTCCGTGATGAGGGGCCAGTCCAGCGCCGACGCCTTGATGGCCTGGCAGGCCACCATCAGGATGTAAATCGGTACTTCCAGCTGCTGCAGGCTCACGCCCATGCGCTCGAGCACCAGCACCGAGGCCAGCAGGTTGGGCTGGCGCAGATAAATTTCGTCGGCCAGCTGCACGCGCTGTGCAGCGCTCATGCGCTCCACGGCAACGACCGCCTGGACGACCTGGGCCTGGGACAGCTCGCTCATGGACTCAGATTCCCGAGCGCAAGGGGCGCTCGGCGAAGTGTTGCTTCCACAGCCGCGGGGTGAGCTCGTGCACGCGCTGCGCCGGCTGCACGCTGATGCGCTGCAAGACATCGACGAGGTAGGTGTATGGATCGATGTCATGCAGCCGGCATGTCGCGATCAGGCTTTGCACGATGCCGGCGTGCTTGGCGCCCACCTCCGTCCAATAAAATAACCAATTCTTCTTGCCCATCGGAATCGGGCGCAGGGCACGTTCGATGTGGTTCGTGTCGATGGCCACGTCAGCGTCTTCGAGGAAGACCGACAACCCCGCACGACGCTCGCGCACGTAGGCCAAGGCCTTCGTCAACGGGTTGCTCGGCAACAGGCCCTGCTGTTCAAACTGCTGATCGACCCAGGTGAAGAATGCCTGAACCCGAGGCTTGCTGTGGGCGAGACGATGCACCCGCTTGGCCTCACCCAAAAGCTTGGCCTGGCGGATCTCGTCCTCGATCTGGTAGAGCGCGCCGATCTGGCGCAAGGCCTCGGCCGCCCCCTTGGGTTCGGCGCCCTGCGCTTCGAAGAACGCCCGCCTGGAGTGGGCCCAACATTGAGCGTGGGTGATGCCGCTCTTGCTGGCGTAGCTGGCATACGCCTCGTAGCCGTCGCTCAGCAGCACGGTGCCCGGTTTGCGTTTGAGGCCCAGGGCCTGCTGCACATGCTCATGGCGACGTGACTCGAAGTGCGGGAAGCACACCTCGTCATGTTCACCGTAAACCGGCCAAAAGTAGCTGGCCTTCATCTTGCCGCCACCGCCCAGGCCGGCCTTGATCGGGGTCTCGTCCATCGTGATGACGCGGCTGGCACGGATCGAATCGAGCTGCGCCGTGTAGATGGGTTCGAGCAACTGTGCCGCTTTCTGCACCAGCTGTGTCAACCACGGCCGGCTGGTCTTGAAGCCGGCCTCCTGGATGCGCTGGTGTTGGCGGTACAGCGGCAGGTGCCAGCGGAACTTGTCCAGCAGCACGCCGGCGATGAAGCTGACGTCGGCACGGCTGCCCTCGATGACGCCCAGCGGCGCGCTCGGACAGTGCAGGGTCTGCGTGTCGCGGCGCTTGATCACGGGGCGCACGTACTTGAGTACGACAAAGCTGCCCGGGCGCTGCGCCAGGCGGTGACTGATCTTCTCGCCGATGACCTCGTACTGCTCGGGCGCCAGACCTTGTGCTTCAGGGTTGGGAACCTCGATGACCTGCACCGGCACCTTGGCCTCGTCGAAGAATGTCGCCGCCGCAGCCCCCTCATCGCTGAAGTCGCTGACGGTCCGGCGACGCTTGTGGGCGGGAACGATCTGGGTGGTTTCGCTCTGATCGCCAGGCTGTGCCAGATCGCCCAGCAACTGGCCGAGGTGCATCTGCTGCGCATCGACCTGGGGCACAAAGCGCTCGCTCTTGTTGCCGAAGATCTGGCGCTTGAACCACTCGATCTGGCGTTTGAGCTCCTCGATCTGTGCGGCCTGGCTCTGCAGCATCTGCGCTATTTGCGCAGGCCCGAGCGCAGCCACCGCGATGGCATCAGGAACTCGGGGCGTCAGCGTCAAAGACATAGACCTTATGTTACCGAGGGCGCCTGCGGTACGGCACAGGATTGTCCCCAATTGCGCGGGCTGCGATAGCGCTTGTACTGCCGTTTGGGCTCGATGCCCTCGAGCATGAGTTTCAACGCCGTCCAGTCCATCTCGCGGTGAACCACCGCAC